>NZ_JBIUWJ010000042.1:0-50853 GCF_044743405.1 Pseudomonas sp. NPDC087626
GCCGCCCCGCGCCATGGATGGCGCGTGGCGGCGGCCCACGGATTCAAGCCGGAGTGAGGGAACACCGAGCCCAAGCGAGGTGCCGAGTGGTGGGGAAAGAGCGTTTTGCTTACTTTTGCGCTGTCCAAAAGTGAGCCGCCGTCAGGCGGAACCATAGGAGGCCGTTACCGCAGAAATGGATATGTCCTCGGCCCAATCCAACACCCCGGTCAGCCCAGAGGCCGCCACGCAAGCAAGCTCCCTCGCCCCAGCTCACAGCCCACTCCCACAAAACCTTCGCGCTCGCGTAAACTTGCGGGCTTCTCGCAGACCGCTAGGCTGCAATCAATATTTTTCAAAGGTGCCCGCCATGCCTTGGCTGCAAGTCCGTCTCGCCATCAGCCCAGAACAAGCCGAAACCTACGAAGACGCTTTCCTTGAAGTGGGCGCCGTCTCGGTGACCTTCATGGACGCCGAAGATCAGCCGATCTTCGAGCCGGAACTGAACACCACCCCGCTGTGGTCGCACACTCACCTGCTGGCCCTGTTTGAAGGTGGCACCGAGCCTGGCCCGGTGCTGGCTCACCTTGAGCTGCTGACCGGCGGCCCGCTGCCCGAGCATCACAGCGAAGTGATCGAAGACCAGGACTGGGAACGCAGCTGGATGGATGGCTTCCAGCCGATGCAGTTCGGCCAGCGCCTGTGGATCGTGCCAAGCTGGCACGCCGCCCCTGAGCCCGACGCGGTAAACCTGCTGTTGGATCCGGGCCTGGCGTTTGGCACCGGTACTCACCCGACCACCGCGCTGTGCCTGGAGTGGCTCGACGGCCAGGACCTGCAAGATTGCAACGTGCTGGACTTCGGCTGCGGCTCGGGGATCCTGGCCATTGCCGCCCTGCTGCTCGGCGCGAAACAAGCGGTCGGCACCGATATCGACGTGCAAGCGCTGGAAGCATCGCGCGACAACGCCGGGCGCAACAACATTGCCGAAGAGCTGTTCCCACTGTACCTGCCACAAGATCTGCCACCGGTGCAGGCCGATGTGCTGGTCGCCAACATTCTGGCCGGCCCCCTGGTTTCACTGGCGCCGCAACTGTCCAGCCTGGTCAAGTCCGGCGGACGCCTGGCGCTGTCGGGGATCCTTGCCGAGCAAGGTGACGAGGTCGCTGGTGCTTATGCCCAGGACTTTGATCTCGACCCGATCGCCAATCGCGACGGCTGGGTGCGTATTACCGGCCGTCGGCGCTAGAATGAGCGCTTGCAGACTCCGGATGGCCGCATGACCGACAGCTTCGTCACTCAATGCCCGCACTGTCAGACCAGTTTTCGCGTCAGCCACACTCAATTGAGCGTGGCTCGCGGGGTGGTTCGTTGCGGCTCGTGCCTGCAAGTGTTCAACGCCGCCCGCCAGTTGCTCGAGCAACGCCAGGGTCAGCAAGCAACCCCGCTTACCCCGCCGCCGGCCATACCTGCTCCCGAGCAACGAGCGATCAGCCAGAAGCAGTGGACCGCCGCCGAGCTTGACCTGGACCACCTCGACCTCGACGAGGAACTGGCCCGGCTGGAGCAGCGGGAAATCCAGCCGACCAAGGAGTTCGGCCAGGAGCGCAAGCCTCGGGAAGACTCGCTCAGTGCCCGGCGCGACAGCGGCGAAAGCGAAGAACCCTGGTCCGACAGCCTGTTCAGCGAGTCTGCAGCCGAACGCGCCTTGACCAACGACGGCAGCCCGGCAACAGGCAACGGCTCGATCGACGATCTCGACGAACCCCACACCTCCTCACGCACCGAGCCTTCGCTGTCGCTGGTCGATCTTGATGACGACGAACCCGAGGCTCCGCAACTGCGCCTTGAGCCTGTGGACGAGGACGCCAGGCAGGACCTGCGCCACGAACGGCTGTCCGCCACCGATGACGACGAGCTGGAAGATCAGCCCCAGGTTATCGAACCGCCGCGCAAGAAACGCCCGCGCAACGAGTCCGCCCGCCATGATGAAGTGCTGCAGGACCTGGTCGACGACCCGTTGCAACTGGACTGGCAAAAGCGCCGCTCACCCTGGGGCCGACGCCTGTTCTGGGGCTTGATGGTGCTGCTGGCGGGCGGCGCCCTGGCCGGCCAGTACATCGCCTACCACTTCGACGAACTGGCCCGCCAGGACCAGTACCGCCCCTGGTTCCAGCAGCTGTGCCCACAGATTGGCTGCAATGTGCCGTCCAAGGTCGACATCGCCAAAATCAAGAGCAGTAACCTGGTGGTGCGCAGCCACCCGGACTTCAGCGGCGCCCTGGTGGTGGACGCCATCATCTATAACCGTGCGCCGTTCTCCCAGCCGTTCCCGCTGCTGGAGTTACGGTTTGCCGACCTCAACGGCCACCTGATCGCCAGTCGGCGATTCAAGCCGGGGGAATACCTCAATGGCGACCTTGCCGGCCTGGCGGAGATGCCGCCACAAACGCCGATCCACATCGCCCTGGACATCCTCGACCCCGGCTCCAAGGCCGTGAATTACAGCCTCAGCTTTCACTCGCCCGAGTGAATCGGTTCAGTGTCCTGCCTTTGACGGTGGCTTTCTGACGGCTGGCGAGGCGCACCAAACTACTGGCAATAACAAAGTAACTGTTCAGATTTTATCCAATTCAGCCTTTAACCAGTCATCGAGAGCGGGTATCATGCCAACCCTTTTTCGAACTCTCATGATCCGACCCCACAACAGGGAAGTCCTATGTCGGCGGTACGCATCGGCCCATATACATTGCACAACGGCTTGATTCTCGCCCCGATGGCGGGCGTCACCGACCAGCCCTTTCGTCAGCTGTGCAAGCGATTGGGCGCAGGGTTAGTAGTCTCGGAAATGGTAACCAGCGACATGAGCTTGTGGAACACCCGCAAGTCGCGCCTGCGCATGGTCCACGAAGGTGATCCCGAGCCTCGCTCGGTACAGATCGCCGGTGGTGATGCACAGATGCTAGCGGACGCGGCCCGGGCCAACGTCGAGCTGGGCGCACAGATTATTGATATCAACATGGGCTGTCCGGCAAAGAAGGTCTGCAACAAGGCCGCCGGGTCCGCCCTGTTGAAAGATGAAGCACTGGTGACTGAGATCCTGCAGGCCGTGGTGGCCGCGGTTGATGTGCCGGTCACCTTGAAGATCCGCACCGGCTGGGACCGGGCAAACAAGAACGGCCTGACCGTGGCGAAGATCGCCGAGCAGGCCGGGATCACGGCGCTGGCGGTGCACGGGCGCACCCGTGCCGACCTGTACACCGGGGACGCCGAGTACGACACCATTGCCGCGATCAAGCAGGCGGTGTCGATTCCGGTGTTCGCCAATGGCGACATCGACTCGCCCGAGAAGGCCCGGCACGTGCTTGACGCGACCGGTGCCGATGGCCTGCTGATAGGCCGGGCTGCCCAGGGGCGGCCATGGATTTTTCGTGAGATCGAGCATTTCCTGCGTACCGGCGAAAAACTGCCGGCTCCGCAGCTGAGCGAAGTGGAACGTATTCTGCTTGAGCATCTGGCCGCACTCCATGCTTTTTATGGAGACGTCATGGGCGTACGCATTGCGCGCAAGCATGTCGGCTGGTATCTCGCAACCTTGCCGGGCGCCAGGGAATTTCGCGCCCACTTCAATCGTTTGGATGGAACGGAAACACAATGCGCCAACGTCCGGGAGTTTTTTGCCGAGCGTTATAAGAGCCTGACAGGGGACGGAGAAGGGGTGGCCGCATGACGATGATGACCGAGACTTTAGTGAGTGGAACAACACCCGTGAGCGACAACGTGAATTTGAAACAGCACCTCAATACGCCGAGCGAAGAAGGCCAGACCCTTCGCGTGAGAGTCGAGAAGGCGCTGCACAATTATTTCGCCCACCTTGAGGGCGCTGCCGTCACGGATGTGTACAACCTGGTGCTCTCCGAAGTCGAGGCTCCCCTGCTCGAAAGCGTGATGAACTACGTCAAGGGTAACCAGACCAAGGCCAGTGAGCTGCTGGGACTGAACCGCGGCACCCTGCGCAAGAAACTCAAGCAGTACGATTTGCTGTAAGCATTTAATCAAACCAGAAAGGCGCCCGCGTAAAACCGGTCGCCTTTTTTGCTGACTTCCTTTGCTTTTGATGGAAATTGAGATGACCGACCAGACTACCCGCCTGCCGATCCGCCGCGCCTTGATCAGCGTTTCCGACAAGACCGGGATCCTCGAATTCGCCAAGGAGCTTGAAGCCCTTGGGGTTGAGATCCTCTCCACCGGTGGGACGTTCAAGCTGCTGCAGGACAATGGCGTAGCCGCTGTGGAAGTCGCGGATTACACCGGTTTTGCCGAGATGATGGACGGTCGGGTGAAGACCCTGCACCCGAAAATCCACGGCGGGATCCTCGGTCGTCGCGGTATCGACGACGCGATCATGAACGAGCACGGCATCAAGCCGATCGATCTGGTGGCGGTCAACCTGTACCCGTTCCAAGCCACCATCAACAAGCCGGGCTGCGACCTGCCGACCGCGATCGAGAACATCGACATCGGCGGCCCGACCATGGTCCGTTCGGCAGCCAAAAACCACAAAGACGTAGCGATCGTGGTGAATGCCAGCGATTACGCCAGCGTCCTGGAAAACCTCAAGGCCGGCGGCCTGACCTACGCCCAGCGTTTCGACCTGATGCTCAAGGCGTTTGAACACACCGCCGCCTACGACGGCATGATCGCCAACTACATGGGCACCGTGAATCAGGCGGCTGACACCCTCAGCACCGAAGGTCGCAGCGAATTCCCGCGCACCTTCAACAGCCAGTTCGTCAAGGCCCAGGAAATGCGTTACGGCGAGAACCCGCACCAGAGCGCGGCGTTCTACGTAGAAGCGACGCCTGCCGAAGTCGGGATCGCCACTGCGACCCAACTGCAGGGCAAGGAACTGTCGTACAACAACGTGGCCGATACCGACGCCGCGCTGGAGTGCGTGAAGAGCTTCGTCAAGCCAGCCTGCGTGATCGTCAAGCACGCCAACCCGTGCGGCGTAGCGGTCAGCCCAGACGCCGAAGGCGGTATTCGCCAGGCCTACGAGCTGGCCTACGCCACCGACACCGAATCGGCCTTCGGCGGCATCATCGCGTTCAACCGCGAACTGGACGCTGAAACCGCCAAGGCCATCGTCGAGCGTCAGTTCGTCGAAGTAATCATCGCCCCGAGCGTCAGCGCCGAGGCCCGCGCCATCGTTGCGGCCAAGGCCAATGTGCGCCTGCTGGCCTGCGGCGAGTGGTCGGCTGAGCGTGCCGCTGCCTGGGACTACAAGCGCGTCAACGGCGGCCTGCTGGTACAGAGCCGCGACATCGGCATGATCGGCGCCGACGACTTGAAAGTCGTGACCCAGCGCGCACCGACCGAACACGAGATCAACGACCTGATCTTCGCCTGGAAAGTGGCCAAGTACGTCAAGTCCAACGCCATCGTCTACGCCAAGAACCGCCAGACCATCGGGGTCGGCGCTGGCCAGATGAGCCGTGTGAACTCGGCCCGTATCGCTGCGATCAAGGCTGAACACGCCGGCTTGCAGGTAGTCGGTTCGGTGATGGCTTCCGACGCGTTCTTCCCGTTCCGCGACGGCCTGGACAACGCAGCCAAGGCCGGCGTGACGGCGGTGATCCAGCCAGGTGGCTCGATGCGTGATGCAGAAGTGATCGCAGCGGCCGATGAAGCCGGCATCGCGATGGTCTTCACCGGCATGCGCCACTTCCGTCACTGAAATACGGCAGCTACAAGTCTCAAGCTGCAAGCTGCAAGAAAGAGCAGATATGTGTCGCTCTTTCTTGCAGATGCAGCCTTATTAATTCAGAGCCATAAGCTGCAATTGAGAGCCACACATTCGCTCTTGCTTGCAGCTTTTAGCTAGCAGCTCTCTCCGAAGGAGTCTCTCTTTGAATGTTTTGATCATTGGCAGCGGTGGCCGTGAACACGCCCTGGCCTGGAAAGTGGCTCAGGATCCGCGTGTGCAGAAGGTTTTCGTGGCACCCGGCAACGCCGGTACCGCCATTGAAGCCAAGTGCGAAAACGTCGCGATCGACGTCCTGGCCCTTGAACAACTGGCAGACTTTGCCGAGCAGAACGTCGCCCTGACCATCGTCGGCCCGGAAGTCCCGCTGGTGGCTGGCGTGGTTGACCTGTTCCGCTCCCGCGGCCTGGATTGCTTCGGCCCAACCGCCGGCGCGGCCCAGCTGGAAGGCTCCAAGGCCTTCACCAAGGACTTCCTGGCGCGCCACAAGATCCCGACTGCCGATTACCAGAACTTCACCGAGATCGAGCCAGCCCTGGCTTACTTGCGTGAAAAAGGTGCGCCGATCGTGATCAAGGCCGACGGCCTGGCTGCCGGTAAAGGCGTGATCGTCGCCATGACCCTGCAGGAAGCCGAAGACGCGGTGCGCGACATGCTCGCCGGCAATGCCTTCGGTGACGCCGGTTCGCGCGTGGTGATCGAAGAGTTCCTCGACGGCGAAGAAGCCAGCTTCATCGTCATGGTCGACGGCAAGAACGTCCTGCCGATGGCCACCAGCCAGGACCACAAGCGTGTGGGCGATGGCGACACCGGTCCGAACACCGGCGGCATGGGAGCCTACTCCCCGGCGCCAGTGGTCACCAGCGAAGTGCATCAGCGGGTCATGGACCTGGTGATCTGGCCAACCGTGAAGGGCATGGCGGCCGAAGGCAACGTCTACACCGGCTTCCTGTATGCAGGCCTGATGATCGACAAGGCCGGTAATCCGAAGGTCATCGAATTCAACTGCCGTTTCGGCGACCCTGAGACCCAACCGGTGATGCTGCGCCTGCAGTCGAGCCTGGTCCTGCTGGTCGAAGCGGCACTGGCCCAAGCGCTGGACAAGGTCGAAGCCCAGTGGGATCCACGCCCAAGCGTCGGCATCGTCCTGGCTGCGGGTGGCTATCCGGCTGACTACGCCAAGGGTGATGTGATCCAGGGCCTGGATGCAGCCGCCGCACTGGAAGGTAAAGTCTTCCACGCCGGCACTACGCTCAAGGACGGTAACGTCGTGACTGCCGGTGGCCGGGTGCTCTGCGCCACGGCGATGGGCGCCAGCGTCGATGCCGCCCAGCAGCAAGCCTACCAACTGGCTGCCAAGATCAATTGGACCGGCTGCTTCTATCGCAAGGACATTGGCTACCGCGCCATTGCCCGCGAGCGTGGCGAAAACCAGTAATAAGCCAGCCGTTCGGCCAGGCAAGGGCCGCTGGTCCTTGCCGCCCTGTTCCAGGCCCGCGCATAGTTGTAATCTGGCATCAACCTAAGAAGGGATTCCGCCGTGCGCTGGCTCAGGATTGCCATTGGCTTGACCGTCACCCTACTGACCCTGCTCTGCATGCTCCCGGCCCAGGCCACGCAAGGCAGTGGCTGGGCGGTATTGCTCGACGAACACGGCAGCCTGCAACTGACCGACATCCGCTCGGCCCGCTACACCAATCAATTCAGCCCGATTGAGCTGGACCAGATCACCGCCGCCGACCCTGATGGCGCGCTGTGGCTGCGCTTTCGGCTCAATCCTGGCAAACACGAACAACTGCTGCGCATCTTCGCCCCCGACCTGGTGCACCTGGACCTCTATGTGCTGGACGGCGACACGCTGATCGAGCAGACCCACAGTGGCAACGACCAGGCACTGAGTACCCGCCCGCTGCCCAGCACCGACTTCATGGTGCCGCTGCCGCAGGTCCAGCAGCCACTCGACGTATATCTACGCTTGGTGTCCGAACACCAGTTGCGGCCCTACATCACCCTGCAATCAGCGGTCATGTCCGCCGCCAACCAGACCCAGACGCTGATCTACGGCCTGTTGTTCGGTTGCATCGCCATGCTGATCCTGCACAACCTCACGCGCTATGCCTTCACCCGCTCGCAAACCTGCCTGTGGCTCGCGGCGTGTGAAGGCCTGCTGATGCTAGGCATGCTGCTGCTGTTGAACCTGGCCGGCCCATGGCTACCCGACTGGCATGCCCTGCAAACCCCCGACGCCTACCTGGCCCTGCTACTGACGGCGCCGTGCGGGCTGATGTTCACCTATCGGTTCTTTACCCCGCTGGGCCCGCACCCGCTGAACAAGCTGCTGATGGGCGATATCCTGTTCATTGTCCTGTGCAGCCTGTTGTTGCTGTTCGTCGAGACCTTGCCGCTGAACCTGATGACCTATGCACTGGTCGCGCTGGCCGGCCTGAGCATGCTCCTGGTCAGCGCCTACCACTGGCAGCAGGGCTACCGACCGGCCCGCTTCTTCGTCATCGCGATGGTGGTGTTCAACCTCGGCACGCTGATCATCTTGCCGGCGCTGCTGGGCCTGACAGTGGTCGCCCCACAAAGCCTGATCACCGCCTTGTTGGCCTTTATCGGACTGAGCGGCCTGCTGATGGGGATTTCGCTGACCGAGCGCCAGCGCAGCATCATCGAGAACCGCTTCAGCATCAGCCGCGACCTGGCCGCCAGCAATGCCGAAATCAACGCCAAGGCCGAGTTCCTGGCGAAGATCAGCCATGAAATTCGCACCCCGATGAATGGCGTACTGGGCATGACCGAACTACTGCTGGGCACGCCACTGTCAGTCAAGCAGCGCGACTACGTGCAGACCATCCACAGCGCCGGCAACGAACTGCTGACGCTGATCAACGAGATCCTCGACATCTCCAAGCTGGAGTCCGGGCAAATCGAACTGGATGACGTGCAGTTCGACCTCAATGCCCTGGTCGACGACTGCCTGAGCATCTTCCGCGCCAAGGCCGAACAGCAGAACGTCGAGCTCATCAGCTTCATCCAGCCCCAGGTGCCACGCGTGATCAGCGGCGACCCGACACGCCTGCGCCAGACCCTGCTGAGCCTGCTGGAAAACGCGCTGAAAAAAACCGAGGAAGGCGAGATCCTGATCGTTGTCGCCCTCGATGAACGCAGCAGCAAACCGCGCCTGCGCATCGCCGTGCAGGACAGCGGGCTGCCCATGGAGGCGCAAGAACGTGAAGCCTTGATGCACGCAGAACTGCACAGCAAGAACTTCCTCTCCGCGACACCCCTGGGCGGCAACCTGGGCCTGGTGATTGCCCGCCAGTTGATCCTGTTGATGCACGGCGAGTTCGGCATCAAGTGCGGCAGTAATCAGGGCAATACACTGTGGCTGACCTTGCCCCTGGACCCGGACCGTCTCGAACACCCGACATCCGACCTCGACAGCCCGCTGCAAGGCGCACGGGTGCTGGTGGTGGACGACAACGACACCTGCCGCAAGGTCCTGGTGCAGCAATGCACGGCCTGGGGCCTGAATGTCAGTGCCGTGCCTTCCGGCAAGGAAGCCCTGGCCTTGCTGCGTACCAAGGCGCACCTGCGCGATTATTTCGACGTGGTCCTGCTGGACCAGAACATGCCCGGCATGACCGGCATGCAACTGGCCGCCAAGATCAAGGAAGACCCGAGCCTGAATCACGACATCCTGCTGATCATGCTCACCGGTATCAGCAACGCCCCGAGCAAGATCATCGCGCGTAATGCCGGGATCAAGCGCATCCTGGCCAAGCCCGTGGCCGGTTATACGCTCAAGACCACCCTGGCCGACGAGTTGACCCAACGCAACAAAGGCCAGGCCGTCTCCCCGTCTCTGCCCGGCAACCAACCCCTGGAGGTCAGTGTGCCCAGCGACTTCCGCATCCTGGTCGCCGAAGACAACAGCATCTCGACCAAAGTGATTCGCGGCATGCTGGGCAAACTCAACCTGCAACCGGACACCGCCAGCAACGGCGAAGAAGCCTTGAAGGCGATGAAGGCCCAGCGTTATGACCTGGTGTTGATGGATTGCGAAATGCCGATCCTCGACGGTTTTTCCGCCACCCAGCAATTACGCGCCTGGGAAGTCGGCAACCAACGCACTCGGACCCCAGTGGTAGCACTGACCGCGCACATCCTCGCCGAACACAAGGACCGCGCACGCCAGGCCGGCATGGACGGGCACATGGCCAAGCCGGTGGAGCTGTCGCAACTGCGTGAGCTGGTCGAGTACTGGGTGGTCCAGCGCGATCAGCACAATCGCAACACATCGCCCGTCTGATCAATCCCCTCGCTGCGTCCCAGTCAAATCGACAGCCCGCGGATGGACGTGAGTGATTGCTCCAGGACCGCTTTTTTAACTTTCTCGCGAAACTGCGCGTAGTAAAGCGTATTGAAGGTCAGCAACGCCATCTGCTCCCTGCTCTCTCGCACCTGTTCTTGCGCGAATAGAAACTGCGGAGCGCTTCGATACAGCCTGAACTGTCGGTGGTAGAGACCCAGGTCGATCTTGTTCGGGCCGTTGGCGATGCAGGGAATCATCTGAAAGACCCCGGCCTGCTGTGTCAGGCTGCTGGACTCGAACAAATCGAGCGCCGCCTGGTTCTGCTCCAGGGCTGCCATTGCACGACTGATAGGACTGGAAAAAGCCTCACCCAGGCGCCTGGAAATCTGCTGAATGACCTGATGGCCCATCGAGTCGGTGGACGTGAGCAGCAACCCCTCCGGCCGTGGCACATCCCAGCCGATGAACTTGAGCGTGTTGCGGTAATACTCAAACCAGTCGCCTTCCAGGCCATCGGCAACTGCCGCGCGGGTCGCCCTTTGCGCGTACAGGGTACTGAGGTAAATGTCTTCCCGATGGGACTCCGGTAGATCACCGGCAAAGGCGATCAGGCTGCCACCCACCACGGCGGCCTGTGCAGTGGTATCGATCATGAGCGGCCCTCCACCGTGAAGGGTTTACAGGTGACATCGGTGATTTCACCCAGCTTCGCAAGGTTGTCGCTCAGTTTATCCCTGAGTTTCAGGTCAACAGCCTCACGAGCCCGTGCATAAAGGAGTTCGGAAAGATTCGCCCGCGCCTGGCGAATGCATACAGGGCCCACCACCTCCTCAACGCAAAATGCCTGCGACCAGGGGTTTGCGCTCAGCACCTGGCGAGTCTGGAAGACGATATACAGGCTGATGATCGAGGTTGGCGTCAGCGCCAGGATCGCCAACAGACGCACGTCCTGCAGGGCTGGACTGGCGTTTCCAGGCAGCTCGCCAATGGCTGCAACGGAGCTGTTCAAGTGCGCTATATGGGGCAGGAAAGCGGCAAAAGCCTGCCCCGAACGATCTTTGCAATTGGTCATCATCCCGGCTGCCCACTCCAAGGGGGAACTGCCACTCTGGGGTCCCAGGGAAAAATGCTGCTGCGCCTTGAGCGAGCGTATCCAAAAATCATCGACCACCTGCAGATAGGCGTCGTACCAATCGACAGCCGCCTTCATCTGCATTTTTTTATTAGCCACCAGTTGGGCCAACAGGCACGATTTGACGACATCAGAACACGTGGCCAGGCCATTGGCTCCGGGCAATGCAACAACCGCATCCCTTACTGCATACACCATGTAATGCTGTTCCATAGCAAACCCCCAAAACTAAAAGGGCAGCCACTGCATGGCTCCCCTTTTATTTTTATTCCGTTAAATTTGGTAGTTGGAGATCTTGGTTTTTGCGTTGATACCTAACTTCTCTAGAATGACCTCGCGGGTCACCTCGACAATAGCCGGTACTTTCCTGAATACCGACTCACCGCGATACAGCTTCACATCGCGAGAATCCCAGTCGGAAAACAGAACCTGGGTCGAAGTATTCTTGCGAATAAACCGCACGGTCCCCAAGGCCAGTGTCACTTCACCATTGATTTCCGTACAGGTTCCGGCCGCGGTACCGCCTACGCCATTTTCAAGCATGTTGCGCTCATACAGGGTCAGCGCGGTTTCGCGCTTTTTCAGTGCGTTGATGGCGGAACTTGCCAATTTCAGCATCAGTGCGGAGGTAGAACCCGGCAAGGCAATCCCGGCCACGACAGCCCCAAGGATCTCCAGGACCAATTCATCCATGCGCACCGAGTTACCCCCGATATTGATGTCGTTATAAAACTTCTGGGTGGGCAGCCAACCGGCATCGGTCATGACCTGGACAAAATGGTAGTACCACTCCTTACCCTGCTCCTCGCGCGGAAATGCTTTGTTCGACGCCAGCGTTGCAAAAAGAAACGCGTGCATGACATCGTCGATATTTTGCCCAGCGAGATTACCGGTAAAAGACAAAACACCCTCCCCGACAACAGCAGCTTTTCCGGCGCCTCAACTTCCGGCAAAGCAAAACTGCGGGAGCGTAGAGTCGAGGAGTCCGCCATCTCATAATTCCTGATACGTTCAACACATCCGACGGCAGTCATTCCATACACACCATCAACAACATTCATGACCAGCTCCTTGATTATAATTCCAGCCTCTTCATGCGACTGCAGAGCGACCATAAACAGGAACAAGGAAAATCACAAACAGCAACCTGTAACTTTCCAATAATAACTGCCACCCAAGTATTGAACTACCTAAACAAAACAACTAACTACGTACCGACAAAATAATCATTGATCTCCCAGCCATCTCCCACAACCCATAGACCGACTGATAGACTCCCCCAACACTCTCCCGCCGCGAGCCAAAACCATGCTCCACGTGCTATTCAGCGTTTACCTGAAAATGTTGGTGCTCTATAGCCCGTTCTTCGTGCTGTCGTGCTTCATCAGCCTGACCCGCGGCTATTCCAACAAGGAGCGTCGGCGCCTGGCGTGGAAGGTCGCCCTCGCGACCCTGATTTCCAGCATTTTGCTGTACCTGTTCGGCCGGGTGATTTTCAACGTGTTCGGCATCACCGTAGACGCCTTTCGCATCGGCGCCGGCAGCGTACTGTTCATCTCGGCATTGGGCATGGCCCAAGGCAAATCCGCGGTGCAGACCGACAACGTGCAGCAGGATGTGACCATCGTCCCGCTGACCATCCCGCTGACCGTCGGTCCCGGCACCATCGGTGCCTTGCTGGTGATGGGCGTCGGCCAACCGCACTGGGACGATAAACTCACCGCGATCATGAGTATTGCCCTGGCCAGTCTCACTGTGGGCGTGGTGCTGTACCTTTCCAATCGCATCGAGCGGATTCTCGGTGACCAGGGTTTGCAGATCGTCAGCCGCCTGATGGGGCTGTTTGTCTGTGCACTGGCGGCGCAGATCATCTTTACCGGGGTCAAGGGTTACCTGGTGCCCTGAGGCCCGGCTCAAGCCCCGCCATCAGCTCTGCCGGTGACAGCGAGACACGCTCGCCAGAAAACTCCATGGCCAGTTCCAGTCCATGCCTTGACGCCGCATCGAGCGCTTCGGCACCGCGAAACAGCAGACCGAGAGAATGACTTCAAGCTGTGATTTATTCAGCGTTATACGGCCACGGTTATCTGCCCCCAATACAAACTTCACAAATCCGTTAACAGGGGTAAAACAATAACGCCCCTAAGAAGGGGCGTTATTATTCAAGTGCCAGGCTTTTCACCATACCAACGTGGCGTATAGACCCACTCACCGCCGTCGCTACGTGGAAAAGTGCAGGTCGTGGAAGAACCGACCAGCACCATAGTGCGCATGTCGACTTGATCAGGGGTCAGCGCACCGAGGGTGGTGATGCGCAGGGTCTGGCCGGGACGGCCGATATCCCGGCCCAGGACTACCGGCGTTGCAGGTGCGCGATGCTGGGCGACAATCTCCAGCGCGCGCCCCAACTGCCAGGGGCGCGAGCGGGAAATCGGGTTGTAGAACGCCAGCGCCAGATCGGCCTCGGCGGCCAGGTCCAGGCGCTTCTCGATGATCGACCAGGGTTTCAGGTTGTCGGACAGCGACATCACGCAGAAGTCATGCCCCAGCGGTGCTCCGGCCTGGGCGGCGGTGGCCAGCGAAGCAGAGACACCGGGCAGGATCTGCAGTTCGACGTTATGCCACGCCGGGTCATCCGACTCGTGCAGCGCCTCAAGCACCGCCGCCGCCATGGCGAACACTCCCGGATCACCGGACGACACCACGATCACCGAACGCCCCTGGGCGGCCAGTTCAAAGGCGTGCCGGGCCCGTTGCATCTCTTCGCGGTTGTCGGTGCAGTGCTGCACCTGGTCCTGACGAAACGGTCCGGCCATGCGTACGTAGGTTTCATAACCGAGCACATCGGTGGCTCGCGCCAGTTCGGCTTTCACCGCTGGCACCATCAGTTCGGCGGCGCCCGGGCCGAGGCCAATCACCGCCAGACGCCCACGGGGACGGCCGATAAGATTCACCTGCAGCGGCTGTTCGGCCACGGCAATCATCAGCTCCTGGGCGCTGGCGATCAGACGCCCCTCTGGCACGGCGCTGCGCGCCAGGGTTTCAAGGTCGATCGCCGAGGCGACAAAACGCAGCGGTACGGCTAACGCCAGCGCGGCTTCACGCAACACCGGGCAGGCCATCTGTGCCTGCGGCGCCACTAGGCAGGCCAGGGCCGGCAGCGCGAGTTGCGCCTCCTGCAAGGCCGCGCGAATCCGCTCTGGCAGATCCTCTGCGGCGCTCGCCACGATCACCGCGACGCTGCGCGGATAGATCAACAACTCGTTGACCGTCGCCACACGCTCGGCACTGCCGACGTGGATCGAATGCTGGGCCTGCGGATCCTCCGGCAGTTGGGCTTGCGCCAGCCAGGGCGCGGCACCTTCGACGCGCACGGAGTGACCGGCCAGCAGATCGGAGACAAAACGTTTACCCGCCTCCAGATCACCCAACGCATATCCGCTGGGTGGATTGAGCAAGCAAGTGCCGAAGCGCAGCTCACCGCTGGTGGTGATCGCTGGCGCCACCTCGAATGCCGCGGCAATCTCCCGGGCCATGCCATTCACCCCGCCGAGACCACCCAGCAGCGGCACTACTGCGCTGCCGTCTTCCGCCACCGCCAGCACCGGCGGCTCGACACCTTTCTCCAGCAGCAACGGTGCCAGGGTGCGGATCACGATACCGGCCGCACATAGGGCAATGATCGGCGTGCCCTGTTGATAGAGTTCGCGCAGGGTCGCGCCGAACTCCCGATACACCCGGTCTGCGCCTTCTACCCGCCCACCGAGACCGTGGATCAAGGCGGTGGGATACACCTGTTGCAGGCGACGCGCAGTGGCCAGGCTACCCTGGCCGAGAATGACAATGGCTGGCGTGGAATGGGTCATCAGCCTTGCCACCTTTCGCCAGGAACGATAATCAGCGAGAAGTACGGCGAGGACATCGGCTCGACCTGATCCAGCGGCACAATCTTCTGATTGGCCATGGTCGCCCGCTCGACATACAGCGCTCGCTCGGCCAGTCCCAGCTCCTCGAGCACTTGGCGCACTTTCGGGAAGTTACGGCCAAGCTTCATGATCACCGCCGCGTCCGCATCGGCCAGGCGGCGCTTGAGGTCTTCGTGGGGCAGCACGCCGGACAGCACCGACAGGCTCTGGTTGCGATACACCAACGGCGCGCCAAGCACCGAAGCGCCACCGAGCATCGAGCACACACCTGGCACCACTTCGGCTTCATAGCGCGTGGCCAGACGGTCGTGCAGGTACATGTAAGAGCCGTAGAAGAACGGATCGCCTTCGCAGATCACCGCCACGTCGCGGCCGGCGTCCAGGTGCGCGGCCACCGCCTGGGCAGCGCCGTCGTAGAAATCACTGATGATTTCTTCGTAGGACAGCGGTGCTGGTAACGCTTCGGTGGTCACCGGGTACACCAGCGGCAACAGGTTCTGCGCCTCTTGCAGGTGGGCTTCGATGATGCCGAAGGCATTGCCTTTCTTGCCCTTGGCCACGAAGTACGCCACCACGGGCGACTCGCGCAGCAGGCGCAGGGCCTTGACGGTAATCAGTTCCGGGTCACCGGGGCCCACGCCCAGGCCGATCAAGCGTCCAGGTTGCTGCATCATTCAATCTCCGTGGCGAGGGCATTGACCGCGGCGGCGGCCATGGCGCTACCGCCCAGCCGGCCTTGCATGATCACGAAGGGCACGCCTCGGCTGTCCGCCGCGAGCATGGCCTTGGATTCGGCGGCGCCGACAAACCCCACCGGGAAGCCGAGAATCAGCGCCGGCTTGGGTGCGCCGGCGTCGAGCATTTCCAGCAGGTAGAACAACGCGGTCGGGGCGTTGCCGATCACCACCACGCTGCCTTCCAGGTGCGGACGCCACAACTCCAGCGCCGCAGCGGAACGGGTGTTGCCCAGTTCGCGCGCCAACTCGGCCACGCTGTCGTCGCGCAGAGTGCAGATCACTGGGTTGTTGGCTGGCAAGCGGGCCCGGGTCACGCCCTCGGAGACCATCCGCGCGTCACACAGAATCGGTGCACCGGCCGCCAGCGCATCACGCCCGGCCTTGCCCGCCCCGGCGGAAAACTGCAGGCCATCGATGGCCTCGACCATGCCGCAGGCGTGGATCACCCGCACCGCGAGTTTTTCCAGATCGGCCGGAATACGGTCCAGGTTCGCCTCGGCGCGAATGATCGCGAAGGAGTTGCGATAGATCTCCTGACCGTCGCGGATGTAATCAAGCATCAAGGGGGCTCCGTGGGCGGGCATCAAGCAGTGCACCCGCCGCTTCAATAGTGAGGTTACGTGCTTGCAGGGCGCCGAAACCGGCCTGCCCCGCATCGCGAAAATAGAGGTCGTAGTGACCGGGGCTGACCGCCAGCAAGGTCACGGGCGCCGTATGGGCGGCGGCGCAGGAACGCGGGCAACCGGATAAGTGCACCTGCACTGGCGCGCCAGCTGATTGGCGCAGTGCGGCCAGGCGCTGGCCGTCGCGCTTGGTGTCGGCCAGGCCCTTGGCACAACCGGTGGAACCGGTGCAGGCCAGCACGTGGGCCAGGGCCTGATCGGCGCTCAACAGGAACCCCAGCGCTTGCAACTGTTGGCTGAGGGCGGGCGCGTCCTGCTCGCGGATGCTGGGCAGCAACAGACTCTGCCAGGGTGTCAGGCGCAGACTGGCATCACCGTATTGCGCACACAGTAGCGCCGCGCCTTGGAGCATGGCTGAGGTCAGCCGTCCCAACGGCGGCACGGCCCCTACATGGACCAGGCCCGGCTGACGCTGTGGATAAGTACCCAGGTGCCGCCCCGACGGTGCCGGCGTGCGCTGCCAGGTATCGAGTCGCTGCAGCG
The DNA here is from genome assembly GCF_044743405.1 of Pseudomonas sp. NPDC087626. NCBI lineage: Bacteria > Pseudomonadati > Pseudomonadota > Gammaproteobacteria > Pseudomonadales > Pseudomonadaceae > Pseudomonas > Pseudomonas sp. NPDC087626. The sequence goes on from NZ_JBIUWJ010000042.1 coordinate 17,023, forward strand.
GCAGCCGTTCACCGAGCAGCACCAGCAGCGAGTCCAAGGAACGCTCGGCCAGCAAGTGGCGCATGCGAGTCTGCTCCGGCCGCGCCAATGCGAGAAACAGCTCCAGCACCGCCACCACCAGGCAGTGGCCGTCGTCGAGCCGCACGGCACCCGCGGCGGTGTCCGTCGGGCAACCGGCCAGGCCAAAGGCCAACCAGGGCTCACCCTTGCGCTCGAACGCACTCAACCACAGGTCATGGGGGTGCTCGAGCATGGCCAGCGACTCGCCGCCATCCAGTTGCACGGCGAACTTGGCGGACAGGTCATGCAGGCCCGGATTGCTCTCCAGGGTCGCGAGGATCTGCGCCGCCAGCGCCCGGGTATCCAGCACCATGGCGCGGTCGATGCCGGCGGCCGGACTAAGCATCAGGTTGCGTACATCGTCACCCGCCGCCGAGCGCGGACCGAGTCCGGCCGCCAGCAGGCGCTCGATCAGCCGCGAGTGCTCGCCGGTAATGCCGCGAATCTGCAAATTGGCGCGGTTGGTCGCCTCGATCACCCCGCCGGCAAATTCCTCGGCAGCCGTGGCTACCGCGAGGGCCTGGGCGGCACTGATCGAGCCGCCGCTCAACTTGATCCGGCAGATCCCGCCATCCAGCGCCTGGACGATACGCAGCAACCCCGGACAGGCCGAGGGGCGTAAGGCAGGATGCAACGGACGTTCGTTCAAGGGGGCGACCGACTCAAGAGGTAGAAGCACTTCGCGGGCGAAGGCGCGGTATTATGCCTGCTTTGTCCGACGGCATGAAAAGCCTGCCCGTCGGAACCTTCATGTTTGAGGAATATAGATGGCCCCCTGGCTGACAGTCGTAGGCATCGGAGAAGACGGCTTCAAGGGACTGGGCAAGCAGGCCCGGCGTGCATTGCTGGGGGCCGCACGGATTATCGGCGGCCAGCGCCAACTAGATCTGCTGCCGGTGTGCATCCGTGGCGAGCGCCAACTGTGGCCAAGCCCGTTCTCCCTGGAGCCGCTCCTGGCGCAACGCGGCGCACCGGTCTGTGTGTTGGCCAGTGGTGACCCGATGTTTTTCGGCGTCGGCGCCAGCCTGGCGCGTCAGGTGCCCAGCGAAGAGATGCTGATCCTGCCCGCGCCGTCGTCCTGCTCCCTGGCAGCCGCCCGCCTCGGCTGGCCACTGCAAGAGGCGGTCTGCCTGTCGCTGGTGGCCCGACCACTGACCGCGCTCAACGGCCAATTGTTCAGCGGGGTACGCCTGTTGGTGCTGAGCAACGACCGGCACAGCCCGGCTGCATTGGCCGCGCTGCTGCGTGAACGGGGCTTCGGCCCGAGCCGGATCAGCGTGCTGGAACACCTGGGCGGCGAGCAGGAGCGGCGGATCGACGGCCTTGCCAGCGAATGGGACGATCCCGCGGTCGCCGACCTCAATGTGCTGGCCATCGAGTGCATCGCCGAACCGACTGCTGCGCGCCTGTCGCGTCTGGCCGGCCTGCCGGACTCGGCCTTCGCCCACGACGGTCAATTGACCAAGCGCGACGTGCGGGCCGTGACCCTGGCCCACCTGGCGCCGATACCCGGTGAATTGTTGTGGGATGTCGGCGCAGGCTCAGGCTCGATCGGTATCGAATGGATGCGCGCCCACCCCAGTTGCCGCGCCTTGGCCATCGAGGCGGACCCAGGCCGCCAGCTACTGATCGAGCGCAACCGCGACACCCTCGGCGTCCCCGGCCTGCAGCTGATTCGCGGCAGCGCACCACAAGCGCTGGCCGGACTCGAACGCCCGGACGCGATATTCATTGGCGGCGGCGTGACTCGTGCCGGCGTGCTCGAAACGTGCTGGGCGCAACTCAAACCCGGCGGCCGACTGGTTGCCAACGCCGTCACCCTGCAAAGCGAAATGACCTTGCTGGCCTGGCGTGAGCGGCACGGCGGCGAACTGACCCGGCTGCACATCGCCCAGGCCCAGCCATTGGGCGAGTTCGACACCTGGCGCCAGGCGCTGCCGATTACCTTGCTGGATCTGGTCAAACCCCTCGATGCGTGACGAAACCGGCGAACAACCCGCCCCCCTGCGCAGCGGCCTGACCACCGGCAGTTGCGCCACCGCCACCAGCCTCGCGGCGGCGCGCTTGCTGCTGGGCGGCGGCAGCAGTGATGCGGTGCAGATCGTCCTGCCCAAGGGCAAGCAGGTGCAGATGCGCCTGGAGTTCTGCCGGCTCCTGGCTGACGGCGCCGAGGCTGGCACGATCAAGGATGCCGGCGACGACCCGGACGTGACCCACGGTGCCTTGCTCTACAGCCAGGTGCGCCTGACCGCCGAGCCCGGCATTCGCTTCAGTGCCGGGCTTGGCGTCGGCACCGTGACACGCCCAGGCCTGGTGCTGGGCGTCGGCGAGCCGGCGATCAATCCGGTGCCGCGCAAGATGATCAGCGACCACCTCGGCGCCCTGGCCCTGGAGCTCGGTTATACCGGCGGTTTTGCGGTGACGGTCAACGTCCAGGACGGTGAAGCCCTGGCGCTGAAGACCATGAACCCGCGCCTGGGCATTCTCGGTGGCCTGTCGATTCTCGGCACCAGCGGCATCGTCCGGCCGTTTTCCTGCGCGGCGTACATCGCCTCGATCCACCAGGGCATCGACGTCGCCAAGACCAACGGCTACCTGCACATCGCCGCCTGCACCGGCAACGCCAGCGAAGACACCATGCGCCGGGTCTATAACCTGCCGGAAATCGCCCTGATCGAAATGGGCGATTTTGTCGGTGCGGTGCTCAAGCACCTGCGCAAAGTGCCTGTGGATAAACTCAGCCTGTGTGGTGGCTTCGGCAAGATCAGCAAGCTCGCCGCCGGCCACATGGACCTGCACAGTCGACATTCGAGCATCGACCTTGTGCAACTGGCCGAATGGGCCGCTGCGGTGGGCGCCGACGCCGCACTGCAGCAGCAGATTCGCCAAGCCAACACCAGTCAGCAGGCCCTGGCGATGGCCAGCGCCGCCGGCATCGCCCTGGGTGACGCGGTGTGCCAGCACGCCCTGGCGTTCGCCCGCAGCGTGGTGCCGGCCCAGGTCCAGGTCGAAGTATTTGCCATCGACCGCCAGGGCGGCATTGTCGGTCAAGCGGGAGTCTTGCCATGAAACGGCTGTTGTTGCTCGGCGGTATCACCGAAGCCCTGGCGATCGCTCGCACGCTTGGCGCGCAGCACATCTACAGCCTGGCCGGTGTCGGCCGGGTACCCAGCGACCTGACGTGCCAGGTGCGCGTCGGCGGTTATGGCGGAGCCGAAGGCCTGGCCCGTTTCATCCAGGAACAAGGCATCGACCTGCTGCTCGACGCCACCCACCCCTACGCCGCACAGATCAGCCAGAACGCCGTCACTGCCGCGCGACTCAGCGCTATCCCATGCTGGGCGCTGCGCCGGCCAGCGTGGCAGGCGCAAGCCGGCGATGACTGGCGCGAAGTCAGCGACTGGGCCGAACTGAGTGCAGCCCTCAAGCCGTTCCAACGCCCGCTGTTCACCTTGGGCCGCGAGCCGCTACAACACCTGGACGAAATCCCTGCCGGGCAGTTCTGGACCTTGCGCGCGCTCGAGGTTTACCCCGGCAACCCGCGCTGCGAAGTGCTCGGGGCCCGCGGACCATTCCACCTCGAAGACGAACGCGCGCTGTTCCAGCGTCGGCAGATCGACGTCCTGATCAGCAAGAACAGCGGCAGCAGCGCCACCGAACCGAAACTCGAAGTAGCCCGCGAGCGTGGGGTGCCGGTGCTGATTCTCAAGCGTCCAGTGTTGCCAGCGGCGGATCGGGAATTTGTCACTGTGGAGCAGGTATTGAAGGCACTGTCGTTGTCAGACGGTTCCTGACCACCAACGGCAAGCAAGAAAAAGCAGGCAAGACAACCAGAAAGCGCTGTCTGGTGTAACCCGACACGCCTGCTCTACATTGCGTCAACTCTTCGTAAACACCTCAATACTTCGAGCACACGACCCAAGACTACTGGGCACCCGCCGTTCGTCCTGGAGAAAGTGCTGCTTGCCAACCTGTATCCCAAGGAATACGATCAGCCATGATCGACTTCGAACAGTCAGACCTATTTTCCGACTGGCTTGGCTCAATCAAGGACACCATCGGCAAGGCTCGCCTGCTGGCGAGGCTTCGAGCTGCGGAACATGGCAACTTCGGTGATTGTGAACCTGTGGGCGAGGCTGTTTATGAAATGCGTGTCCACTACGGGCCTGGCTATCGAATGTACTTCACCCGCAAACACCAAGTGGTTTACCTGTTGCTGGCGGGAGGGGACAAGTCGACGCAAAAACGCGACATCAAGCGCGCGCAGTCGATGGCGCGAAACATCGGTAGCGAGGAGTAAGCCATGGCTGAACAATTTAGCCGTTTCGACGTCGCCCAATACCTCAAGACACCTGAGGAAATGGCGGCTTACCTGGACGCCTGCTTTGAAGAGGATGCAGGCGACGGTGTGTTGATCCGATGCGCGCTCAATGACATTGCGCGCGCCAAAGGCATGACACAGATCGCCCGCGACACCGGGTTGGGCCGTGAAAGCCTGTACAAGGCACTCGGCAGCACTGGCAATCCGGAATTCGCGACTATCATGAAGGTGATGAAGGCCTTGGGCCTCAAGCTTCACGCGACAGCTGCCTGATGACACTGCGACACCACACCGCACGACAGCTTTTTACTTATCCACCCCGATCAGGCTAAATACGCCGCCTGATCTCCCACTTCACCGGATCTGACCATGTCCCGACAACGGCTAGCAATTGCCTGGATCGCCTGCTTCGCAGTGCTGTTCAACATGCTCGCCATGCCGATGTCCAGCGCCATGGCCAAAGCGTCCGGCCAGTCGCCGACCGAGCAGTTGATGTGGGGCAGTTTCTGCTCGTCCAGTGGCACCCGCATGGTCGCCATCTCCCTGGGTAACCTTGAACAGAAAACCCCGCCCGGCGAGCAACACTCCAACATGCAGCACTGCTGGTGCTGCTCGGGTTCAGCGCCCCTGGTGGCATTGCCCGGGCATACGCCGCAGCTGTACTTCGCCCGGTTCGAAGCCAATCGCAGCCTGCCGGCGCCGACCCTCGACTCGCCGACACCGCGCCAGCAATGGCCCAGTCTCAACCCCCGGGCCTCTCCCCTGGTCTGATTCGATTCGCAACTACCCTGCGTTTTAATCGTTCCGGAGAACTGCCATGTCAAAACCATCCCTGGTGAAGCACACGTTGCTGCTCGCCGCATTGCTGTTGCCTGCCTGCTTTGCCAATGCCCATGAATACAAGGCCGGTGAGCTGGACATCGCCCACCCCTGGTCACAAGAGCTGCCGCCCAATGCCCCAACCGTGGCGGCCTACTTTGTCATTCACAACAATGGCAAAACCGCTGACCGACTGCTCAGTGTGGATTCGCCCATCTCGGGCAAAGCCGAGTTGCACGAACACCTGATGCAAAAAGACCTGATGAAAATGCAGCAGGTGCCCAGCGTCGAGATTCCCGCCGGTGGCACCATCACGTTCGCGCCAATGGCCTACCACGTGATGCTCATGGAGCTTAAGGACCGCAGCCTGCTGAGCGACGGCAAGCGCTTCCCGTTGACCCTGCATTTCGAGAAGGCCGGCAACCTCACCGTGGACGTCGCGGTGCAGAAACAACCGCCCGCTGGCACCGACACGCACCAGCACGCCCAGTAACCGGCAGCACCACCGCCCGTGAACGCGCAGCGCTCACCCGGCCGCAGGCGCACAGCTCCACGCAAGACCAGCTTGACGGTCGCGCGTGGCAGCTGGGTCAGTCTGTTTGCCATGCTGTTGATCTTTATCGGCCCACTGATTTCTCAGTCGATGCCGATGGATCAACGCGCCCCAATGTCCATGAGCATGTCGATGGACATGAGCATGGACATGGCGCCCGGAGCCCATGCCGAGCATGAGGCCCAAGCGCCTGCCGAACACTGCGCGCCCCAGGCCGATCACCATGCAATCTGGGAAAAGTGCGGCTACTGCAACCTGCTCTTCAATTGCCCGGCACTGCCAGGTAGCCTGGCCCTGGCGACTTTCGACCCGCCTCTGGCGCAAGGTTTCATCAGCTCATCACCTCGCCTGGGTCATGCCCGGCTGACCGTCTTCCCCGGCGCCCGCACCCGCGCCCCACCCATCAACGCGTAAACACCCACATCCCCACTGACACGGCCAACTGTTGAACTCGACAGCCACTGGCTGCTGGCCGTGTGTTTACGACTGATTGATGGAATTGTTATGTCCAGGTTTTCTGCTGCCCCACGCCTGAGCGCTGCCCAGGCAACTTTCGCCCCTAATACCTTGCGCGTTCGCCTCAAACAGGCCACCGCGCTGCTGTGCGGCGCCCTGCTCACGCCATTGGCCGGCGCCGCCGAGACGGCCGTTGATCACAGCCAGCACGCCGAAGAGCTGAGCCCCACGGTGATCACGGGCATTGCCCCCAGCTCGCCCCTGACCATCGTCACCAACCCCAAGGACCCGCGCCAACCGGTGCCGGCCAGCGACGGTGGCGATTACTTGAAGACCATTCCCGGCTTCGCCCTGGTGCGCAACGGAGGCACCAATGGCGACCCGGTGCTGCGCGGCATGTTCGGCTCGCGGCTGAACATCCTCACCAACGGCAGCATGCTGCTGGGCGCCTGCCCTGGCCGCATGGACGCACCCACCTCGTACATATCCCCGGAAACCTACGACACGCTCACGGTGATCAAGGGCCCACAAACCGTGCTCTGGGGCCCCGGCGCCTCGGCTGGCACGATCCTCTTCGATCGCGATCCGGAAAGTTTCGGCGAACTCGGCAGCCGGGTGAATGCCAGCGTGCTGGGTGGCTCCAACGGGCGCTTCGACAAAGTGCTGGATGCCGCTGCGGGTGGCCCACAGGGCTACGTGCGGGTGATCGGCAACACTGCCCACTCCGATGACTATAAGGACGGCAACAACGACAGCGTGCCGTCGCGCTATGACAAGTGGAACGGCGACGTCGCCGTCGGCTGGACCCCGAACACCGACACCTTGCTGGAGTTGACCGCTGGCAAGGGCGACGGTGAAGCGCGTTATGCCGGACGCGGCATGGACGGCTCGCAGTTCAAGCGCGAAAGCCTGGGCCTGCGTTTCGTGCAGTCGGACCTCAGCGAAGTGCTGGAAAAACTCGAGGCCCAGGTCTACTACAACTACGCCGACCACGTGATGGACAACTACACCCTGCGCACGCCTTCCGGCACCGGGATGATGGCCGGCCCCATGGCCTCCAACGTCGACCGCCGGACCCTCGGTGCGCGGGTCAAGGCCACCTGGCGCTGGGCCGACCTGCAACTGGTCAGCGGTGTCGACGCACAGACCAACGAGCACCGCCAGCGCAGCGCCATGGGCATCGACACCTACAAGGACGTGCCACGCAACAAGGATGCGGACTTCCACAATTACGGCCTGTTCGGTGAACTGACCTGGTACGCCGCCGACCGCAACCGCCTGATCACTGGCGCACGCCTGGACCGTGCCTCGGCCAAGGATTTTCGCCAGAGCATCGGCTCCGGGATGATGAGCAAACCCAACCCGACGGCCGACGACACCCGCGCCGATACCTTGCCCAGCGGCTTCGTGCGCTACGAGCACGACCTGGCGGAGAGCCCGACCACCCTGTACGCAGGCCTGGGCCACGCTGAGCGTTTCCCGGATTACTGGGAGCTGTTTTCGCCCAAGTCCGGTCCCGTGGGGTCGCTCAACGCCTTCGACTCGATCCAGCCGGAGAAAACCACCCAGCTCGACGTCGGCCTGCAATACAAGACCCAGGACCTCGAAGCCTGGGCCTCGGCCTACATCGGCGAAGTGCACGACTACATCCTGTTCGACTACACCCCCACGCCCATGGGCACCAGCTCGCGGGCCGAGAACATCAACGCCCGCATCATGGGCGGTGAACTGGGTGCAGCCTACAACTTGACCTCCCACTGGAAAGCCGACGCCACCCTGGCCTACGCCTGGGGCAAAGACACCACCCACGACACCGCCCTGCCGCAAATGCCGCCGCTGGACGCGCGTTTCGGCCTGACCTACAGCGAAGACAACTGGAGCGCCGGTGCCTTGTGGCGGGTAGTCGCCGCGCAAAACCGCATCGACCAGAACAAGGGCAACGTGGTGGGCAAGGACTACGACAAGAGCCCCGGCTTCGCGGTGTTCTCCCTCAATGGCGCCTACCGCATCGACCAGCACTGGAAGGTCAGCAGCGGCATCGACAACCTGTTCGGCAAGGACTACGCCGAGCATTTGAACCTGGCCGGCAACGCCGGGTTCGGCTACCCGGCCAGTGATCCACAAGCGATCAATGAACCGGGGCGCACGTTCTGGACCAAAGTGGACATGAGTTTCTAAAACGCTTCGCAAGGACGCCATGCCTGTAGCAACTGGCGCTGCCCGCGCCAGTTGCTGCAGAACCAGCAGCCACACAACACCTATAAAAGATTCATAGCCGAGCGGAGTGCTATTGATGAGCCAACCCAAAGTGTCCTTCTACAACCTGGCCTGGCGCTGGCATTTTTATGCCGGGCTGTTCGTCGCCCCTTTCATGGTGATGCTGGCGCTGACCGGCACCATCTACCTGTTCAAGCCACAACTCGATCCCCTGATGTACGGCAACCTGCTGAATGTCCCGGCCGGCCATCACACCCTCAGTGCCGATGATCTGCTGCGCAGGGTACAAACGGCGTATCCACAGGGCCAGGTCACCCAGTACCTGCCGGCGATCAATGCCGAGCGCAGCGCGCAGTTTGTGCTGAACAACCAGGGCAACGAACTCAACGTATTCGTCGACCCCTACCACGGCGACATCCTCGGCGAGCAGGATGCCAAGTACAACCTGCAAGCCATCGCCCGCGCGATTCACGGCGAACTGATGATCGGCACCCTCGGCGATCGCCTGATCGAGATGGCGGCCGGCTGGGGCATCGTGCTGGTGGTGTCCGGGGTCTACCTCTGGTGGCCTCGTGGCAAGGGCGGCGCCGGCATTCTCTGGCCTCGCCTGAACAGTCGTGGTCGGGTGCTGTGGCGTGACCTGCACGCCGTCACCGGCTTCTGGGGGGCGGCATTGCTGCTGGTCATGCTGCTCAGCGGTATGACCTGGACCGGTTTCTGGGGCAAATCCTACGCCGAACTCTGGAACCAGTTCCCGGCCGCCATGTGGGACAACGTCCCCAAGTCCGACGAGCAAGCGCGCAGCCTCAACACCGCGGCCCGCCAGACCGTGCCCTGGGCCATGGAAAATACGCCGATGCCGATGTCCGGCGACCACGCCGAACACATGGCCCACAACGGCGCCAGCAGCGCGCCGGCAGCTCCGGGCATCAGCCTGCAGGCGGTGCAGGAAATCGCCGAGCAAGGCCGGGTCGAGCCGGGCTACAGCATCACCTTGCCTACCAGCGCCAGCGGTGTGTTCACCATCGCCGTGTTCGCCGACGACCCGCGCAACGACGCCACTCTGCACGTCGACCAGTACAGCGGCAAGGTCCTGGCCGATGTGCGCTGGGAACACTATGGCAATGTCGCCCGCGCCACGGAAATGGGGGTAATGCTGCACGAAGGCAAGATGTTCGGCGTGCTCAACCAGCTCATCGTGCTGCTGATCTGCCTGATGATCCTGCTCAGCGCCGTCAGTGGCGTGGTGATCTGGTGGAAGCGCCGGCCCCAGGGCAAAGTCGGGGTACCACCGTTGCGCCATGGCCTGCCGACCTGGAAAACCGGGGTGCTGATCATGCTGGTGCTGGCCGTGCTGTTCCCGCTGGTGGGCGCTTCGCTGGTGGTGATGTGGGTGCTGGACCGTTTCCTGCTGGCGCGCGTGAGCCGGCAGACTGCAGCGGCCTCCTCTTCTTCCTGAACATCGCCAGGGACGGAGCAACGGTATTTCAAGGGCGCTTGAAATACCGTTGAACAACTTGAAAAGTCTTGTCTTGGGTTGGTTTTGAGCCGCCGCCTAATCCTCGCCATACTCCCGCTCCCGCAACTTAAGCACCCACTAACCAGACAACATTAGTTACGGGAAACTTCCTACTTTTCAATCCGTACAATTCCTACAAAGAATTGAAAGAGGTCAACTTGATAAAGAAGATCCTAGCCTCCCTCGCCTTCATTTCACTGCCGGCAATGGCAGCCCAGCCACCATTTACCGGCACTAACTATTCAGGGCATTACCAATGTACTGGCATGGACAGTCATATCGGAGAGTACAAAGGCACCGTCGACATGCAGCTCAACCCCGAGCAAAGTACCGGTCCGTATGGTGCCTACAGTTTCACCCTGACCCTGGCCGACAACTCCCTCTATAACGGCTTCGCCGCCGCGCACAAAAAGTCGCTGGCGATCTACTTTGCCCACACCGACCCGGCCCTGAAAGATTACGGCGTGGGAATCGCGCAGGTTAAAACGGCCGCCGATGGCCGTGTATCTTTCAGTAAATATTATTACGGCCCCGAGTATGAAGGCGGTGGCCACGGCATGGAAACCTGCACGCGCCAATAGCTCTCGCCGGTTTACCGCACGATCAAAGGCGTTCCAACAAACGCCTTTGATCGTATGCAGGTGCCCAGACGCTACAGTTCATCACGGTGAAAACTGACTGGCGCCAGCGGCGCCTGTAGCCGATCAGTCTTCCAGTTACTGCCCAGACGCCCAGACTGATTCCAGTAGTGCGCGGCTGTAAGTACCCGCAATTCACCGATGTCGGCCAATTGCGAAATGAAGTCTGCTGTCGACAATCGAGTGACCCACTGGTCGCCAACCCGCTCGGCTTGTTTGGTCCGCAGCAAGGCCGTTTCTGCCTGGGTGTACTGCGGCACATACTTCAGCAACGCGCCATGGGGTGTTGAGTAGTAATACGAAATGATCTTGAATCCTTTGTCCTTCAGGGCATGGGTGTGCAGATACACCAACCAGGGCGAGGCAAAGTTTGCATAGACCTGTTCAGCATCGGTTGCCAGCGTGCTGGTACCTGATAGATAAAGTTGGTGGCTGGCAAACACTTCATAGCCCGCAGGAAAAATCGGCGGTTGATTCCTCTGGGTCGTAGTGGGGTCACTCGGCGTCCGGAAAATGCGATCAAGCAGATGGTTGGAGTCGTCACTGCGCGCCAGGGGCTCCAGTGCACAAAAGCAATGCTTGTCCTTTTGACGCAATATTGCGCTTTCGTAAGAAGTTGCCTGCTCATAAGCACTTCCCGCCTGGTGCTGGATGTAGCGGGCCGCATCGTCGGGATGCTGGAAAATCGGTCCCATTGCCAATTTCGGCATCCACGACCAGAGATCCTGCTCACTCATGCCCGCTTTGCGCGGCTGCCAATCCCGTGCCAGGAATCCGATCCCCCAGACAGCACTTGGCACCATGACTTGCAAACGCCCAGCCTTTCTCATGTTTCGTATGTAGGTCGGCAGACTGAAGGTGCCGTCGAGTACATCGCGCCAGTCTGCACTCGCCTGCACAAGGCTCGCGAACGGATTGCGCTTAAGCGCTAACTGAGCGGCTTCGTCCGGTGGATCGAACGGATCATAGTAATCCCTCTCAAATCGCAACAACGCCCCGTCACTGCACGATAAGTAGAGGGGTAAGTTGCCCCGCTCCGTTTGAACATGCGCAAGTGCCAGGTGCATGTCCATCGGTGAAAAAAAATGCCGGTAGTCGTTATCCGACAGCTTATCGGGTGCTTGGGCGGCGCACAGGTACAGACTGTCGACGACGTAGCCCTGGGGCAGGAGCCCGTCGGGGAATACCTGGTCATAGGCCAGAGTCGAGCCAGGTACCTGGATCGCAAGAGTGGCAATGAACCTGTCATGCCAACGATCCCGCAGAATGTAACCAAAACTCAGCGCCCCACGCTCTGCGGTGTGTTCATGAACATGACGTGCCACCGCAACGCCGTCAGCAAATACGGGACTGTAGTGCGGCTCACTGCGTGGCAGCTTGGGCACAGTGTCGCCGCTCGCCTGGCGCACCAGGCTGAAATCGGTGACTAAACGCGGCGCGCCCCAAACAGAGCTGCCTGCCACCACGTACAGATAACCGTTCTTCGCCAGCGAATCGACCCACGCCGACGGTTTCAAATCCCCCTCATGGATACGCTTTTTTACCCAGGCTGCATCCAGGTCATGGGGCAGACTGCCGAAATCGGTCAAGGCATGGGCAAGGTTGGCTCGAACCTTATTCCATGCACCACTGCGATAGCGAATCACCGAGCCGTCAGGCCCGAACAGGTACTCCTCCATCGTTCGCGTCCCGCGCTCGAACGCGGTATGGACTGCCTTCACGGACAACATGTTGAGGTACAGTTGTTTTTCCGACGCAGACAAGAGCACCGGAACCTCCCGGGCATGGCGCGCGCGATAGCGAGCCACAATTGTGCATCCGGCAGGGAAGAGTCCGGCACTGACACTTTCATCCGGGAAGATCCATTTCACATCGAAGTCTTCCTCAGGCGTGATCACCGGCAAGGTGCCAACAAACAAGCCATCGGCACGCTTCAGGATCAGGCCTCCATAGACCCTATCGGTCGTCACGGGGACCTGCGCGCGAGCATGCAGCGCCGCATCATCCAGGGTCGGGAAAACAGGCCCTAAAAGACGCCGTTCGAGGTTCTGCGCCGGCGTCCATTGCGCATTGACCAGCCCTTCCCTGTCCCAGCACATATTGGTGTGCAGGACTCGCAACTCGCCACTGTTGGCCACTAACCTGACAAAACCGGTCTGGGTCAGAGTGCCTTTGACCAGGCTGCTCTGGACATCATCCAACCCCATGTTCGGGGTGTTGTTATCAAACAACTTGGTGCTCTTGCGCGCGACATACTTCAACAGTGCGCCATCCTGTGTCGCGATATAGGTGGGAATCGACTCAGGCCCTTCGAGGATCGACGGCCTCTTGGAGTCGTCCACTACGACATACAGGTCCCTGGGCACAATGAAGTGCTGGGCCAACCAGAGTCGGCTGGGACGCGGAGTCTGCGTAACCCGCTGGCGCGAATAAAAATACGAATGGCGCTGGAAGGATTCCGGGTACACAAAATCAATGCCGGCTCCCGGACGGGAGCGGCGGAACAGGCTAGCGCGTGAAAACAGTTTGTCTCGAACACCATCGACCGCAACCAACTCCGTGGCGATGTACTCCTCCCTGCCCTGTCGCTTGAGGATAAAGCCGAACCAGGTCTGCTCCTTGTCGTCGGCCCCTGCCCCGCGGGAGAAACGATCCTGCGCCGCTTCGTCTGCGGACGGAAAAACCGCGCCATAGGCGACCTGCTTCGGTACCGGTCGCGGAGTCTGTGGCGGGTAGGCCGTCCAGTCCTGGGCCACTTGCCCCCGATAGCCCCAGAGCAGACTGTCGACAACGACCCGCAACGTTCCTGCGCCCGCCACCGCTTTTACAAACTCCACAGGAACAACGCTGCCATCCTCTAGCCCCCGCGCCAGTGGCCCCGGGTTGCTCACGGTGCCCAAGCGCACCAGCAACTGCTGCCAGCCGCTGGTATCGGGCTCGAACCACAACAGACTGTCGTCGGCACCTGACAGATAGGCCGGAACACCTTGCGTGACCACATGGAACAACTCGTGAACCTTGAACATCTGCAAGCTCACGCTGGCGTCTGCGCGCGACCATTGCAAACCCTGCACCTGATCGGCATCCAGCGTCGAGAGCGCCCGGTGCGAATAAAACACGCTGTGTAGCAGGTGGTTCGCCGGATAGATTGGCCGGCCTTGGGCGTCCACCGGGAACAGCGGGGGCGCTTCGAGCGCATCGGTTCCGGCGTCGACCGGTTCAGTCACGACGAACCTCTGGTTGCTGCGCTCGAAGATCATTGCAACAAACTCGTGGTCACGTCGCTTACCGACCTGTTCATGAGCATGCCGCGCTGCGTCATCCGCCGAGAGAAACTCTCGGCTCATGCGCACAATTGCAGCGCTGGAATGCCGGGATGCATTACTCGGGCCTTCTCTCTCGTCCATGAAATAGCTCCAATCTGTGTACGACCTGTAGTGAGCCATCAGGTTATCCAGCGACAGCGTGACTGTGCGGTACATATGTAGGGACCACAGGCACCACTTCAGCGCACCGCCATGCCCCACATAGCGTTGCACGCCCGTCCCTGGTGCACCCGCGCATCAGTCCTCCTCGGCGGCGGCACCAAACCGCAGGCCTACGCGCTTAGGCACAGCCCTTGCTAAAGACTCTTCAGCCTTCCACCAATGCCAACCAGAAACCCCAACACGTTCATGGAGATCGCACAATGAAGCGTCGCAGCTTGATCAAGGCTTTCACACTTTCGGCAAGCATTGCCGCGATGGGCATGACCTGGACAGTCCAGGCCGCCGAGACCATCAAGGTTGGCATCCTGCACTCCCTGTCCGGGACCATGGCGATCTCTGAAACCTCGCTCAAAGACATGGCGTTGATGACCATCGACGAAATCAACGCCAAGGGCGGCGTCAATGGCAAGCTGCTGGAGCCGGTGGTCGTCGACCCAGCGTCGAACTGGCCACTATTTGCCGAAAAGGGCCGGCAACTGCTGACCCAGGACAAGGTGGCCGTGGTATTCGGTTGCTGGACCTCGGTGTCGCGTAAGTCGGTATTGCCAGTGTTCGAAGAGCTCAATGGCCTGCTGTTCTATCCGGTGCAATACGAAGGCGAGGAGATGTCGCCGAACGTGTTCTACACCGGTGCCGCGCCGAACCAACAGGCGATCCCCGCCGTGGAATACCTGATGAGCGAAGAAGGCGGCAGCGCCAAGCGCTACTTCCTGCTGGGCACCGACTACGTCTACCCGCGCACCACCAACAAAATCCTGCGCTCGTTCCTGCACGCCAAAGGCGTGGCCGACAAGGACATCGAAGAGGTCTACACGCCGTTCGGCCACAGCGATTACCAGACCATCGTCGCCAACATCAAGAAGTTCTCGGCCGGCGGCAAGACCGCCGTCATCTCCACGGTCAACGGCGACTCCAACGTGCCGTTCTACAAGGAGCTCGCCAACCAGGGCTTGAAGGCCACCGACGTGCCCGTCGTCGCATTCTCGGTAGGCGAGGAAGAACTGCGCGGCATCGACACCAAGCCATTGGTGGGCAACCTCGCGGCGTGGAACTACTTCGAGTCGGTGGAGAACCCGGTCAACCAGAAGTTCGTCGCAGACTGGAAGGCCTACGCCAAGAAACACAACCTGCCGGGCGCCGACAAGGCCGTCACCAACGACCCGATGGAAGCCACGTACGTCGGCATCCACATGTGGGCGCAAGCCGCCGAGAAAGCCAAGTCCACCGATGTCGACAAGGTCCGTGAAGCCCTGGCCGGCCAGACCTTCGCCGCACCGTCGGGCTACACCCTGACCATGGACAAGACCAACCACCACCTGCACAAGCCGGTGATGATCGGCGAGATCCAGGCCGACGGTCAGTTCAACGTGGTCTGGCAGACCGAAGGACCGATCCGCGCCGAGCCCTGGAGCCCGTTCATTGCCGGCAACGACAAGAAGCCGGATTACGCGGTCAAGAGCAACTGAGCGGACCAATAGAATCCTGTGGGAGCGGGTGCCCGCTTGCGGCTTGCTCACGATGGCAGTGTGTCTGATGCACCGCTATCGCGAGCAAGCTCGGCTCCTACAGGGGTAGTCGCTGCTATTCAGGACATCACCATGTCGCTTTTTCGCCTGTTCCTTACACTCGCAGCGCTACTGCTGCCTCTGGCCAGCCACGCCGGCGATGCCGAAGACTTCGTCACCGCCAATCCGGCGCAGCAAGCCCGGCTGCTCGAAGCCTGGGCCGCGCAGCCCGATCCGGCGCGCGTCGAATTGATCAATGCCTTGCAGCAAGGCGTAGTGACCGTCGACGGCCAAGCCAAGACCCTGCGTCTTAACAATCGCCTGCGGGGTCTGGTCGACACCGCCGTGGCCAGCCAGCAACTGCTCGCCGTCGATCCCCGGGTGCGACTCGGTGCGGCGCAACAACTGCAGAAAAGCGCCAAGCCGGCGCAATTGAAATTCCTCGGCCAGCAACTGGCTGGCGAAGCGGATGAATCGGTGCACGCGGCCCTGAGCCTGGCCCTGGCCAACCTGCAACTGGTCGACAGTGACCCGGCCGTGCGCCTGGCCGCAGTGCGCCTGCTCGGTGAAACCGGCGACCCACTGGCCCGCACCCGCCTGGAAAGCCTGCTCCAACCTGGAGTCGAGGCCGATGCCGCGGTCCTCACCGCAGCGCAAACCAGTCTCGGCCAGGTCAAGCGCAAACTGCTGGTGGGCGAGTTGCTCGGCCAGGCATTCAGCGGCATGTCGCTGGGCTCGATCCTGCTGCTGGCGGCCTTGGGACTGGCGATCACCTTCGGCCTGCTGGGGGTGATCAACATGGCCCACGGCGAAATGCTGATGCTCGGCGCCTACTCCACCTACATGGTGCAAATGCTGCTCCAGCGCTTCGCCCCCAACGCCATCGAGTTCTATCCGCTACTGGCCTTGCCGGTGGCGTTTTTTGTCACCGCCGGCATCGGCATGGCACTCGAGCGTACGGTGATCCGCCACCTTTACGGCCGCCCGCTGGAGACCCTGCTCGCCACCTGGGGCATCAGCCTGATGCTGATTCAACTGGTCCGCCTGCTGTTCGGCGCGCAGAACGTCGAGGTCGCCAACCCGGCCTGGCTTTCGGGCGGGATCCAGGTCCTGCCCAACCTGGTGCTGCCGTACAACCGTATCGTGATCATCGCCTTTGCGCTGTTTGTGGTGGTGCTCACCTGGCTGCTGCTGAACAAGACCCGCCTGGGTTTGAACGTGCGCGCCGTCACCCAGAATCGCAACATGGCCGCCTGCTGCGGCGTGCCCACCGGGCGCGTGGACATGCTCGCCTTTGGCCTCGGCTCCGGGATCGCCGGGCTCGGCGGCGTCGCGCTGAGCCAGATCGGCAACGTCGGCCCGGACCTCGGCCAGAGCTACATCATCGACTCCTTCCTGGTGGTGGTGCTCGGTGGCGTCGGTCAACTGGCCGGAAGCGTATTCGCCGCCTTTGGCCTGGGGATCGCCAACAAAATCCTCGAGCCGCAGATCGGTGCGGTGCTGGGCAAGATCCTGATCCTCGCGCTGATCGTCCTGTTCATCCAGAAACGCCCGCAAGGCCTCTTCGCACTCAAAGGACGGGTAATCGACTGATGAACCAGCCCCTGCTCATTACCGCCACCCGCAAGGCCGGGCCCAAGGTGACGATTGCCGTCGGTACGCTACTGGTGTTGTTGCTACTGGCGCTACCGCTGTTGTCGCTGCTGCCCGCCGACAACGCCCTGCATGTCTCGGCCTACACCCTGACCCTGGTCGGCAAGATCCTCTGCTACGCCATCGTCGCCCTCGCCCTGGACCTGGTCTGGGGTTACGCCGGCCTGCTGTCCCTGGGCCACGGCCTGTTCTTCGCCCTCGGTGGCTACGCCATGGGCATGTACCTGATGCGCCAGGCCTCGGGGGACGGCTTGCCGGCGTTCATGACCTTCCTCTCCTGGACTGAGCTGCCGTGGTTCTGGACCGGCACCAGCAGCTTTCTCTGGACCCTGTGCCTGGTGGTACTGGCCCCCGGCTTGCTGGCGCTGGTGTTCGGCTTCTTCGCCTTTCGCTCGCGGATCAAGGGCGTGTATTTCTCGATCATGACCCAGGCCCTGACCTTCGCCGGCATGCTCCTGTTTTTCCGCAACGAGACCGGATTTGGCGGCAACAACGGCTTCACCAACTTTCGCACCATCCTCGGCTTCGGCATCACCGAACCCGGCACCCGCGCGGTGCTGTTCAGTGCCACCGTACTGCTGCTGGTGGCCAGCCTGTTCATCGGCTGGCGCCTGGCGCAAAGCAAGTTCGGCCGGGTGCTGACCGCCCTGCGCGACGCGGAAAACCGGCTGATGTTCTGCGGCTACGACCCACGCGGGTTCAAGCTGTTTGTCTGGGTCTTGAGCGCGGTGCTCTGCGGCCTGGCCGGTGCGCTCTACGTGCCCCAGGTAGGCATTATCAACCCCAGCGAAATGTCCCCGACCAACTCCATCGAAGCCGCCGTCTGGGTCGCCCTGGGCGGACGCGGCACGCTAATCGGCCCGCTGCTGGGCGCCGGCGTGGTCAACGGCATGAAGAGCTGGTTCACCGTGGCCTTTCCCGAATACTGGCTGTTCTTCCTCGGTGCGCTGTTCATCATCGTCACCCTGTACCTGCCCAAGGGCGTGATCGGCCTGCTGAGAAAAAGAGGTGAACAATGAGAGTCACTGCGACCGCCGAATTCATGCTCGAACCGATCCTGGAACCGAACAAGGATGCCGGCAGCAGCCGCGATGCCATCGGCCTCGGGCAGCGCGCCGAAAAAGGCCTGAACACCCGCCACGGCACCCTCCTCACCCTGGAGGACATCAGTGTCAGCTTCGATGGTTTCAAGGCGTTGAACAGTCTCAACCTGTACATCGGCGTTGGTGAGCTGCGCTGCATCATCGGCCCCAACGGAGCCGGCAAGACCACCCTGATGGATGTGATCACCGGCAAGACCCGCCCCAGTCACGGCAAGGCCTGGTTCGGCGAGACCCTGGACCTGACCCGCATGAGCGAAGTGCAGATCGCCCAGGCCGGGATCGGCCGCAAGTTCCAGAAACCCACGGTGTTCGAAGCCCTGAGCGTGTTCGAGAACCTGGAGCTGGCGCAAAAGACCGATAAGTCGGTATGGGCCAGTTTGCGCGCCCGACTCAATGGCGAGCAGCGCGACCGGATCAGTGAGGTGCTGGACACCATTCGCCTGACCGCCTCGGTCAATCGCCCCGCCGGCCTGTTGTCCCACGGGCAAAAACAATTCCTGGAAATCGGCATGCTGCTGATGCAAGACCCGCAATTGCTGCTGCTCGATGAACCGGTGGCGGGCATGACCGACGCCGAGACCGAGTTCACCGCCGAGCTGTTCAAGCGCCTGGCCGGTAAACATTCATTGATGGTGGTGGAGCACGACATGGGCTTCGTCGGTTCGATCGCCGACCACGTCACCGTATTGCACCAGGGCAGCGTGCTGGCCGAGGGGTCACTGGCGCAGGTGCAGGACAACGAGCGGGTGATCGAGGTTTATCTCGGACGCTGAACGCAGGTGTGGATTGCTCTCTGTAGGAGCGAGCGCCCGCTCCACAGGGAATTGAGGAGAATTTGAACATGCTGCAAGTCGATAAATTGCACCAGTACTACGGCGGTAGCCACATCCTGCGCGGCCTCAGCTTCGAGGTGAAGGTTGGCGAAGTCACCTGCCTGCTCGGGCGCAACGGCGTGGGCAAGACCACCCTGCTCAAATGCCTGATGGGCCTGCTGCCGGCCAAAGAGGGCGCGGTGAACTGGGAGGGCAAGACCATCAGTGGGCTCAAGCCGCACCAGCGGGTTCATGCTGGTATCGCCTATGTTCCCCAGGGCCGGGAAATCTTCCCCCGGCTGAGCGTCGAAGAAAACCTGTTGATGGGGCTGTCGCGTTTCCCCGGCGCCGAAGCCCGGGAAGTACCGGCCTTCATCTACGAGCTGTTCCCGGTGCTGCTGCAAATGAAGCTACGCCGTGGCGGTGATCTCTCCGGTGGCCAGCAGCAACAGTTGGCCATCGGCCGTGCGCTGGCCAGCCGGCCACGCCTGCTGATCCTCGATGAACCCACCGAAGGCATCCAGCCCTCGGTGATCAAGGAGATCGGCGCGGTGATCAAGCAGCTTGCGGCACGCGGTGACATGGCGATCCTGCTGGTGGAACAGTTCTACGACTTCGCTGCCGAGCTGGCCGATCAGTACCTGGTGATGTCGCGAGGCGAGATCGTCCAGCAAGGTCGCGGCGAAAACATGGAAGCCGAGGGTGTACGCGGCCTGGTAACGATCTAGTCTCTAGCGTCCTGACGATAATCAGAAAATATGACTGCCACTGCCCAACACAACGCATTCACACCCAGCTGGCATGCCGAGCTGGAACTCGGTTACGCCCGTTTCGGCGCCAGCACGCGGCCGACCCTGCGCCGCCATCAGGGTCCGCTGCGGGTGCAAAAACACCTGTACGCCGAAGGCCCCGAAGTGTGCCAGCACATCATCGTCCACCCACCCGGAGGGATTGCCGGTGGCGATCGCCTGGAGGTCCGCGCGAGCGTCGGACCCAACGCCTGGGCGCAGTTGACCAGCCCCGGCGCCGCCAAGTGGTATCGCGCCGCCAGCCCCGCCTATCAGCAGCTCGACTTGCAGGTCGCCGCCGGTGCCACACTGGAATGGCTGCCCCAGGAAACCATCGTCTTCAGCGCCGCCCAGGCCGAGCTCAAGACCTCGATCGAACTGCAGGGCGATGCGCGATTGTTCTATTGGGACGTGGTGGCACTGGGTCGCCCGGCCAGCGGCGAACGCTTCGAGCATGGGCACTTTCAAGCGCAACTGGAGATCCGCCGCGACGGCCAGTTGCTCTGGCACGAACGCCAGCGCATTGTCGGCGCTGACGGTTTGCTCGACTCGCCGATTGGCCTGGACGGCCAGCCGGTATTTGCCACCTTGCTGGTGACCGGCGAGATCGCCAGCGAACTGCTGCAGGCCTGTCGCTCATTGCCCAACCCGGTACGCGGGGATTTGACCCAACTTCCCGGGCTGCTGGTTGCCCGCTGCCTGGCCAGTGAAACCTTGCTGGCGCGGGGTTGGTTGATTGATTTATGGACACTGCTGCGCCCGGCCCTGCTCGGCCGCGAGGCGCTGGCGCCGCGAATATGGAATACCTGAACACCGACAACGGGTTCGGGTCGACCTTACGAATGCTCTTTTTTTCTGCCCAGATGGATTTCCACGATGGACCTGACCCCACGCGAAAAAGACAAGCTGTTGATCTTCACTGCCGGCCTGGTGGCCGAGCGGCGGTTGGCCCGCGGCGTCAAACTCAATTACCCGGAGGCCATGGCGTATATCAGCGCAGCGCTGCTCGAAGGCGCGCGGGACGGCCAGAGCGTCGCCGAGCTGATGCACTTGGGCACCACCCTGCTGCAGCGCGAACAGGTGATGCCCGGCATCCCGGAAATGATCCCGCAGATCCAGGTCGAAGCCACCTTTCCCGATGGCACCAAACTGGTCACCGTCCATCAACCTATCGCCTGAGGTCGCGCCATGCCGTATCACATCCGCGATGCCGTGCCCGCCGACCTGCCGGCGATTCGCGACATCTACAACGACGCCGTGCTCAACACCACCGCGATCTGGAACGAACAGGCGGTCGACCTGGCCAATCGCCAAGCCTGGTTCAGCGCCCGCCACGCCCAGGGCTACCCGATCCTGGTGATCGCCGCTGCCGACGAGCAAGTGCTCGGCTACGCCTCTTTCGGTGACTGGCGGCCCTTCGATGGGTTTCGCCACACCGTGGAACACTCGGTGTACGTGCGCAACGACCAACGCGGCAACGGCCTCGGTCCGCGCCTGATGGAAGCGCTGGTGGTGCGCGCCAGGGACGCTGGCAAACACGTGATGGTGGCGGCCATCGAGAGCGGCAACGCGGCATCGATCCGCCTGCATGAGCGGGCCGGCTTCAGCACCACCGGACAGATGCCGCAGGTGGGCACCAAGTTCGGTCGCTGGCTCGACCTGACGTTCATGCAATTGACCCTCAACCCAGGCTCGGAGCCACCCCAGGCCCACAAGGAGTAAGCCACGATGAACGCCGCCCAACTACGCCGGGTCAACCCGGAAAGCTTTGCCCACTACCGCCAGGGCTTGCACGACTTGCTGTTCGACGCCGTGCAGCACGGGGCCTCGATCGGCTTTCTGGCCGACATCGATGACGCCCAGGCCCGCGCCTACCTCAACGCCGTCCAGGCCGACCTGGAGAACGGCAGCCTGCTCTTGTGGGTGGTGGTCCAGGAAGAAAGGGTCCTGGCCAGTGTGCAACTTGGCTTGTGCCAGAAAGCCAACGGGCGCAATCGCGCCGAAGTGCAAAAACTCCAGGTCCTGCACCAGGCCCGTCGACGCGGCCTCGGCCAGCAGTTGATGAATGCCCTGGAACTTGCCGCGCGCCAGCACCAGCGCGGCCTGTTGTACCTGGATACCGAAGCCGGCTCGGCCGCCGAAACCTTCTACCAGTCACTGGGTTATACCCGCGTCGGCGAACTGCCCAACTACTGCCAAAGCCCGGACGGCCACTACGCGCCGACCGCCATCTACTTCAAGACCCTGGGACAACCTGCATGATTCCTGGCGAGTACCGGATCCAGCCCGGCGAGATCGAGCTCAACGTCGGCCGGCGCACCCTGAGCCTGACCGTGGCCAACAGTGGCGACCGGCCGATCCAGGTCGGTTCGCACTATCACTTTTTCGAAACCAATGACGCCCTGGCTTTCGACCGCGCCGCCACCCGCGGCATGCGCCTGAATATCCCGGCCGGTACCGCGGTGCGCTTCGAACCGGGGCAGAGCCGCGACGTGGAACTGGTGGACCTGGCCGGGCATCGCCGGGTGTTCGGGTTTGCCGGACGGATCATGGGTGACCTTTAAATTTTACGGCGTCTGCCCTGGCCTCTTCGCGGGCAAGCCCGCTCCCACAAGTGATCGCATTCCCCTGTGGGAGCGGGCTTGCCCGCGATAGTGAGCGCAGCGAACGACTTCAAATTTTCCTGAATCTCAAGGCGAACGAATGAAAATCTCCCGTCAGGCCTACGCCGACATGTTCGGCCCTACTGTCGGTGACAAGGTCCGCCTGGCCGACACCGAGTTGTGGATCGAGGTCGAGAAGGACTTCACCACCTATGGCGAAGAAGTGAAGTTCGGTGGCGGCAAGGTGATCCGCGACGGCCAGGGGCAGAGCCAGTTGCTGGCGGCCGACGTCGTCGACACGGTGATCACCAACGCGCTGATCCTCGACCACTGGGGCATCGTCAAAGCCGATGTCGGCCTCAAGGACGGGCGCATCGCCGCCATTGGCAAGGCCGGCAACCCGGATATCCAGCCCGACGTGAGCATGGCCATCGGCGCCGGGACCGAAGTGATTGCCGGCGAAGGCATGATCCTCACCGCTGGCGGCATCGACACGCATATCCACTTCATTTGCCCGCAGCAGATCGAAGAAGCCTTGATGAGCGGCGTTACCACCATGATCGGTGGCGGCACCGGTCCTGCCACCGGCACCAACGCCACCACCTGCACCTCCGGGCCCTGGCACCTGGCGCGCATGCTCCAGGCCGCAGACGCCTTTCCCATGAACATCGGCCTCACCGGCAAGGGCAACGCCAGCCTGCCGGGACCGTTGATCGAGCAGGTCAAGGCCGGCGCCATTGGCCTCAAGCTGCACGAAGACTGGGGCACCACCCCGGCCAGCATCGACAACTGCCTGACGGTGGCCGACCAGTACGACGTGCAGGTGGCGATCCACACCGACACCCTCAATGAATCGGGTTTTGTCGAAACCACCCTCGCCGCCTTCAAGGGCCGCACCATCCACACCTATCACACCGAAGGCGCGGGTGGCGGTCACGCCCCGGACATCATCAAGGCCTGCGGTTTTGCCAACGTGCTGCCGAGTTCGACCAACCCGACCCGGCCGTTCACCCGCAACACCATCGACGAGCACCTGGACATGCTGATGGTCTGCCATCACCTGGACCCAAGCATTGCCGAGGACGTGGCCTTCGCCGAAAGCCGTATCCGTCGTGAAACCATCGCCGCCGAGGACATCCTGCACGACCTCGGGGCATTCTCGATGATCAGTTCCGACAGCCAGGCCATGGGCCGGGTCGGCGAAGTCATCATCCGTACCTGGCAGACCGCCGACAAGATGAAGCAGCAGCGCGGCCCACTGCCGGGGGATGGCGAGGGCAACGACAACTTCCGCGCCAAGCGCTACCTCGCCAAATATACGATCAACCCGGCGATCACCCACGGCATCAGCCACGAAGTGGGTTCGATCGAAGTGGGTAAATGGGCCGACCTGGTGCTCTGGCGCCCGGCGTTTTTCGGGGTCAAGCCCAGCCTGATTCTCAAGGGCGGGGCGATTGCCGCCAGCCTCATGGGCGACGCCAACGCCTCGATTCCGACGCCGCAACCGGTGCACTACCGCCCGATGTTCGCAAGCTACGGTGGCTCGTTGCACGCCACCAGCCTGACCTTCATCAGCCAGGCCGCAGAGGAAGCCGGACTGGCGCAGGCATTGGGTTTGAAGAAGACCATCGCCGTGGTCAAGGGTTGCCGCAGCGTGCGCAAGACCGACCTGATCCATAACGACTACCTGCCCAGCATTGACGTCGATCCGCAGACTTATCAGGTCAAGGCCGATGGCGAACTGTTGTGGTGTGAGCCGGCGGATGTGTTGCCGATGGCGCAGCGGTATTTCCTGTTCTGACTACGCAAAACCCCGAAGGCTGCCGCAGGCAACATTCGGGGTTGGAGCTATCCGCTAAGCAGCATTACCGCCATTTTCCAGGCTGAGTATTTCCTCGGGTGTCAGCAGGTCGATGAGCCGTTGCTCGACAACCCTGGCCTCGACGGCCAGTGCCTTGGACTGAGTGTTGTAGGCATCACTGGTCATCGAAGTGCGGGCGATGTCCAACTGCTCCAGGCGTTCAAGGGTTGACTCATAGGCCAGATCGAACCTGGAGCGATATTTTTCTTTCAAATACTGCGCCCAGAAATCACGCTGCGCGATCGATTCAATCTCGGCCTTCGAGTCCTTGAGGCTGTGCACATACTGTTCTGCTTCCTGCAGCTTGGCGCGAGGCACGTATTGCGAACCCGCGTATTCTGCCTTCGTAGGCTGCCCTGGCAGGTCCAGCCTGTCCCTAAGGTTGACCCGATAAGAAAGCCGCACTTCGATTTGATCCATCAACAGCAGTTGGAGGCCCTTGTCGCGCGTCGAAGTATCGGAACGGACTATGGTTTTGATGCGCTCGTTAATGTCCTTGAGCGCAAACGCTTCCACCTCATCCAGACGAAACAGACCTTTGGCCAGATTGAGCAATTGAAGACCTGCGTCGCTATCGCCGACGCGCGCCAGGGCCTTGTGAGTCAGGACCTTGATTTCCAGCTGGCTGAACATCAGCGCAGCACGATCGCTGCAGGTTTCTGGCTCCCCTGCCAACTGGAACAGTTCACGACGCAGCACTGCGTTTTCTTCAGCCGCATCCAGCACCGCCCAGACCCTAGCCTTGAGGTCTGGATAGGCTTTTTTGTACTCGGCCGTCTGATGTAGTTTTTCCAGTAGCCGGAAAAATTCCTCGCTTTCACTGACCGCCCTTCCAGCCTCTCCTGCGGCGGCTTCCCTAGCGAGGGCTTCACTGTCGAGGAGTGCCCATTGCGTCCTTCTGACATTCTGCTCCGGCGCTGGCGTATCGCGCATCCAGCGCTCTAGACGCTGCGCCGAGGGCGCCAGGGTGCCGCCGGCAGCACCACGATCAGCCGGCGAATCAGGGGGGACGGGCGCCAATCCGGCCTCATCGTTGTCCAGGTAGATACGTGTCAGAATCTCCCCATATTGCGCGATGCCTTGATCGGAAAGAGGATTGCCGTTCAGTTCAGTGAACCTTAATACCCGATTGATGGCCGCCGACTGCTGCGCAGGTGGATTCACCGCCCATTCGGGAAACGAGGTGAGCTGGTTATCACGCAAATCGACCATTTCCAGGCGGGGGGGATCGGCCAGCCCGACTGGCCATTGACTGATTCCGGTGCCCTGCAAGCGAACCACGCACAGTTCCTTCATCTGGCTTAGATCAGGCACTCGCTCCAACGGGTTGTGGTTTAGATTCAACTCTCTGAGCCTGCTCATCCGAGCCAGTGAAACCGCTTCGCCGGTGGTTAACCTGATGCGGTTACCGGACAGGTCCAAATAGGCAAGACTGGGCATTTCATCCAGTTGCGTGGGTATGTCTACAAGACGGTTGGCCTGCAGTTCCAAACGTTGAACAGAGGGAAACGATTCGAGAAACTCATTGGGAGCCGCCATGAGGCCCATGTCACTGAGGTCCAAAAAATTCACATGACCAAAGTCCACCTCCAGAGCAGGCAGCGCCCCAACCGCTCGACCTCGCAGCCTCAGTTCATACCCCCGACGAACACCATAGCGCGAGTATTTGAGTGACTGTCTTTGCCAGCAACGCTTGAGCAACTCAGCGACCACTTGTTTTTCATACTGCTCGACGGCGACAACACTGCCATCTGGCAAAACACGCGTGGACGGCGTCGATAGCCATTGCTCAGACCAGCTCAGCAACCGTTGATGCTCCGCCTCAAAATTGACCAGATACACTTCCCGCTCGGCTCCCAACATCTCCAGGAAACCCTCAACCTGACCATCAGTGAAGCTGGGAAACAGCTTGAGCACTCTTGCCTCGTCCGATACCGGTACGGAATTCAAACCCGTCCCGCGCCCCGACAGTGGATAACCCAGGCGACCATCGATCAAGCGCTGGGGCGCCCTGAATCCAGGATTGATCGGCTGCATCCCCAATAACGAGCGCAACTCACCGCGCGTCAATAGGTGCTGCCTGATCAACGCCTTCAACTCTGGCCCCTGCCCCACATCAGGCAAGCCTAGCGCTTTGCGCTGGGTATCCGGCAAGGCATGCTGAAGAGCAGCATAAAGATCATCGGCCCCGTGCAAATGCTCATTATTCTGATCTCGGGCCTCGTACCGCCCTTGGTCATTACGCACCAACACCTTTCGGCTATCAGCACTCTCGGGGCCGACACTGGACCGCAGCGCACCGCTGAACGAGCCGTCTCGAACCTCAATGCGCAAATCATCCGACCAGCCTGGCAGCTTTTTCAGTGAGTTGAGTACCAGCCTCTCTGCGTCCTGCCCCATCAAATCGTCCAGGTAAAGCCCCTCATAGGCTCGTGACAGGCGTACCTCGCGCTGGATCCAGCGCAGTTCTTCCGCCAGGCGCAGGGGTATGGGCTTGGTTTGCAGCTTGTCGGCAAAGTCCCATTTGGCCATTTGCTGACGCTCACCAGGGCTAGCGTCGGCCAGCAACTGTTCAACCAAGCTCGTGGGCACATTGGAAAAGCGCGACTTGATCAGATTGAGCCGTGGATCGCTACTGTCGGTCCTCGCGTTGTAGATATCATTGAAGAACTCGACCTTATGGCTTTCGGCAACACGAGCAATGCGCGCGCGCAGTCCCTCGATGCGTTTTTCCAGAACTTCCCGCGGGGCCCCAGGCGCTTGGCCAAGCACAACATCGGTTTCACTTTCAGTGAGACTTTCCAGGAGCGTTTTCAGTAGTCGCCCCCCTCGAACCTGCGCGTCATGGATCTGCACGATCCGCACCTTGCCCTGTACACCCTGGGGATTGACGTATTCCCAGAGCGTCTTCGCCTGCGCATCGATGATCCGTACCGATACCGTGTCCGGCCACGTGCCATACCGCGTCAGGACATGCAACTGGTTGATCGAATGATCGGTTGCAGAAGCGCTGGATGAGGCGCTCTTCATATCAGCGATAAATTCCTCGACCTGCCTGTACGCCTCAAATCGACTGATCGTATCGGCCAGCATCGGTGCAGGTGGCTCGCTCTCGACGTGCATTCGACGCAAGACGCCCTCATCGGTGTCGCTGACATGGCGAATCTGTTCAAGCTCAACATCGCTGAACTCGCCGACACCAGGCCCGACCCGTCGCATCAGTTCGCGGCCCTCCCAAGTCCGAGGCTGCTCCACTTCATGGCTCCAGGCACCGAAACCGTTGTGGCTGAGTTCAGGCCCATAGGCCTCTGTCCTGGCAGGATGGACGACCCGGTACTTGCCGCTGGCAGGGTCTATTTTCACCCTGTAGCGCTTATCCCCCAGGACCAGGAACGCCTGGCCATCGTGATGCAGCAATCCCAGGTCATCGGGCTTCAGACCTGCCGGCAATGCTCCAGTGTGCTCGTAGGGTTCTAGATCGGGTTTCCATAACCGAGTCTCGCCATCCGGCAAGGTGACCTGTTTCAAACTATCGATAAACGGCGAGCGCTTGAGGGGGGTAACTGGTTCTGCGCCCTCAACACCAAAGGCTGCCTGCAGCGCTAGCTGAGCGAGGTTTTGTGCAACATCCATCAGATAGACAAAACCCTCATCCGTGTCGCCCTGCGCCAATGCCTCGACGCCTTCTACCACCTCATAGGTCAGTTGCGTCGCCATCACAGCCATCATCGCCACCCCCAGGGGCGGGACAAACAACGCAACGACATTGAGCACTGCCAGCGCCGTACCCAGATAGCCGAGCAGTTTGTCATTACGCGCCTGCGCATCGACATCTGCCGTGGACACTGCAACAAACGTTGCATCGTTGAGGAGCTTGTTCAGTTGCTGGTCGAAGAGAAATACCCAAAGCGCCCCTAAAACCGGCGTTTCCTCCATATGGATCCTGGCCTCAGGATCTGGAGTTCTTACATAAACACGGCCGTTGGGCTGCGATTTAAGCGGCGTCAGCCGATCATTCAACCGCCTGAAAAAACGCGCCTTGTCTTCCTGCCTGACAAACCGACTGAAAAATTCCTGATAGGCAGGATCACGCAATCGCTCACGCAGCTCGCTGTGGAAATGCTGCACCGATGGGTACTCCTTGATCGGGCTGATCGGGTCATGCGGAATGTACACAACCAGGCGCTGTACCGATTCACTGCTGATGCGGTCCGGCCCAATCAGTACCACGCCGATCAACTCGGTTTCCCCGAGCAGTTTCAGCCCGTTAAATTGCACAGGCTTGTCATCCAGAGTCAGGTCATTGAGGTTGTCCCGGACCTGGATAAGCAGGTTATAAATAGTTGAATCGGGTGTGACCCTGTCGATATCACCCTGCATTCGCGCAAGATCGATGGCCGCACTGAACGCATGCTGTTGACTCAGTATGACCCTGGCCTTCAAGACACCTTCAGCCACGACCTCGGCGATACCCAGTGCGCTCTTGATATGCGCCTGATACTTGGCACCCAGGTCCAACTGTCGAGACAACGCTGCAAACTGTTCAACGGTAAACGGCAACCTTCCTTGCGGTGAAACAAGCAACACACTACTGCTACTGCGCGTCTCACCATAAGTGTCAGTTTCGTCAGCTTCGGTGAAGTTATGCAAGGCTGCATCCAGCAAGCTGCTGGTTAATCGAATATCGTTGCCAAAGGGTTCGGGGTTCGCGACCGCGTACACTAACTGCGTAGTATCAACATCCACCGCAACGTTGAACTTCTGCATAATTGCAGCCGTCAGGAGTGGGCGGGAAAAGGCCTTGACATCCTGCAGGTTAACCAGCATCTGATCGAGCGTATTTTGCGTAGCGTAACTCTGCCGACTGCTACGCTTGAAAGCAGCCTGGTGATCCTGGGTTGCAGCTTCGTGCCGGCTGGGCCTAGCCAACCCGGCATCGCGCAGTTCCCTGCGTCTTTGTGGTGTTGCCTGCAAAAGCCAGGCAGGCAGTTTATTCTTTACATAATCATAGTGAGGCCCTTTATCCTCAGCGAGTGCAGTTTCAGCACTACTTGCAAACGGTTTATTTAACTCAGCCATCGTCTGGTCCACTCACGTTATTTTCAAGAGCACCAAACTTACTAAAAAGCCGAGCCGATAAATAAACCAAATAGCTGCAAGGAAGCCTGCCAAACAACGAGCTAATCTTCGACTATCCGAATACCGAAAGTACTTATATACCACCCGCCCGGATGCGCCGCGCAATAAGCCGACAGATACCATTGTCAATGGCGCAACATTACTTCCTGTTCTGAGGTGGTGCCCTGGTAGTATTTGCATGTCGAGCACCTTCGACGAACGGTCCGATTTGATATGACGGGTGCATTTCGGTGGCAAGGGTGACGCTTTACTAGCAGTTCTGCTAGTTACCCGCGTTATGCGTTATCGGTAAAATTGATTCGCGTCGCACCTCTTCACAAGGAAGGCCGGTCATGACCCACTCTCGATCTGACAGTAGCGACGGCTCGCGCCAGGCACGAACCCTGCTGCTGGCCACCGATAACAAACGCTCGATCATCGCTGAGATTACGGTGGATCGGACCAACCCTATCGCTTACCCTCCTTACGGCCAGCAGTCCGGACAACAGGCAGTTACGACGGGGCTGGGTTTTAACGGTGAACTGCGCGAAGCGCGACTGGGCTGGTACTTGCTAGGCAATGGCTACCGCGCTTACAACCCGATATTGATGCGTTTTCATAGCCCAGACAGTTGGAGCCCGTTTGGACGAGGTGGGTTGAATGCGTATACGTATTGCGAGGGGGATCCGGTGAACTTTTCGGATCCGACGGGGCATATTAAGTTGCTGGATTTTCTCTCCAACCGCCGTACCTCACTGGCTAGGACCTCCAGCACCTCTAGCGTAACCCCTTTACTAGCTTCTACGGATACTCCCCTCGCCTCACCTGCCAACCAAATGCAAACGGGCATTAGCAATCCAAACTTCCCTGGCGGGGCTGCGCCCCAAACTACGCAGCCATTGGTCAGGAAGCACTCGGGTGAAACCACTCGCAACTTTCCTGATCACGCAATTCGGAGTGAAGCTCCTCCGCCGATTCCACCAAAGAGACAGTTACCCCGCTTTAATGATACCGGTGGGCAAGTAGGTATTCTTAGTCCCGACCAGCAACCTGGAGAACCTAGTAGTTCCCGTCAGATCTGGAACAGCACCCCCTATGAGCCTCAACTCGCACCCGTTCCGCCGCCGAGAACACTACCAAGTGGCGCCACCCGCGAATATTCCGTAACTTACGACCTCCGCGGAAACCCCACGCAGCGCAGTGTGCAAAAAGTCAGTTTGTCGATGATTCAAGGCAGTATCAGAACGCGAAGGGAATAGAACACTTACTCCACCACCAACCGCGCCAGGCGTTGCTTGAGCATCTGGTTTTCGGCGCGCAGTTGCTGCACTTCTTCGAGCAGGTCGAGCGCCAGGGCGACGCCTTCCCACTCCAGTTCCAGGTCGTGGCGCAACTTGGCGGCGCGCTTGGCGACCGCCAGTTCGTAGTCGTTGAAACGCCAGTCCTTGGGCTGGGCGCCCTGAGGTTCGAGGATGCCGTGCTCGACGATTTCGATCACGTAGACGTCCGGTAAATCGGTCGCCTCACAGAATTGCGCCATGTCCAGTTGAACGATCAGGGGACTGCTCATTGTCAGTTACTCCAGGTTCTGGAACTCGAATGTGCTCGATCAGAAGTGCTCACGCGGGTTGAACGCGGCTTTGCTCGCCAGTTCCTGCCACAGCGCCTTGACCTCGTCGTCGCAGGTCTTGGGCATCACGGCCTTGAGTTGCACGAACAGGTACCCGCGCTCGCCGGCCTTGTTCAGCAGGCCATGGCCTTTGGCGCGCATGCGCTGGCCGTTCTGGCTGCCGGCCGGAACCTTGAGGTTGATCTTGCCGGTCAGGGTCGGCACCGCCACTTCGGCACCCAAGGCCAGCTCCCACGGCGCCAGCGGCAAGGTGATGATCAGGTTCTCGCCTTCGACGTCGAATTTTGGGTGCGGCGCAAAACGAATCGTCAGGTACAGGTCGCCATTGGCGCCGCCACCGATTCCCGGTGCGCCCTGGCCCTTGAGGCGGATGCGCTCGCCGTCGGTGACGCCGGCGGGGATCTTCACGTTGAGGCTCTTGGCCGTGTTGCTGACGTGCTGGCCAGCCGCGTTGTATTGCGGCACCTGGAAGCTGATCTTCTTCGACTCGTTCGACAGGGTCTCTTCGAGAAAGACCGCCAGTTCCATTTCCACGTCTTGCCCTCGCCGACCGGCGCTGCGGCCAGACTGTGCACCACCGAAGCCTGGGCCACGGTTACCGAAGATCGAACTGAAGAAGTCCGAGAAGTCGCCGCTGTCCTGCGCGCCGCCAAAACCACCACGGCTCTGCCAGCCAGGCGGGCCCTGGAACGGCTGCCCATGCTGGCCATAACGGCGCAGGTCGTCGTACTCGGCGCGCTTGTCGGCACTTTTCAGCGCTTCATAGGCTTCCGAGGCGTCCTTGAATTTGGCTTCGGCGTCTTTTTCCTTGCTGACGTCAGGGTGATATTTACGCGCCAGCTTGCGATAGGCGGCCTTGATCGTCTTGTCGTCAGCGGTCGGTTCGACACCGAGAATCTTGTAATAGTCTTTGAAGTCCATCGCGGGAATCACCATCCGTTATCGATATCGCGCCGTCTGCCAGCATGCACCAGCGGGGCGCAGCGGGCTTGACCGATCTCAAGGTTGTGACCGGACAGCGCAGCAGAAGTTTATCGGCAGCCGGGCGAATCCGTTGATCGCGCAGTGACTGCCAAGCCATGCCTGTAAGTTTGGGGAGCAAGGATAGTCTTTCAAGGCACTTAAAGCTGAGATTTAGCGGATAGTCGGCCTTCGATTCTGCGGCGCACTGACATACACTGCGCGGCCGTTTTTTAACCGGAACCAGAAAGACATGAAAAACGCATCTCCAGCTCGTGCCTGCGGTATCGACTTCGGCACGTCCAACTCCACTGTCGGCTGGCTGCGCCCTGGCATGGAAACGCTCATCGCGCTGGAGGACGACAAGATCACCCTGCCTTCGGTGGTGTTCTTCAACATCGAGGAACGCCGCCCGGTGTACGGCCGTCTGGCGCTGCACGAGTACCTGGAAGGCTACGAAGGGCGTCTGATGCGTTCCCTCAAGAGCCTCCTGGGTTCCAAGCTGATCAAGCACGACACCAGCGTCCTGGGCACGGCGATGCCGTTCAAGGACCTGCTGGGCCTGTTCATCGGCCAGTTGAAGCTGCGTGCCGAGACCGCCGCCGGTCGGGAATTCGAAGAAGTGGTGCTGGGCCGGCCGGTGTTCTTCGTCGATGACGACCCGATGGCCGACAAGGAAGCCGAAGACACCCTGGTGGATGTGGCACGCGCCATTGGCTTCAAGGAAGTGTCGTTCCAGTACGAGCCGATCGCGGCTGCCTTCGACTATGAGTCGACCATCGAGCGTGAAGAGCTGGTGCTGATTGTCGACATCGGCGGCGGTACCTCCGACTTCTCGCTGGTGCGCCTGTCACCCGAGCGCCGTGGCCTGGACCAGCGCCAGGACGACATCCTCGCCACCGGCGGCGTGCACGTCGGCGGGACCGACTTCGACAAACAACTGAGCCTGCAAGGCGTGATGCCGCTGTTCGGCTACGGCAGCCGGATGAAAAGCGGCGCCTACATGCCCACCAGCCAGCACATGAACCTGGCAACCTGGCACACCATCAACTCGGTGTACTCGCAAAAATCCCAGCTGGCGTTGGGCAGCATGCGCTATGACATCGAGGACACCGGTGGCATCGACCGCCTGTTCAAACTGATCGAGCAGCGCGCCGGGCACTGGCTGGCGATGGAAGTGGAAGAAACCAAGATCCATCTGACCCATGCCGACAGCCGCCACGTGCCGCTGGACCGCATCGAGCCTAAGTTGAGCGTGGAGCTGAGCCGAGCGTTGTTCGAGTCAGCCATCGATGGGCTGCTGGAGCGCGTGCGCAACAGCGTCAGCCAACTGTTGCTGGACGCCAACGTCAGTGTCGACCAGGTAGACACGGTATTCTTCACTGGCGGTTCGAGCGGGATTCCGGCCCTGCGCAACAGCGTCTCGGCCATGCTGCCGAACGCCCGCCATGTCGAAGGCAACATCTTTGGCAGCATCGGCAGCGGCCTGGCGATTGAAGCGGCGAAGCGTTACGGTTCGATGGATTGATCCGATACTGCGGCGCGCCCATCGCGCCCATCGCCCCCATCGCGGCATAGGTATCTACACAACTTTGTAGCGGCCTGTGGGCTGGCCGGGGTGTTGGATTAGGTCGAGTACATATCCATTTCTTCGGTAACGGCCTCCTATGGTTCCGCTTTTACAGCGGCTCACTTTTGGAGGAGCCCAAAAGTAAGCAAAAGGCTCT
>NZ_JBIUWJ010000043.1:0-48196 GCF_044743405.1 Pseudomonas sp. NPDC087626
AGCTACTTTGTTCATGACAATGGTCTCCGGTGAGCCCCCAGTGAAAGCTTAGTGGGCTATCACTGGGGGCGGCGGGGGTAACCATTTCATTAGTGTTGGAGGTTGTCTGCTTTATTGCATTCGCAGCGATCCTTGTGGGAGCGGGCTTGCCCGCGAAGAGGCCGGAACTGCCAACCAATTTCTGACGGATCGCCACATTTACGTGCACCTGCGCCAAACCATTTTCCTGCAGCGCCCGATTTTGGTGCTGTACTGCCTCAAGCAACCGGAGAAAGCGCCAGCGCTGCTGTATGGCATAAGTCTTGCGCGGTGCCCGGTACGCTTTAGGCTCGCAGGAGGCACGCCGTGTCGATTCATGTCGCATTGCACCACGTCACGCACTACCGCTACGACCGCGCCGTCGAACTCGGCCCGCAGATCGTGCGCCTGCGCCCGGCGGCCCATAGCCGCACGCGGATCCTCTCTTATTCGCTGAAAGTGTTGCCCGAGCAGCACTTCATCAACTGGCAGCAAGACCCCCAGGGCAACTACCTGGCGCGCTTGGTGTTCCCGGAAAAGACTGAGCAACTGCGCATCGAAGTCGACTTGCTGGCCGAAATGGCGGTGTTCAACCCGTTCGATTTTTTCCTCGAGCCCTACGCCGAGCACATCCCGTTCGCCTACGCCGCGGATGAACGCAAGGAACTGGCGCCGTACCTCGAAACCCTGCCGCTGACCCCCAGGCTCAAGGCTTATCTGCAGGGTATCGAGCGCACACCGCTGCCGGCCGTGGATTTCCTGGTGGCCCTCAACCAGCGCCTGAGCGAAGACATCGGTTACCTGATCCGCATGGAGCCCGGGGTCCAGACCCCGGAATACACCCTGGAGCACGCATCCGGTTCATGCCGCGACTCGGCCTGGTTGCTGGTGCAGCTGCTGCGCAACCTCGGGCTGGCAGCGCGTTTTGTCTCGGGTTACCTGATCCAGCTCACGGCGGACGTGAAGAGCCTCGACGGGCCATCCGGCACCGAAGTGGATTTCACCGACTTGCACGCCTGGTGCGAGGTCTACCTGCCGGGTGCGGGCTGGATCGGCCTGGACGCCACCTCTGGGCTGTTTGCCGGTGAAGGACATATTCCGTTGGCCTGTAGTCCCGATCCGTCCTCTGCGGCCCCAATCAGCGGCTTGGTTGAACCCTGTGAGTGTGAGTTCAGCCATGAAATGTCGGTGGAGCGGATCTGGGAAGCGCCCCGGGTCACCAAGCCCTACACCGAGGAGCAGTGGCAGGCCATCCAGACCCTGGGCCGGCAGATCGACGGCGACCTGCAGGCCGGCGATGTGCGGCTGACCATGGGCGGCGAGCCGACCTTCGTTTCGATCGACGACCCGGATGGCGCCGAATGGAACACCGCCGCGCTCGGCCCGGACAAACGTCGGCTATCTGCCGAGCTGTTCCAGCGCCTGCGCAAGCATTACGCGCCCAAAGGCCTGGTGCATTTCGGCCAGGGCAAGTGGTACCCCGGCGAACAACTGCCGCGCTGGTCGCTGAACTGCTACTGGCGGCGTGATGGCGTACCGGTCTGGCACAACAGTGCGTTGATCGCCGATGAGCAGCAGGACTACGGCGCGGATGGTGCGCTGGCCGGGCGTTTTCTGGCGAGTGTCGCCGAGCGCTTGAAATTGCCTGCGCGTTTTGTGTTCCCGGCTTACGAAGATCATTTCTATTACCTGTGGCGCGAAGGCAACTTGCCGCTGAACGTCAGCGCCGAAGACCCGCGTCTGGACGAGCCGCTGGAGCGTGCGCGGCTGCGCAAGGTCTTCAGCCAGGGCCTGGACAAAGTGATTGGCCAGGTCCTGCCGCTGGCGCGCACCGCCCAGGGCGACCAGTGGCAAAGCGGGCGCTGGTACCTGCGCGATGAGCATTGCCGGTTGATTCCCGGCGATTCCCCCCTGGGCTATCGATTGCCACTGGGTTCCCAGCCTTGGGTAAAAGCCGCGGAGTATCCGTTCATTCACCCGCAGGACCCCAACCAGGACTTCCCAGCACTGCCGGGCACCGCGCAACTGGCGGTCCACGCTACGCCCGCAGAGGCCGAGGAGCGCGTGCCGGCACTCGACGAGTCGGCCGACTGGCTGACCCGCACCGCGTTCTGCGCCGAGGCCCGGGAAGGGCGCTTGTACCTGTTCATGCCGCCGCTTGCGCGGCTCGAGGATTACCTGGAGCTGGTCAGCGCCATTGAGGCCACCGCCCAGGAACTGCATTGCCCAGTGTTGCTGGAGGGTTATGAGCCGCCCAGTGATCCGCGCCTGAGCAATTTCCGGGTGACCCCGGACCCAGGCGTGATCGAGGTCAACGTGCAGCCGTCCGCCACTTGGGATGAGCTGGTGGAGCGCACCGAGTTCCTTTACGAGGAAGCCCGCCAGACCCGCCTGACCAGCGAAAAATTCATGATCGACGGCCGCCACACCGGCACCGGCGGCGGTAACCATTTTGTACTGGGTGGCGCGACTCCGGCTGACTCACCCTTTCTGCGGCGTCCGGACCTGCTGCGCAGCCTGATCAGCTACTGGCACAACCACCCGTCCTTGTCCTACCTGTTTTCCGGCCTGTTCATCGGCCCGACGTCCCAGGCGCCACGGGTCGACGAGGCGCGCAACGATGCCTTGTACGAGCTGGAAATCGCCTTCGCACAAATGCCGCCACCGGGTGAGGCCTGTGCCCCCTGGCTGGTGGATCGCCTGCTGCGCAACCTGTTGATCGATGTCACCGGCAACACCCACCGCGCCGAGTTCTGTATCGACAAACTCTATTCGCCGGACGGTGCGACCGGACGCCTGGGCCTGCTGGAGTTGCGGGCCTTCGAGATGCCGCCCCATGCGCGTATGAGCCTGGTCCAGCAACTGTTGCTGCGGGCCCTGGTGGCGCGCTTCTGGCGCGAGCCCTATGCGCCCGCCAAGCTGGCGCGCTGGGGGACGGAGCTGCATGACCGGTTCCTGCTGCCGCACTTTATCGAGCAGGACTTTGCCGATGTGCTGGTGGATCTCAACGCCGCCGGGTATGCGTTGCGCGCCGAATGGTTCGCCGCCCACCTGGAGTTCCGTTTTCCCAAGGTCGGCGATTATGCGGTCAGCGGCATCGAGCTGGAGCTGCGCCAGGCGCTGGAGCCCTGGCATGTACTGGGCGAGGAGGGCGCAACGGGAGGTACGGTGCGTTATGTCGACTCGTCCCTGGAGCGCCTGCAGGTCAAGCTCTCGGGGCTGGCACCGCAGCGCTATGTGCTGACCTGCAATGGGGTTGCGGTACCGCTGCAGCCGACCGGTCGGGTCGGCGAGTTTGTCGCCGGCGTGCGGTTCCGCGCCTGGCAGCCCGCCAACTGCCTGCAGCCAACTATCGGGGTGCATGCGCCCTTGGTGTTCGACCTGCTCGACACCTGGATGCAGCGCTCCCTGGGGGGCTGCCAATACCACGTTGCCCATCCGGGAGGGCGCAACTACGACAGCCTGCCGGTCAACGCCAACGAAGCCGAGAGCCGGCGCATGGCGCGGTTTTTCCGGCTTGGCCACAGCCCGGGACCCCTTCAGGTCCCGACCCTGACTATCAATGATGAGTTGCCCATGACCCTGGATTTGCGCCGGTTTGCGCAGACCAGCCAATAACAGACCTGCCATAGTTATGCGCTAACCTGATTTTTTCCTGAGCCTGCCGAGCGTTCCATGCCTGACCTGCTAGACCGTTACCCGCTCACGGCGGGCACCTACCACGAACTGCTCGACGACAGCGGTGCCGTGCGCACGCATTGGCGGCGCCTGTTCGAGCAGGTGCAGCGCAGTTCGCCTGCACAATTGGTACAGCGTCAGGCGTTGCTGGCGCGACAGATCCAGGAAAACGGCGTCACTTACAATGTCTACGCCGACCCCAAGGGCGCCGACCGCCCCTGGGAGCTGGACCTGTTGCCCCACGTGATCGCCGCCGAGGAGTGGCAGCACCTGTCGGCCGGTATCGCCCAGCGTGCGCGGCTGCTCAACGCGGTGCTGGCGGATCTGTATGGCCCGCAGCGCCTGATTGCCGAGGGCCTGCTGCCGGCGGAACTGGTGTTTGGCCATAACAATTTCCTGTGGCCGTGCCAGGGGATCCAGCCGCCTGCCGGCACCTTCCTGCACCTGTATGCAGTGGACCTGGCGCGCACCCCCGACGGGCGCTGGTGGGTCACCGCGGACCGCACCCAGGCACCGTCTGGCGCCGGTTATGCGCTGGAAAACCGCACCATCGTGTCCCGCGCGTTTCCCGAACTCTATCGCGACCTGCAAGTGCAACACCTGGCGGGGTTCTTCCGGACCCTGCAGGAAACCCTGGCCCGCCAGGCACCCAGCGCCGAGGAAGTGCCGCTGGTGGTGCTGTTGACCCCCGGGCGATTCAACGAGAGCTATTTCGAGCACCTGTACCTGGCCCGCCAACTGGGTTATCCGCTGGTCGAGGGCGGTGACCTGACGGTGCGGGATGCCACCGTCTACCTCAAGACCCTGAGTGGCCTGCGCCGGGTCCACGCGATCATGCGCCGGCTCGATGATGACTTCTGCGACCCGTTGGAGCTGCGCACCGACTCGGCCCTCGGCGTTCCAGGATTGCTCGATGCGGTGCGCCAGGGCCGGGTGCTGGTGGCCAACGCCCTGGGCAGCGGTGTTTTGGAATCGCCAGGCCTGTTGGGGTTTCTACCGAAGATCAATCAATACCTGTTCGGTGAGGAACTGCTCCTGCCGTCCATTGCCACCTGGTGGTGCGGCGAACCACCGGTGCTGGAGCAAGCCTTGGAGAAGCTTCCCGAGTTGCTGATCAAGCCGGCTTTCCCCTCGCAGAGTTTTATCCCGGTGTTTGGCCGCGACTTGAGTGAAAAACAGCGCGTTGATCTGATACAGCGCATCCGTGCGCGACCCTATGCCTATGTGGCGCAAGAACTGGCCCAGCTGTCCCAGGCGCCAGTGTGGCAGGCCGAAACCGGTCAGTTGCAGCCACGGGCCATCGGCATGCGGGTGTATGCGGTGGCCAGTCGCGACGGCTATCGGGTATTGCCCGGTGGCCTGACCCGGGTGGCCGCCGAGGCGGATGCCGAAGTGGTCTCGATGCAGCGTGGCGGTGCGAGCAAAGACACCTGGGTGCTGGGCGAGCGAGCCCCCGTCGGCGAACAATGGAAAGCCCAGCGAACCCTCGGCGTGCACGACCTGGTGCGGCGCGATCCGTACCTGCCGTCGCGGGTGGTGGAAAACCTGTTCTGGTTCGGCCGTTATTGCGAGCGCTGCGATGACAGCGCGCGTTTGCTGCGCATCATGCTTGCGCGTTATGTCGACGGCGACGATCCGCAGGCCCTGCAAGCGGCTGTCGAGCTGGGGGAAAGCCTGATGCTGCTGCCCGAGGAGGGCGAATTGCCCGAGCGCCTGCTCGCCGCCTTGCTCGGTGCCGACTGGTCGTTCAGCCTGCGCGCCAACCTGCAGCGCTTGCAGTGGGCAGCGTCCCAGGTGCGCGGCAAGCTGTCGCGCGAGAACTGGCAGGCGTTGGTGGAGTTGCAGCGCGAAGCCATGGCGCTTTCGACCGAGGCCGCGGATTTTGGCGAGTTGCTGGATTTTCTCAACCGACTGGTGATGTCGCTGGCCGCGTTGTCAGGGTTTGCCCTGGACGACATGACCCGCGACGAAGGCTGGCGCTTCTTGATGATCGGCCGGCGCATCGAGCGTTTGCAGTTCTTGAGCAGCAGCCTTGCGGGCTTTCTGCGTGGCGCCGGGGCGTTCGATCAGGCGGGCCTGGAATGGTTGCTCGAATTGGGTAACAGCAGCATCACCTACCGCTCCCGTTACCTGGCCGTGGCGCAGTTGATCCCGGTACTGGACCTGTTGTTGCTCGATGAACAGAACCCCCATGCGGTGTTGTTCCAGTTGAAACTGGTGAGCCGCTCCCTGAAGCGCTTGAACCACGACTTCGCTGCGCCTGCCGAGGCGGCCTTGCCACTGTTGGTGGAGCGCCTGGCCGGGTTTGACCTTGGCTGCCTGGAAAACCCGCTTTTCGGTGACAGCAGTGTGCGCGCCGCCCTCGATGGCCTGGCGGACTTGCTGCAGGAGGTCGCCGATGTCAGCAACCAGGTGTCCGATCGCCTGGCCTTGCGGCATTTCGCCCATGTCGACGATGTCAGCCAACGTACGGTGTCCGTGTGAAAAGTGCCCGCTATCAGATTCTCCACGACACCCATTATCGCTACGACAGCCCGGTTTCCCTGGCCCAGCAGTTGGCCCATTTGTGGCCGCGGCCCTGTACCTGGCAGCGCTGCACCGAGCAGCAGTTGCTGATCAGCCCATCACCGACGACCCGTCGCGATGAGCTGGACGTGTTCGGCAACCCGCTGACCCGCCTGGCATTCGAGCGACCCCACGATGAGTTGCAGGTTAATGCCCGGCTGACGGTCGAGGTGCTGGCCCGGGCATTGCCCGACTTCCAGCAGTCGCCGGCCTGGGAGGCGACCCGCAGTGCGCTGACCTACAGTGGCCAGTCAGTCGCCGACCAGGTGCTGCAGGCGTGTCGTTATCGCTTCGAGTCGCCGTATGTGCACTTGAAGAGCCCCTTCGTCGAATTCTCCGAAAGCTGTTTTGCGCCGGGGCGGCCGCTGATGCTGGGGGTACAGGCGTTGATGCAGAAGATCTTCAACGAGTTCACCTTCGACGCCGAGGCCACGCAGGTCGCAACTCCGCTGGTGGAGGTGCTGGAGCGGCGGCGGGGGGTGTGCCAGGACTTTGCGCACCTGATGCTGGCGTGTGTGCGTTCCAGGGGATTGGCCGCGCGTTACGTCAGTGGCTACCTGCTGACGCAACCACCTCCCGGGCAGGCGCGGCTGATCGGCGCCGATGCGTCCCATGCCTGGGTGTCGGTGTTCTGTCCGGTAGTGGGGTGGGTGGATTTTGATCCGACCAACAATGTCCAGCCAGCGCTGGAGCACATCACCCTGGCCTGGGGCCGGGATTTTTCCGATGTGTCGCCGTTGCGTGGGGTGATTCTGGGGGGCGGCAGCCATGACCCGGAAGTGCGGGTGACGGTCTTGCCGATGGACTAGCGCGGTCCGCCGTAGGAGCTGGCTGGCCAGCTCCTACAGAAGATAGGCGGGACACTGTCCGGTGGGGCTCAGGCGTCTGGCGCCTGCTCTTTCGGTGTTTCTACAGCGTCTTCGGCAGTCACTTCGCCTTCTGCATCCTGGTTCAGTGCGCCGGCCTCTTCATCGG
The DNA here is from genome assembly GCF_044743405.1 of Pseudomonas sp. NPDC087626. Lineage (NCBI taxonomy): Bacteria > Pseudomonadati > Pseudomonadota > Gammaproteobacteria > Pseudomonadales > Pseudomonadaceae > Pseudomonas > Pseudomonas sp. NPDC087626. The sequence goes on from NZ_JBIUWJ010000043.1 coordinate 7,237, forward strand.
CAGCCGCTTTCTTGCGTTGCAACTTTTCCTCTTTCTTCTGCTCTTTGGCCAAGTCTCTTTGACGCTTGGCGAAGGAGTAATTAGGTTTAGCCATGGGCGATCCTCTGGGGTCGAAGGTGAGGTTGAGCGGCGCGTATTCTGCCTTTAAACCGGGACCAAGGGTTAATCGGGTTTTTGCCCGTCCCATTTGGGGCTGGCCACCGGCTGCCAGGCATCCAGTGCATCCAGCAGATCCTGCGGCGATTCGCTCGTTTGCAGCATGTCACGGTGCTGGCCGCGAACGAAGCCTTCACCGACGACATGATCAAGAAATGCAGTGAGTTTGCTGTAGAAACCATTCACTTCCAGCAGACCCAGCGGTTTGCCGTGGTAGCCGAGCTGGCCCCAGGTCCAGACTTCGAACAGTTCCTCGAAGGTGCCCAGGCCGCCGGGCAGGGCGATAAAGGCGTCGCTCAGTTCTGCCATGCGCGCCTTGCGGGCGTGCATGCCGTCGACCACTTCCAGGCGAGTCAGGCCGTTGTGGCCGATTTCCTTGTTTTTCAGGCTTTCGGGAATGATTCCGATCACTTCGCCACCGGCCGCCAGTGCGGCGTCGGCAACAATCCCCATCAAGCCGACCGCGCCACCGCCGTACACCAGCGTCAGCTTGCGCCGAGCCAGTTCCTGGCCCAGGGCAATCGCGGCCTCTCGATAGGCCGGGTCGGTACCGGTGCTGGCGCCGCAAAACACACAAACAGATGTTAAAGACATGCCTTCCTCCGTGATCAGTGACGAGCGCAGAGTAATGGCTGGCACCGGGTTGCTCCAAGATTAATCCGCGCGGCGGGCCTCATCAAATGTGCCACTGGCACCACAGGCGTAGGCGGCGAGCAAACTGCACAACAGGCTATTGAGGGACATGACGGACACTCCATTGGCGGGAACAATGGGCCGATCTTAGGCTGGCGCGGGCTGTCTGGCTGGTAGATTGTTTCGATGAGTGTCATAGCTCGAAAGTTGTATACAATTCTTGATTCAGGTCATAGGAACTTCCGGAAATTTCAGGCAGTCTTTACAAGATATGGATTTTTTAACCCTGCCTTGGAGATTCACCATGTTTGCCAAACTTGTTGCGGTATCCCTGCTGACACTGGCTAGCAGCCAACTGATGGCTGCCGAATGCAAGGTCACCGTTGATTCCACTGACCAGATGTCCTTCAACACCAAGGCCATTGAAATCGACAAGAGCTGCAAAACATTCACCGTCGAGCTGACCCACTCCGGCAGCCTGCCGAAGAACGTCATGGGCCACAACCTGGTGATCAGCACTGAAGCTGACATGCAGCCGATCGCCACCGATGGCCTGGCAGCCGGCATCGACAAGAACTACCTCAAGGAAGGCGATACCCGCGTGATCGCCCACACCAAGATCATCGGTGCTGGCGAGAAAGACTCCGTGACCTTTGACGTGTCGAAACTCGACGCTGCGCAAAAATACGGCTTCTTCTGCTCGTTCCCTGGCCACATCTCGATGATGAAAGGCACCATTACCCTGAAGTAAGCCTTTTACGGCTATAAAAAGCGTCCCAGTGCAGGCTATGTGAAAACCTAGCAATCTGCGCAGCGCTCAAAGAAAATGCTCCGTATCGGAAGATACGGAGCATTTTTCGTTATGGCCTAAATCCATGCTGAGTCCCGCAGCCAGACCAACCCGTTCCCGGTCTCGCTGGAAGAGTTGATCCCCGAGGATCACCTCGTTCGTGTGATCGACACCTACGTCGCCAAGCTTGATCTTGTGCGCTTGGATTTCGATAAAGCCTTACCAAAAGGCACCGGGCGCCCTCTTACGATCCCGCCGATCAGCTCAAGCTGTTCCTTTATGGTTGCTTCCAGCGGATTCGCTCATCCCGGCGGCTCGAAGCCGAGTGCCAGCGCAATATCGAAGTGATGTGGCTGATCAACCGGCTCAAACCCGACTTCAAGACCATCGCCGACTCTCGTAAAAACAACAAAGCTGCCTTTATCGCGACCTGTCGCGCTCTAGTCCAGTTTTGCCGCACGGAGGGTCTCATCGCGGACGAACTGGTGGCCATTGATGGCAGTAAGTTTCAAGCGGTTGCTTCGTCGCGGCGTCATATGAGTTTGAAGCGGCTCAAGCACCAGGAGCAGAAGCTGGATAAGCGCATTGCCCAATACCTGGCCGAGCTGGATGAGGCGGATAAATTGAAGCCGATGAGGTGATGATCGCGGCGCAGTCAAGACTGCCTTTGCGCAACTTGAAGTCAGGCACTCCAATAACCTGACGTGCCAGGCACTGATGAAGTCGTTGGAGCTTGAGCAATTCAATACGCATGAAAGCAACACCCGAATGATGCGAAAGCACAACGGTCCGTGGGAGCGAGCAGGCTCGCGATGGCCGCGCTACAGGCTCTGATCAATCACGGGGCAAGGGGTATCACGCGCTTGTGATGAGTCTTTTAAGACGTGTCACAAATGATCCGGAACTCCTCTTCACACACCGGCTCGCCGTGCAGGAAGGCGTCGATTTCTTTAACCCATGCCTAAAGTCGCTCCCGTGGTTTGCTAAACGTAATCTCAACGCGATATTGACCCATGAAAATATCAATTTATGAAGATTGTACATTGAAATAAGTTGTGAGAAATCAAAAGTTTAGTTGGTTGTAGGGGGGTGCATTGAAATGAAAGGAAAGCTCCTACAGTTCAGTGTGATTGCTCCTACTGGAAGAAAATTGATTTTTTGTATCGTGCTGTTAGTCTTCAGGTTAAGTTGAATTAACCGAGTGCTCTAGTTTTCTTAGTGTGAGTTTAATCTTGTCGGTGAGTGGGATTTTGGCAGCCAATAAATAAATGGGGTTGAAAAAATGAACACCGTAATTCTAGAAGACACTACATTGCGTGACGGCGAGCAATCGCCAGGCTTGGCATTTTCAAAACAAAGGAAGATTGCCATATTTTCTTCCTTGGTTGATGCGGGGGTTAAGTGGTTAGAGGTTGGTATTCCTGCGATGGGTGGTGATGAACTAGACACAATAAAAACTTTGCTTGAACGGAAGGATGAAGCGACGTTAGTTGCTTGGAATCGGGGGGGGAAAGAGGATGTTGTTCAATCACTGAATCTCGGATTTGACGCTGTTCATATTGGTCTTCCCACGTCTAATATCCACTTGGGTGCGAGCCTGGAAAAAGACAGAGCGTGGTTGCTGAGAACGTCCTCTGATTTAATTAAATTAGCAAAGGATAGGGGCGTTTTTGTATCAATCAGTGCTGAAGATGTAGGCCGGTCAGAGCTAAGTTTCGTTGAGGAGTACGCTGTTCACGTTGCCGAGGCTGGAGCCGATAGAATTCGACTTTCTGATACAGTCGGGATATTAACCCCTGAACGATACGCTAACATTGTAAGCCATGTTAGGCATGCTTCAGGTTTAGCAGTGCAATGTCATGCGCATAATGATTTCGGTCTTGCCACAGCAAATACGTTAGCGGGAATTCAAGCCGGGGCAACGTTCTTTCATGCAACAGTGAATGGAATTGGTGAGCGCGCTGGAATGCCGGATCTCGCGCAATGCGTGTTGGCATTGAGAGTTTTATATAATATAGATTTAGGTGTTGACGAAACTAAACTTATAGCCCTAAGTCAAGTTGTTGCTCAGGCCGCCCGTGTTCTGTGTCATCCATGGCAACCTATTGTTGGGAGGAATGTATTCGCGCATGAGTCAGGTATACATGCAAGTGGCACCTTAAAAAATAGTACTAGCTTTGAACCATTTGCGCCAGAGCTTATTGGTGGTGTTCGTCGCATTGTAATTGGTAAGCACTCTGGGCGCGCAGCTATCGATTATGTTCTTAAGAAGTTGGGAGTTCAATCTACGGAGAGTGAGTTGGGTGAGTGCTTGCGCTTGACGCGCGCATTATCCATGGAGATAGAGAGAGGGCTAAGTGATGAGGAGCTTTTGGGTATTGTGGCGGTGGTTAGAAATGGAGCCTTGCTCAAATAAAAAATCTAGTGCGTAGAAGGGATGGCTTTTTATGTTGATAGATACCCATGTTCACTTGTTAGCATCAAAGACATCAAGGCCTAACTGGGATGAAATTTCTTATGTATTCCACGTTGCCAGCGAAAAAAATATCGACGTACTGTGCCTTACGGAACATAGAGACGCTGTAGGATATGAGGAATTATTTATAGAAATATTTAGTGAGAACAGATTTGGAGGTCGGGTCGAACCCAGTGGGGTAATACAGTTAGCGTCTGGCGTTGTCATCAGTCCTGGGGCTGAGGTTTCTTTATTTGGGGGCGGTGATATGGGTGTTCACGCTGATCTGAACTCAGTTATGGGTTTGGATTGGAGGAGGAACGAATATAGTCCTTTGGAGCTTGTTAATTCTTTGAATGCGCGCGGAAGTGATTATGTTTCGGTGGCGCATCACCTACTTTTAAATGGTAAGTGGTGGGTGGATTTTGAACAGGTCATAGATCTTGTAGATGCAATTGAAGTGCCTGGCAAGCAAGCAACTTTCATGAATAGCTATTTAGAGCTTGCGAGTAGATATTCAAAAGGCCAACTGAGTGGTAGTGATGCTCATACGTGGATTCAACTAGGTGCTGGGTTGACATTTATTAAAAAGGATGAAGTGGTACGTAGGGGGGAAGTGCTATTTGATATTTCAGAGCTTAAAACTCTTATTGCTAAGCATGAAACGGTTCCATGCGTGAGCGACGCAGCGGATGAGCTAATCAGAATATCTAAACTTTACAAGGCACAGTCGAATTGGATGCCTGAATCAGGAGAGAAAAGATGAGTGTAAAAATTAGTGTTTCAAGGATTGAGCAGTTGGCCGCCAGTAGGAAAATGTCTGTAGAGGAAGTTATAAGTGCGGTAAGTACAAAGCGCGGTGATTATGTTGAGATTGAGTCTACGAGCGAGCTACAAAAATTGGCTGATATTTTAATAATGCCAATGTCCGAGGTACTCCGAGGGGTGTGCACCGATTTAACAGACGGCGTGAAGATTCTCAGGCGAGATGAAGGGTTTTGTAAGGTGAGTAATAGAGGGGGGAATGAGTATTATACATACCAACATCTTGCTACTTCAAACAGTGCTCCAGAGTTGATGGCCCTGAAAGTTGCATTGCACTGTGGTTGCTTGGAAAATATCGTGTTGAATGAAGGGCATTCCTCTCGAGAGGTTGTTTACATACTTGAAGGAGTGGTTCGAGTTGATTGGGGGAGTAGTGCGGAAGCAGGGCGGCGAACTGAGGTTTTAAATAAGGGTGATTCAATTTATTTAAGTCCCAATGTGCCGCATAGTTTTATTGCGCTTGAAGAGGCTTCAGAAATACTTGCATTTAACTACTGCTTGTCTTGATTTTCATTGTATGCCAGCGAGGTGAGTATGATGAATGTCTCTGTGATAGGTGCAGGTGTTCTCGGTTCGGCCTTGGTTATACGCTTGTTGGAATGTGGATTTAATGTCTGGGTTTATAATCGCACTAGGTGCAAGCTAGAAGAATTAATATTTAGTGGGGCTCGCTCGATTGATGATCTTGATAAGGCTTTTGTTCGCGAGAAGAGGATATGGTTATTGTGTTTGCGAGATGAAAGTAGTATTCGTGAGGTTTTCTCAAGTAATAAGATAATTGAGGCATTAAAGCGTCACAAGTTTTTAATGATTAACACCAGTACGGTTGGACCGAAAGCGTCCGCGAGATTGGAGGTTTTTTTTAAAAGTGTCAACGTAGACTACATAGAGTTACCTGTTTCAGGAGGCGTTGAAGGTGCGCTTTCAGGGGGGCTCATTGGTTATCTTGGTAAAAGTCCAGAATGCTTAAAGTCGGACTTTGATTGTGTATTGCGAGCGCTGCTTAAAGCTCGCTGCTTGATGCAGTCTAACCAAGATGCTCAAGCGATGAAGGTCATTAATAACTATTGCGAAGCGATTAATTTGGCTGTTGCTGCAGAAGCACTACTCCTGGCGGAGGCGTACGGTGTTTCTAAAGAGGTAATTGCAGGCTCGTTAGGTTTGGGCAGAGGGCGATCTATGTATCTTGAACTTTTGTTAAAGTGGTACATGAGTGCGGGTCATGGCATAACGGTTCCGCTGGAAATAAGAATCAAGGATCTTAAACTTTCCGGTGAGTTGTTCTGTGATCTGAATGTCCAGAGCAGATTTTATGACGGCGCGCTTGAGTTGTATGAGAGTACGTTATTTTCTAGCTCCGTCGCTCTAGATCAGATGGACTGTTTTGGTTATTTGTCTGGTAGAACTAAAGGTTAGGTTTTAGATGAAGCGTTTTTTTTCAATTTATGATGAGTTTAACAAAAAGTATGATTTTTTTGCCTTGTCAGAGGCTAAGCAATATGCTGGAACGGATGCCGGTAAAGTGCGCTTGCCTAGTTTAACAATGCCAATAGTTAGGCAGGCGCCACAAATATTCTATGGAAGCGCTTTTCCTAATCCCAAAGGTCGTATTGATGAGTGGGGCGAAGGTAAAAAACAGCCGATAAGAATTTATCAAGGAGCGAGTGACTTCTTTTTGGGGCCAGGTGAAGAGATAAAAGTTGTAGAGGGTTTGGATCTAGCCTTTGAGGCTGAGTTGGCGGTCATTACTGACGCCGTACCCGCAGGGGTTTCAAAAGCGGAAGCAGCGAATTACATAAGATTATTGACCGCGTGTAATGATTTTACGTATAGAAAGCTTGCACGCTCAGATAGAGAGTCGGGGTTTGGTTTTGTCCAGTCTAAGCCACTGACTAGTTTTTGTGCCTTTGGTGTGTTGCCCAGTGCTAATAAGGCGATGTGGAACAATGGGCAGCCGATTCTTGGGGTAAAAGTAACTGTGAATGGTGAGTTTTTTTGCGAAGTGTCAACAGTGGACATGTTATATGGCTTTCCAGAGCTTGTCGCATATTGCGCGAAAACTCGTGAGTTGCCCGCAGGTACTATTATCACTTCAGGGGCTATCTCTACATACGGTCATGGCGATGCTTGTATAGCCGAAAAACAAAGGCGTGTGAAAATGGATCACGACATGTCTGACGTGGATTTTTTGAAAGTAGGGGATGTCGTCAGTATTGATTTTTTTGTATTGGATGAATTTGGTAAGTATCATCCAAAGTCTCTATTCGGTACTTTAGAAAATAAAGTAGTCGTGCGATGAGGTTAAATAAGATTGTCGCTGTGCACTTTAGCATTCTTTTGAGTGCAGCTAACATCTTAGGATCGTCTGGATTGATGGTCTGGGTTGACCATGCGATAAGGTATGAGACGGAAGGGCTGTCAGCATACCGTCCTCTGATTTCTTATTTGATGGGTTTGTCTTTAGGGTGCTGTTTTGTAGGGGTCATAAGTGCAGTAAACAAAAAAGTAGCATCTCGGAGTTTTTTTTACGTTGTATGCTTTTTGCTTTTTGCATCTGCTTTGTTCTTGCAATGGGTGAGCATGTTTTTCATGAATGGTTCGGTTTGTTGTTGAGATTTCTTTGGGGTGGGGTGAGTGGGTGCACTGTTATCTTGGGCAGAGCAATGCTTGTATCTTCAGAAAAAAGTAATCATGCGCATAAAGATTTATCTGTCCTGAGTTTGGCCCTCGCAACCCTCCCTCTAATAATACCCGCGTTATTTGCAGTTTTGGTGTTGAATCAGCGATCAGCATCGGCTATTTGTGCATCGTTTATATATGCAGTCACTGTGATCATGTTTTTATTGAGTGATACGCGTGTTGGTGCTGAAGATTCAATTTTGCTCGATGATGCTCTAGACTCCAGGTCGGGTGTAGTGGGTTGTGTAAGCCTTATAGTTATAAATGTCTGTTTCTTTTTGGCTTTGATGATTGTCCCTATGGTGATGGCTCGTAGTTATACTGACTTTCCTATAGTGTTATTTTATTTGATAGTGCTGTGTCTATGGTTTTTCTTGGGGTGGCTGGTATTAAGGTGTTGTCAGAGTATTTCTGTAAGGTTTAGAGTGAATCTGGGTTATTTTTTTCAATTGATTGCGTTGGGGTGCGGTCTCTGGGTGATGTTGTTTGGTCGTAATTTTATTTTCGTTTTTATAATGGTTGTTATGTTTTTGTCGAATATTTTAATTCAGCCAATATTGTTCTTGATGCTGGGGCGGAATCCAAGGATTAAACTGTTGTTGTTCGGGATTCAATCTGGATTATATATTCTTGTGGTGTCTGTAGTGTTGTTGGTTGCTGTTGTTTTTGTTTTGTCGGTGGAGACGGTTGTTTCACTTTTCTGCTGCTTTGTTGCATTGTCTCTGTCGTGCTTTTATTTGTTTTCAAAGGACTTTCATAAAATGGATAGTTGAATTTTATTTTTGCGCTGACGGCGGAGGGTGCCATGGTTGATCAAATACTTAAAAATGTATCAGCGGAAAGTCGATGTGCGGCATTAAAAAGATTATTGAGTTCTAGTGCTTGCGTGCGGGTCATGGAAGTTCATAGTCCTTTGTGTGCATTGTTAGTTGAAAAGATTTTTCATGTCGAAAATGGCGCTCGGACAGAATTTGATGCTTTTTGGTCTAGTTCTCTTACCAGTTCAACGGTATTAGGGAAACCAGATATTGAATTGATTGGGTTTTCTGATCGGTTATCCAGCGTGTCAGATATTTTTGAGGTGACGACGAAACCGATGATTTTTGATGCGGATACTGGTGGGCTTCCAGAGCATCTTTCTCATCATGTTCGGACTGCCGAAAGGCTAGGTATTTCTGCATTCATTATTGAGGATAAAACAGGTTTGAAAAAAAACTCCTTGCTCGGCAATGAAGTGCATCAAGACCAGGCAACGGTAATTGAGTTTTCAGAAAAGATCTCGGCGGTCAAGAAAAGTCAACCTGCGTCCGAGTTTCTTCTAATAGCCAGGGTCGAAAGTTTAGTGTTAGAAGTGGGGATGAATGATGCAATATGTCGTGCACTTGCCTATGTTGAGGCCGGCGCGGATGGGATTATGATTCACAGTCGTGAGTCATCACCTCTCCAAGTTCTAGAGTTTGCTCGTATATTCAGAACCTATCACTGCGACATTCCTTTGGTTTGTGTGCCTACTACGTTTAACGATATTCATTATGATACTTTGGTTGAAGGTGGTTTTAATGTCGTGATTTATGCGAACCACTTGCTTCGTGCCGCTTATCCAGCAATGCATTTTGTGGCATCTGAGATACTAAAAAAGGGATGCACTGCCGAGATTGAAAAGCACTGTTTAGCAATAAAAGATATTTTGAACCTTGTTCCTGGAACACGGTAAACATTTCTCAGAAAAACCCGGCCTATCAAGCCGGGTTAATGAAATGGGCAGCTTACCGCTGCCGAGGTGATGGCAGCTGCTTAAGGAGCAAACGGCATCACCCGCTTGTGATGGGTCTTTCTATAGGTGTCGCAAATGATCCGGAATGCTTCTTCACGCACCGGCTCACCGTGCAGGAAGGCATCGATCTCGGTGTAGGTGACGCCATGGGAGGCTTCGTCCGGTTTACCCGGCGACAGGTCCTCGAGGTCGGCGGTAGGGACTTTTTCCACCAGTGACTCAGGCGCGCCGAAGTGTCGGGCGATGGCCCGTACCTGGTTTTTCACCAGGCCGCTGAGGGGCGCGAGGTCACAGGCGCCGTCACCGAACTTGGTGAAAAAGCCCATCACCGCTTCGGCGGCGTGGTCAGTGCCAATCACCAGGCCGTGGGCGGCGCCGGCGATGGTGTATTGGGCAACCATGCGCATGCGCGCCTTGGTATTGCCCAGCACGAAATCCACCGACACCGCATGTTTGCCTTCAAAGGCCGCGACCTCACTGGCCAGTGCCTTGACCGCCGGCCCGATGTTGACCGTGTGGCGCTCATCGGGCGCGATGAAGTCCACCGACGCCTGGGCTTCGTGTTCATCGAACTGGGTTTCGTACGGCAGGCGCACGGCGATGAATTTGTAGCCCGCATCACCGCTGCGCTCGCGCAGTTCACGCATGGCGCGTTGGGCCAGCAGGCCTGCGGTCAGCGAGTCGACGCCACCACTGATGCCCAGCACCAGGCTCTTGAGCCCGGAATTGACCAGGCAGTCCTGGATGAAAGCGATCCGCCGCACGATTTCCGCTTCCAGGGCAGCCTGGTCGGCGAAGGGCGGTTGGACCTTGAGCTGTTCAGCAATCTCACGCTGTACGGCTTGCATGAATTCACTCCTTGCTTGAATTGCCAGATAGGGCGGCAGGTACTTGAAACACATGTCGCAAATAGGCGACGAAATTCGGATCCTTGCAGTGGGTCTTGCCAGGCTCGTCGGAAATCTTGGCGACGGGCTGGCCGTTGCAGGCGGCCATTTTAAGCACGATGCTCATGGGTTCGACACCGGGAATGTCACAGGTCAGGTTGGTTCCGATGCCAAAGCTGACATTGATCCGCCCGCGCAACGCCCGGAAGATCTCCAGCGAGCGGGGCAGCGTCAGGCTGTCGGAGAACACCAGGGTCTTGCTCATCGGCTCGATGCCGAGCTTGTGATAGTGGGCGATGGCTTTTTCCGCCCACAGGATCGGGTCCCCGGAGTCGTGGCGCAGGCCGTCGAACAGCTTGGCGAAGTACAGGTCGAAATCGTTGAGGAATGCATCGGTGGTGATGCAGTCGGTCAGGGCAATGCCGAGCAGGCCACGGTATTCGCGGACCCAGCAATCGAGGGCGGCGCTCTGGCTGTCGATCAGCCTTGGGCCGAGTTGCTGGTGGGCCATGATCCACTCGTGGGCCATGGTGCCCAGCGGTTTCATGTCGATTTCCCGGGACAGGTGCACGTTGCTGGTGCCGACGAAGCGCCCCGGGAAGTCGTGCTTGAGCACGTTGACCACTTCTTCCTGGACCCGGTAGGAAAACCGGCGACGGGTGCCGAAATCCGCGACCTGCAACTCGGACAACTCCTCGCTGCTGGCGTTGGCACTCAGCCAGTCGAACTTGCGATACAGCTGCTCGCGGGCTTGCTCGAGCACCACTTCGCGGTAGCGATAGCGGTTGCGCACCTCGCTGACAATCGCCAGCAATGGCACCTCGAACAAAATCACATGCAGCCATGGCCCGCGCAGGCGGATGAACAATTCGCCCTGTTCGATGCCGGTGTGGATGTAGCGCAGATTGAAGCGGAACAGCCCGAGAAAACGCAGGAAGTCCGGCTTCATGAAGCTGATGCGCTCCAGGAAACCCAACTGGTCGGCACTCAGGCTCAACTCGGCCAGGCGCTCGATCTGAAAACGGATTTCCGCCAGGTAAGGGCGCAGGTCTTCGCTGTTGCGGCAGCGAAACTCCCATTCGACTTCAACGTTAGGGTAGTTGTGCAGCACCGCCTGCATCATGGTCAGCTTGTAGAAGTCGGTGTCGAGCAGGTTCTGCACGATGCGATCGGCAAACACACTCTCGCTCATAACGGGGATCTCCAGGCTGGCCGCAGCCTTTAACGCAGTTTCATTGAGTGGGCGTAGTGGCGCATATCGGCAGTGGTGATTGCCAGTGATTTTTTGGACGACGCCTATCCATTGTTGGAGCGGCCCTCATCAGTTGGCTGCCGGGGTATCGATCTGCTCCAGCATCCACTTCACAAAATCCCGGACCTTGGGCACCTCCGCCGAGTGTTCCGGGTAGGCCAGGTAATAGGCGTCACTGCTGGGCATTGCATGCTGCCAGGGAATGACCAGCTTGCCGTCCGCCAGTTCTTCTTCCACCAGGAAACGCGGCAACAGGGCCACGCCACAGCCGACTTGCGCGGCGCGGATGCACATGTAGAAAGTCTCGAAGCGTGGCCCGTGGTAGCTGTGTTCGGTCTGGTAACCCTGGCTGTCGAACCAGTCGTGCCAGGCCTGGGGCCGCGAGGCATTTTGCAGCAACACCAGGTCGGTGAGCTGGGTCGGGTCCGTGAAGGGGTGCTCCGGCAGGCTGCCGGGCGCACACACCGGGACCAGTTCTTCGCCGAACAGTTTCAGGCACTCAGTGCCCGGTCGAGAGCCCTGGCCGAAGTAGAACGCCAGGTCGGCACGGCCTTGCAGCAGGTCGTCGGCTTCCTGTTCGCTGCACAGGTCCAGATGAATCTGCGGATGGCGCAGGCGCCAACCCTTGAGGCGAGGCACCAGCCAGCGGGCACCAAAAGTAGGCGGGGTGGACACCCGCAAGACTTCTGTCTCGCCACCGTAGGAGCGCAGGTAGTGGGTCGACATTTCGACCTGGGTAAGGATTTTTCGGACTTCAACCAGGTACAGATCCCCAGCCGGGGTCATTTGCAGGCGCCGCCGGACCCGGCGAAACAGCAGGTGCTGCAACAGCTCTTCCAGTTGCGCCACCTGTTTGCTCACTGCGCTCTGAGTCAGGTTCAACTCTTCGGCGGCGCGGGTGAAGCTCAGGTGGCGGGTGACCGCTTCAAAGCACTGCAGGGCAGTGATCGATGGCAAATGGCGTTTATTCAGCATGGGTGGTCCCTTTGTTCTTGTTGCAACGCGTTGCATGAATAAACGGAATGATATCTCGCCTAATCGTCGTTTGTTGGCTCGTCTGTGTAGCGCTACAACTACAGGCCTGATCAGCCGACTTGCTGCGGCTGCGAACTTTCCGTTTTTTGCTTGAGGAGTGACCCATGGTTGCCGCATTGCTTGATCGTTTGGGGGTAAACCCGGCCCTGTACCAGAATGGCAAACAGCCCGTGCATTCACCAGTCGATGGCAGCCAGATTGCCTCGGTGAACTGGGAAGGTGCCGCCGAAGTCGAGCAGCAGGTCAGTCGTGCCGAGCATGCATTCGAATTGTGGCGCAAGGTGCCAGCGCCGCGCCGCGGTGAGCTGGTGCGCCAGTTCGGTGAGGTCCTGCGTGAATACAAGGCCGACCTGGGCGAGCTGGTGTCCTGGGAAGCCGGCAAGATCACTCAGGAAGGTCTGGGTGAAGTGCAGGAAATGATCGACATCTGCGACTTCGCCGTCGGTTTGTCCCGCCAACTTTATGGCTTGACCATCGCCTCCGAGCGCCCGGGCCACCACATGCGTGAAACCTGGCATCCGCTGGGCGTGGTCGGGGTGATCAGTGCGTTCAACTTCCCGGTCGCGGTCTGGGCCTGGAACACCACGTTGGCGCTGGTGTGCGGCAACCCGGTGATCTGGAAGCCGTCGGAGAAAACCCCACTCACCGCACTGGCCTGCCAGGCGCTGTTCGAACGAGTGCTGAAGAATTTCAGTGATGCACCGCCCTACCTCAGCCAGGTGATCATCGGCGGCCGCGATGCCGGTGAAGCGCTGGTGGACGACCCGCGCGTAGCCCTGATCAGTGCCACCGGCAGTACCCGCATGGGCCGCGAAGTGGCGCCGAAGATCGCCGCCCGTTTCGCCCGCAGCATTCTCGAACTCGGTGGCAACAACGCGATGATCCTCGGCCCAAGCGCCGACCTGGACATGGCGGTCCGGGCCATCCTGTTCAGTGCCGTCGGCACTGCTGGCCAGCGCTGCACCACCTTGCGCCGGCTGATTGCCCACGAATCGGTCAAGGAAGAGATCGTCACCCGTCTCAAGGCCGCCTATTCCAAGGTGCGCATTGGCCATCCGCTGGAAGGCAACCTGGTCGGGCCACTGATCGACAAACACAGTTTCGACAACATGCAGGACGCCCTGGAGCAGGCCCTGAGTGAAGGCGGCCGAGTATTCGGCGGTAAGCGCCAGCTCGAGTCGCAGTTCCCCAACGCCTACTACGTCTCGCCAGCCATCGTCGAAATGCCCGAGCAAAGCGACGTGGTGTGCAGCGAAACCTTCGCGCCGATCCTCTACGTGGTTGGCTATAACGACTTCGCCGAAGCGCTGCGCCTCAACAACGCTGTACCGCAAGGCCTGTCGTCGTGCATCTTCACCACTGACGTACGTGAAGCCGAGCAGTTCATGTCGGCGGTGGGCAGCGACTGCGGGATCGCCAACGTCAACATCGGCCCGAGCGGTGCGGAAATCGGCGGCGCGTTTGGCGGCGAGAAAGAAACCGGCGGCGGTCGCGAGTCGGGCTCCGATGCGTGGCGCGGTTACATGCGACGCCAGACCAACACCGTCAACTACTCGCTGGAACTGCCGTTGGCCCAGGGCATTACGTTCGATTAAGCAGCGGCCAGCTACAAGCTGCGAGCTTCAAGCAAACTGGCTTGCGGCTTGTAGCTTGCGGCTCGTAGCTGCTCCGACAGGAGCTTGCAATGCCGTTACGCGAAGAATGCTTATGGGAAAAACTGACGCCGCAACGGCCTGACCGGGCGGCGCTCAAGGGCGAGGTGCGGGCCGATGTCTGCGTGATCGGCGCCGGCTTCACCGGCTTATCGGCGGCCGTGCATTTGCTGGAACAGGGCAAGAGCGTCTGTGTACTTGAGGCTCAGCGCTGCGGCCAGGGCGGTTCGGGGCGCAACGTCGGGCTGGTGAACGCCGGCATGTGGATTCCCCCGGACGAGATTGAAGAGGGTTTTGGCGAAGTCGTCGGCAGCCAGCTCAATCGTATGCTCGGCGCGGCCCCCGCGCTGGTGTTCAGCCTGATCGACAAGTACCGCATCGACTGCCAGTTGCGCCGTGAGGGCACGCTGCACATGGCCCACAACCGTACTGGCGAAACCGATCTGCGCAGCCGCGAAGCGCAATGGAAACGTCGCGGCGCCCCGGTCGAACTGTTGACCGGAGCGGCCTGCGAGCAAGCCACCGGGACCAGGAAAATCGCCGCCGCGCTGCTTGATCGCCGCGCTGGCACACTCAATCCAATGGCCTACACCAGTGGCCTGGCCAAGGCCGCCGCCGACCTGGGAGGCCAGTTGTTCGACCACTCAGCGGTGACCCGGCTGGAGCGCCAGGGCCAGCTGTGGGCAGTACACACCGCCGAGGGCGCGGTTCTCGCCGAACAGGTAGTGATCGCTTCCAACGCCTACACCGAGGGCGACTGGACCGAGCTGCGGCGTAACTTTTTCCCGGGTTACTACTACCAGGTCGCCTCGGCGCCCCTGACCGAAGAAGCCGCGCAGCAGATCCTGCCAGGCGGCCAGGGCTCCTGGGACACCCGCCAGGTCCTGAGCAGCATTCGCCGTGACCAGGACGGTCGCCTGTTGCTCGGCAGCCTGGGCAATGGCAACCGCAAGCCCGCCTGGTTCCTCAAGGCCTGGGCCGATCGGGTGCAGCAACACTATTTCCCCTACCTCAAGCCGGTGGACTGGGAGTGCACCTGGACCGGCTGCATCGCCTTTACCCCCGATCACCTGATGCGCCTGTTCGAGCCAGCGCCCGGCCTGGTCGCCGTCACTGGCTACAACGGCCGTGGAGTGACCACCGGTACCGTGGTCGGCAAAGCCTTCGCCGACTACCTGTGCCACGGTGATCCGCAAGCCTTGCCGATTCCCTTCGCACCCATGCAGCCAGTGCTGGGCGTGGGTTTGCGCAGTTGCCTGTACGAAACCGGGTTCTCCCTCTATCACGCGGGCCAGTGCCTGCGGATTGTCATTTAAACAAGGGAATTTGCCCTTGGGCGCGGCACTTTCGGCGGTAACGTCTAGCCTGTAATGGTGCGGGTTGTAGCAGTCCCGCACCAGCAGTGTGCAGTTCGGTGACGCGGGCTGTTACAGGTTGGTTGCACGTCGTTTCTGCTGACGGTTGCAATGGTGGCACGCGAAGGTTTCACCCTTAAAAAATAACGGTTTCACCTTCTGCGATCTAGACGGTTGCACGCCCAATGAAAATGGGCCCAAAACTGTCGAAAAAACAATAAGGCAGCGACTTGCTCAAGAATAAAAAACCGATGGCACGGCCCTTGCTCTGAGCATTCAGTGAAGTTGCAGTGCCAACTAAAAAAAACCTTGGAGCACCACCTCATGTCCCAGACGTTTTACAAGAAAGGCTTTCTGGCCCTCGCAGTGGCTGCTGCGTTGGGTGTTTCTGCGTTTGCTCAGGCCGACCTCAAGATCGGTGTAGCGGGTCCGATGACGGGCGCCAACGCGGCATTTGGCGAGCAGTACATGAAGGGTGCACAGGCAGCGGCCGACGCCGTGAACGCCGCAGGCGGCGTGAATGGCGAGAAGATCGTGCTGGTCAAGGGCGATGACGCCTGCGAGCCAAAACAGGCAGTGACGGTCGCCAAGGACCTCACCAACCAGAAAGTTGCCGGCGTGGTCGGTCACTTCTGCTCCTCCTCGACCATTCCAGCCTCGGAAATCTACGACGAAGCCGGGATCATCGCGATCACCCCGGGTTCCACCAACCCACAGGTCACCGAGCGCGGGCTGAGCGCCATGTTCCGTATGTGCGGGCGTGACGACCAGCAAGGCATCGTGGCCGGCGACTACATCGTCGATGTGCTCAAGGGCAAAAAAGTCGTAGTGCTGCACGACAAGGACACCTACGGCCAGGGCCTGGCGGACGCAACCAAGGCCCAGTTGGTAAAGCGCGGCGTAACGCCGGTGCTGTATGAAGGCCTGACCCGCGGCGAAAAAGACTTCAGCGCCGTGGTCACCAAGATCCGCGCGGCCGGTGCCGACGTGGTGTATTTCGGCGGCCTGCACCCGGAAGCCGGTCCACTGGTCAAGCAACTGCGTACCGAAGGCCTGAAAGACGTCAAGTTCATGTCCGATGACGGCATCGTCACCGACGAGTTGGTCACCACCGCTGGTGGCCCGCAATACGTCGACGGCGTGCTGATGACCTTCGGCGCCGACCCACGCATGTTGCCAGAGAGCAAGACGGTCGTGGATGCCTTCCGCAAGGCTGGCACCGAGCCTGAAGGCTACACCCTGTACGCCTACGCTTCGGTCCAGGCCCTGGCGGCAGGCTTCAACGGCGCCAAGTCGAACAAAGGCGAAGACGCCGCCAAGTGGCTCAAGGCCAACCCGGTCAAGACCGTGATGGGCGAGAAGACCTGGGACGCCAAGGGCGACCTGAAAGTCTCCGACTACGTGGTCTACCAGTGGGACAAGGACGGTAAATACCACCAGCTGGAAAAACAGAAATAACGGCACTTGATCAAGCGGACGCCACATTCCCTGTGGGAGCGGGCTTGCCCGCGATGACGGCCTGACAGTCGACAACTCTGTTGAATGATCTACCGCTATCGCTGGCAAGCCAGCTCCCACAAGGGGGCTGCGGTGGCCTGTCTGACATTACTGCGACGTAAATCTGTATTTTCCTTAGAAGAACCGCACCCCGACAAGGGTGCGGGTTCTCACTGCGTGAGATAGCGTTATGGATGGTATTTTCCTGCAGCAACTGGTCAATGGCCTGACCCTCGGGTCGGTCTATGGACTGATCGCCATCGGCTACACAATGGTCTATGGCATCATTGGCATGATCAACTTCGCCCACGGCGAGGTTTACATGATTTCCGCTTACCTCGCGGCAATCAGTCTGGCACTGCTGGCTTACTTCGGTATCGAATCCTTCCCGCTGTTGATGCTCGGCACGTTGATCTTCACCATCATCGTTACTGGGGTGTATGGCTGGGTCATCGAGCGTGTCGCCTACAAACCGCTGCGCAACTCGACCCGCCTGGCACCGCTGATCAGTGCCATCGGTATTTCCCTGATCCTGCAAAACTATGCACAAATCAGCCAGGGCGCTCGCCAACAAGGGGTTCCGACACTGCTGACCGGTGCCTGGCGCGTGGACATCGGTGACGGGTTCGTGCAACTGACCTACACCAAGATCTTCATCCTGGTCGCGGCATTCGCCGGCATGGCGCTGCTGACCTACGTCATCAAGTACACCAAGCTCGGCCGCATGTGCCGTGCCACCCAGCAAGACCGCAAGATGGCCTCGATCCTGGGGATCAACACCGACCGGGTGATTTCCTACGTGTTCATCATCGGTGCAGCGATGGCGGCCCTGGCCGGCGTGCTGATCACCATGAACTACGGCACCTTCGACTTCTACGCAGGCTTCGTCATCGGCATCAAGGCCTTCACCGCAGCGGTCCTGGGCGGTATCGGCTCACTGCCCGGGGCGATGCTCGGCGGAATCATCCTGGGCATTTCCGAGTCGTTGTTCTCCGGTCTGGTCAACTCGGACTACAAGGACGTCTTCAGCTTCTCGCTGCTGGTACTTGTTCTGGTCTTTCGGCCCCAAGGCCTGCTCGGCCGTCCTCTTGTGTCGAAGGTGTAAGCGATGTCTTCAACCCATAAAAAATCCATTGATGTCAAAGAAAGTGTGGTCGACGCGATTCTTGCCGGCCTGATTGCCCTGATCGTCTTTGGCCCCATTGTCGGGGTCGTGCTGGATGGCTACAGCTTCAACCTGGAACCCAAGCGCGTTGCCTGGATCATTGCCGTGGTCATGGCCGGACGTTTCGCCCTGAGCCTGTTCCTGCAGTCGCCCAAGGGTCGGCGGATCCTCGAAGGTTTCGAGTCCACTGGCTCCGGCGTGCACGTGCTGGCGCCGGACTACAAGTCGCGGCTGCGCTGGATCATCCCGCTGCTGATCGTCATCGCGGTGGTCTTCCCGTTCTTCTCCAACTCCTACTTGCTGGGCGTAGTGATCCTGGGCCTGATCTACGTGCTGCTGGGCTTGGGCCTGAACATTGTGGTGGGCCTGGCAGGGCTGCTCGACCTGGGCTACGTGGCCTTCTACGCCATCGGTGCCTATGGCCTGGCGCTGGGTTATCAATACCTGGGGCTGGGTTTCTGGACGGTGCTGCCACTGGCGGCGATCACGGCCGCGCTGGCCGGTTGCATCCTCGGTTTCCCGGTGCTGCGCCTGCACGGTGACTACCTGGCCATCGTGACCCTGGGCTTTGGTGAAATCATCCGCCTGATCCTCAACAACTGGCTGTCGCTGACGGGCGGTCCGAACGGCATGGCTGCACCGCTGCCAACCTTCTTCGGCCTGGAGTTCGGCAAGCGCGCCAAAGAGGGCGGGGTGCCGTTCCATGAGTTCTTCGGCATTGCCTACAACCCGGACGTGAAGTACTACTTCATCTACGCGGTGCTGTTCCTGGTGGTGCTGGCAGTGCTGTACATCAAGCATCGCCTGACCCGCATGCCGGTCGGCCGCGCCTGGGAGGCCTTGCGCGAAGATGAAATCGCCTGCCGTTCCATGGGCCTGAACCACGTGCTGGTGAAGCTCTCGGCGTTCACCATCGGTGCCTCGACCGCGGGCCTGGCCGGGGTGTTCTTTGCCACCTACCAGGGCT
Source organism: Pseudomonas sp. NPDC087626 (assembly GCF_044743405.1). Taxonomy (NCBI): domain Bacteria; kingdom Pseudomonadati; phylum Pseudomonadota; class Gammaproteobacteria; order Pseudomonadales; family Pseudomonadaceae; genus Pseudomonas; species Pseudomonas sp. NPDC087626. The sequence continues at coordinate 26,359 of NZ_JBIUWJ010000043.1, forward strand.
TCGTCAACCCGACCTCGTTCACCTTCTTTGAGTCGGCACTGATCCTGGCGATCGTGGTGCTCGGCGGCATGGGTTCGACCATCGGCGTGGTGATCGCCGCGTTCGTGCTGACCGTGGCCCCGGAGCTGCTGCGCGGCTTCGCCGAGTACCGGGTGCTGCTGTTCGGCATCCTGATGGTGTTGATGATGATCTGGCGACCGCGCGGCCTGATTCGGATCAGCCGTACCGGTGTGACTCCACGTAAAGGTGCCATTGCGTATGAAAGAGGGCAGCGCCATGAGTGAAGTCGTACTCTCGGTAGAAAAACTGATGATGCACTTCGGCGGCATCAAGGCCCTCAGTGACGTCAGCCTCAAGGTCCATCGCAATTCGATCTTTGCCCTGATCGGCCCCAACGGTGCCGGCAAGACCACCGTGTTCAACTGCCTGACCGGCTTCTACAAGGCCTCCGGCGGCAAGATCGAACTCAATACCCGTGGCCAGGCTACCAACGTCATCCAGTTGCTGGGCGAGTCCTTCAAGGCCAGCGATTTCGTCTCGCCGAAAAACTTCGTCAGCCGGCTGTACTACAAAATGTTCGGTGGCACTCACCTGGTGAACCGCGCCGGCTTGGCGCGCACGTTCCAGAACATTCGCCTGTTCAAGGAAATGTCGGTGCTGGAAAACCTGCTGGTGGCCCAGCACATGTGGGTCAACCGCAGCCTGCTGGCTGGGATCCTCAACACCAAGGGCTACCGCAAGGCCGAAAGCGATGCGCTGGACTGCGCGTTCTATTGGCTGGAAGTGGTTGACCTGGTGGACTGCGCCAACCGCTTGGCCGGTGAACTGTCCTACGGCCAGCAGCGCCGCCTGGAAATCGCCCGGGCCATGTGCACGCGGCCGCAGATCATCTGCCTCGACGAACCGGCCGCCGGTCTCAACCCTCAGGAAACCGAAGCGCTGAGCGCGATGATCCGGCTGCTGCGCGACGAGCACGATCTGACCGTGGTGCTGATTGAACACGACATGGGCATGGTAATGAGCATTTCCGACCACATCGTGGTGCTGGACCACGGCAACGTGATCGCCGAGGGCGGACCCGAAGCCATTCGCAACGACCCGAAAGTGATCGCCGCCTACCTGGGTGCCGATGAAGAGGAGCTGGTATGAGCCAACCGATTCTCGAACTCAAGGAGCTGGACGTGTTCTACGGGCCAATCCAGGCCCTGAAAAAAGTCTCGCTGCACATCAACGAAGGCGAAACCGTCAGCCTGATCGGCTCCAACGGTGCCGGTAAATCGACCCTGCTGATGTCGATCTTCGGCCAGCCCCGGGCCGCTGACGGGCAGATCATCTACCAGGGGGTGGATATCACCCACAAGTCGTCCCACTACATCGCCTCCAACGGCATCGCGCAGTCGCCGGAAGGACGGCGGGTATTCCCCGACATGACCGTCGAGGAAAACCTGCTGATGGGCACCATTCCCATCGGCGACAAGTACGCCAGTGAAGACATGCAGCGCATGTTCGAGCTGTTCCCGCGACTCAAGGAACGTCGGACCCAGCGGGCCATGACCATGTCCGGTGGCGAGCAGCAGATGCTCGCCATTGCGCGTGCCTTGATGAGCCGGCCCAAGCTGTTGTTGCTCGATGAGCCGAGCCTGGGGCTGGCGCCGATCGTGGTGAAGCAGATCTTCGCCACCTTGCGCGAGCTGGCCAAGACCGGCATGACCATTTTCCTGGTCGAGCAGAACGCCAACCATGCCCTGCGCCTGTCGGACCGCGCCTATGTGATGGTCAACGGGCAGATCCGCCTGACCGGTACCGGCAAGGAGCTGCTGGTGAACGAAGAGGTGCGCAACGCTTACCTTGGCGGTCACTAGACCGGCAAGCGGCAAACCAACGCCCTGACGGCTCCGGCCCTCAGGGCGTTTTTTTTGTTGTTATGGAGGCTTGATCGTGGATTTTCGGGGTGAAACGGAAAATGTGGAAAACAATATTCAACAGCTGTCAAAGCGCGACATAAAGACGCTGCAAATGGCTGTTTTTCCACAGTTTTGACTTGTCCCCGTTTGCTGTGGAGCTGGCTGTGGGTAACGTGGGTGCAACTCGCTGCGGGCCTTTGTTTACGTGGCTTGCAAGCTTGTGGTTGATTTTTGCACAGCGGCTTTTGCATGGCCCTGAGCCTGGATTGTCAACCTTTTTATTGGCCGCCGGATGCAGGTGAAAATCGCCCTCGCAGCCTGTGGATAAGTCTGTGGTTAAACTCTGGAAAGACTTCGCAAAGCAGCGAATTTGCTGGCTTGAAGCCATCGCCAATTTGACCGGCCGGTCGGGCTCAACCCGGGAGGGCGACACGTGGGGCGGCCTCGGTCAAGCAAAAAACTTTTCAATCTGCCCGCAAAGCCTTGTGGATAGCGGTGCCCAGGCTTTTGTACTTGCCCCCAAAGATTGTGGACGGGGCTGTGGATAAGGTGCGTGCAGTTGGCTGCGGGCCACGGTCCACAAGGGCTCGGCCGAGTTGGTTGTTTTTTGTCCAGAAAACCCGAGGTTGCCCCTCGGAACGTGGCCGGGCATGCTGCCGCTAGTTAATCGATTTCAAGGCTGTGGATCAGCCCAATCCAGGAGAGCACGATGTCCAACACCCTGTTTATTACCGGCGCCACATCCGGTTTTGGTGAAGCCTGCGCCCGTCGTTTTGCCGAGGCTGGCTGGAAACTGGTGCTGACGGGGCGTCGTGAAGAGCGTCTGAATGCCCTGTGCGCCGAATTGTCGAAGCAGACCGAGGTCCATGGCCTGGTGCTCGATGTGCGGGATCGCCAGGCGATGGAAGCGGCCATTGCCAACCTGCCGCCGTCCTTTGCCACGCTGCGCGGGCTGATCAACAACGCCGGCCTCGCCCTGGGCGTGGACCCGGCACCCAAGTGCGACCTCGACGATTGGGACACCATGGTCGACACCAACATCAAGGGCCTGATGTACAGCACGCGTCTGTTGTTGCCCCGCCTGATCGCCCACGGTCGTGGCGCCGGGATCATCAACCTGGGCTCCATCGCCGGCAACTACCCGTACCCGGGCAGCCACGTGTATGGCGCGAGCAAGGCTTTCGTCAAACAGTTCTCGTTGAACCTGCGGTGCGATCTGCAGGGCACTGGCGTGCGTGTCAGCAACATCGAGCCGGGCCTGTGCGAAAGCGAGTTCTCGCTGGTGCGCTTTGCTGGCGACCAGGCGCGCTACGACGCGACCTATGCCGGGGCTGAGCCGATCCAGCCGCAAGACATTGCCGACACCATCTTCTGGGTGCTCAACGCGCCGGCGCACATCAACATCAACCGCCTGGAACTGATGCCCGTGAGCCAGACCTGGGGTGGCTTTGCGATTGATCGTAACGCCAAGGGGTAAGACGCAGGCGCCGATTCGGCCAAAACAGGGCATAAGGTACACTCCTTGTTGAAACCCCCACCGCATGTCGCGGTTGTCCGGGTTCACAAGGAGGCCATGTGAGTAACCGAGGTGAGCAGGCACTGCTCAAGCAATCGACCGTCCTGATGTTGGCCGTGGCGATCGCCGGGATCGTCACGGGTTTTGTTTCCGGGTCCCAATCCATCCTGTTCGATGGTTTCTTTTCGTTGATCGCGACCTTCATCAAGGTCCTGATGTTGATCACCGCCAAGCTGATCGCCAAGCAAAGCAATCAGCGTTTCCAGTTCGGTTTCTGGCACCTGGAGCCCATGGTGCTGTTGATTGAAGGCAGCTTCCTGCTGCTGATTGCGATCTACGCCTTTCTCAACGGTGTGTTCGGCATCATCAACGGTGGCCGCGAGATCGAGTTGGGGTTGGTGATCATCTATGCGGCGGTGTTTACCGTTGTCGAGTTCGCCTATTTCTTCTACATCCGTCAGCGCAATCGCGCGCTCAAGTCCACGTTGATCCAGTTCGACAACATCAGCTGGCTGGTGGATGCAATGCTGTCGGTGGGCTTGCTGGTGAGCTTTCTCACGGCGCTGCTGCTCAAGACCCAGGGGTATGGCCAGTGGGCGCTGTACGTCGACCCGCTGATCCTGATCCTGCTGGCCTTGAGCATGCTGGCGCCGGCCTGGAAGATCCTGCGCCCGGCGCTGCGCGATGTGCTGGGCATCGCCCCCGATCAACTGGATGACAAGGTGCGCCAGGTAATGGACGCGGCCAAGGCCGAGCACGGTTTTGCCGACTACGTCAGCTACGTGCAGAAACACGGGCGGGCGCGGTTTATCGAGATTCACGTGGTGTTGCCGGTGGATTACCGGCTGGAGGGCGTGGCGACGCTGGATGCCCTGCGTGAGCAGATTTCGGCGCAATTGGGCAAGCCGGATGCCGCGCGATGGCTGACCATCAGCTTTACCGCTGATCCGAAGTGGATTGCTGGCTGACGACCGAAGCGCTTTGTCGCGAAAGCGGTGTTTAGCTCAACCCAGATACTCAGCCAACCCGCGATAACAGGTCGCCAGGTGGTAGGGCGTGGTCGACGGCATATCCTGGCGGCTGACGGTACCGCTGGCGTCCAGGCATTCGTGCCAGCCGCCGGCGTGCAGGAAACGTTGCTGCAAGGCTTGTAACTGGTGCAACAGCGCCGCCTGGCTGGCCGGGCGCAAGGTCAGGGCACGCAGGTATTCGGCCTGGGCCCAGATGCGCTGGGTGGCATCGCGCGGCTGTTGACCCTCCACCAGGTCGAGTATGGCGACGACGGCCCCAGTCTGCGGCTCCACCCCCCGTTGTTCGGTGAAGGCGAAGGCGCGGTCCAGCGAAGCATGCAGCGCCGAGCCGCGCAGGGTCGGCGAAGCGTCCAGCAGGAAAAACCATTCGAACTGATGCCCCGGCTCAAACCAGTTATCCACAGCCCCCAGCGGTTTCTCCATCATCACCCCGTGCTGCGGGTCGATGAAGTGCTGCTGCATGGCGGCGCACAACGCCTTGAGTGCCGCCTCGACGGCCAGGTCCTCGCGCACCGCCAGGGTGGCCAGGAAGGCTTCGGCCAGGTGCATCAGCGGGTTTTGCAGGGGGCCTGCGCCGAGTGACGACCAGTCGCGGTCCAGGCTCGCTTCGTACAGGCCGTTGCCAGTGGCGAAGTGCTGGGCCAGCACCTGCAGGGCGGCGTTGAGCACCGACTCCACCAGCGGCTCACGCACCTTGGCCCAGTAATGGGCGCAGGCGAAGAGGATGAAGGCGTGGGTGTAGAGGTCCTTGCGCTGATCCAGCGGTGCACCCTGGGGGTCGATGCTGTAGAACCAGCCGCCATGCTCGCTATCATGAAAGTGCTGTTGCAACGAACGGAACAGCGCCGCAGCCCGCTCCTCGGCCGCCGGCACTTCACCGATCAGGCTGGCGAACAGGTACAACTGGCGCGCGCAGGCCATGGCCCGATAGCGCTGGGGCGGCAATGGCTGGTGCCGGGCATCCAGGGCTTCGTAGGGCAATGCCATCTGCGCATTCCAGCCCGGACCCTGCCACAGAGGCACGATCACGCCGCGAAAATGCTGCTGCACAGTGGCAAACAGAGCGGTCAGTTCAGGCTGGGAGGCGGAGCGGGGAGCATCGGGCATTGGCTGGCGTCGTCACGGCAGGAGTGTTTGCGCGACATGGTAGCAGGACTGCGAGCTGCGAGCTTCGAGCTTCGAGCTTCGAGCTGCAAGCAAAAGCAGATCTGCTTGTAGCTCGCAGCTCGCAGCTCGCAGCTTGCATCCTCTATCCCGCGAGCAGCCAGGCCCCGGTCGCCGCCGATGCTGCACCGGCCAGGCGTACCAGCGGCGCGGCGGCTTGTGGCAACACGCGCACCAGGGCGTACCCGGCAGCATGCAGGCTGGCGGTGGCAATGACGAAGCCGCCGGCGTAGGTCCACGGGCTGGACATCTCGGGTAGCTCCAGGCCGTGGGCCACGCCGTGGAACAGGGCAAACAGGGCGGTCGCGCCAACGGCCAGGCTCAGGGCTGGTCGCACCGCGAGCGCCACCGCCAGGCCCAGCGCCAGCACCGAGGCCGCAATGCCGCTTTCCAGGGCCGGCAGGCTCAAGCCCTCGAACCCAAGAAACCCACCCAGCAGCATGGTGCCGACGAACGTGCAGGGCAGTGCCCAGCGTGCGGCACCTTGTTGTTGCGCAGCCCACAAACCGACGGCGAGCATCGCCAGCAGGTGATCGAGGCCGCCGATGGGATGGCTGATGCCGGCCAGTAAGCCATTGTCGCCATGGCCCGGGTGAGCGAAAGCGAGGGCCGGGGTGAGCAGCAGGGCCGCGGCGGCAAATAGGCGTTTGAGTGTCATGGATAGGCTTCCTTTGCGAGTGTCTTGTGGATAACTGTCAGGCCGCGGTCAGCAGGCCCTGGCGTTCAATGAAGGCAATGATCTGTTCCAGGCCCTGGCCGGTTTTCTGATTGCTGAAGACAAAGGGTTTGCCGTTGCGCATGCGCTGGGTGTCGCTGTCCATCAGGCTCAAAGAGGCGCCCACCAGTGGGGCCAGGTCGATCTTGTTGATCACCAGCAGGTCGGACTTGCAGATCCCCGGCCCGCCCTTGCGCGGCAGCTTGTCACCCGCCGAAACATCGATCACGTAGATGGTCAGGTCGGACAGCTCGGGGCTGAAGGTCGCCGACAGGTTGTCGCCGCCGGACTCCACCAGGATCAGGTCCAGTCCCGGAAAACGCCGGTTCAGTTGATCGACCGCCTCGAGGTTGATCGAGGCGTCTTCGCGAATCGCCGTGTGCGGGCAGCCACCGGTCTCCACGCCAATGATCCGCTCCGGGGCCAGCGCTTGGTTGCGCACCAGGAAATCGGCGTCTTCGCGGGTATAGATGTCGTTGGTCACCACCGCCAGGTTGTAGCGCTCACGCAGCGCCAGGCACAGGGCCAGGGTCAGGGCGGTTTTGCCGGAGCCGACCGGGCCGCCGATACCGACACGCAGAGGTTGTGTGTTCATGTGATTCTCCAAAATGACCGGCCCTAGGAACGGAACAGGCGGCTGTACTGGCGCTCATGGGCCATGCACGCCAGGGATAGACCGAACGCGGCGCTGCCGAGGTGTTCGGGATTGATTCGGCTGGCGTCCTGCTGCGCCTGTTGCAGCAGCGGCAGCAATTGGCTGGTCAGGCGCTGCGCCGCTTGCTGGCCCAGCGGCAGGGTTTTCATCAGCACCGCCAGCTGGTTTTCCAGCCAGCTCCACAGCCAGGCCGCCAGGGCGTCCTGCGGTGTGATGTGCCAAGCGCGGGCGGCCAGCGCCCAGCACAGGGCCAGATGGGGCTCGTGGCAGCGCTCGAGAAATGCTCGGGCAGGTGGGTCCAACTCCGGCAAGCCGCTGAGCAGTTGTTGCAGGGAGTAGCCCATCTGCCGGCTTTCCTGGTGCAGCTCGCGGGTTTCGCGGCTGGCGCGGTGCTGCTCACAGAGGCTCGACAACTGCGGCCAGTCTGCGCTGGCGGCAGCGTTGCAGTGGGCGAGCAGCAAGGGCGCCTCAAAGCGTGCGAGGTTGAGCAGCAACTGGTCGCTGATCCAGCGCCTGGCGGTCGACGGGTCGCTGACGCGGCCGTTGTCCACCGCCATTTCCAGGCCTTGGGAATAGCTGTAGCCGCCAATCGGCAACTGTGGACTGGCCAGGCGTAGCAGCGCCCAGGCGGGATTCACAGGCGTACGCCGAACTGATGCAGTTTGGGGGCGTAGTTGAAGTCTTCGTCGCCGTGGCGCGAATGGTGATGGCCGCCACCGTAGGCACCGTGCTCCGGCTGGAACGGCGCCTCGATACTGACGGTGCGGGCGCCCAACTGCTCGAGCATGGCCTTGAGCACATAGTCGTCGAGCAGGCGCAGCCAGCCATCGCCGACTTGCAGGGCGACGTGGCGATTGCCCAGGTGATAGGCCGCGCGGGTCAGTTCAAAGGCGTTGGCGCAGGTGACGTGCAGCAGTTGTTCAGGGCGGGCGCAGACCCGCACGATGCGACCGTCCTCGGCCTCCAGGCATTCACCGTTGAACAGGGGGGGCTGGCCGCGCTCCAGAAACAATCCGACATCTTCCCCCGCGGCACTGAAACAGCGCAGGCGGCTTTTGCTGCGGGCCTCGAAGTTCAGGTGTAACTCGGCGGCCCAGAGGGGTTGAGGGTCGATTCTGCGATGAATCACCAGCATGGCAAACTTCCGGCAAAGGACAATGCAGGGTTTAGAGCAAGGGGCTTGCCAACAGGAATGGTTGCAGGAAATTTCCTCGGCTAGCCTGTGAATGCTAGAAAGTGGTGCGGGGCCAGGGGGGATGGTGTGGCGTGGTTTGGTGCGCGAGGGCGTGCGGACGCACCTTTTTGTCGCGCGATCAGGCGACGGGGGCCGGAGGGCTTATTCGGTGCTGCCCAGCCCCTGCCAATGCTTGAGGCCGATAAAGATGAAGCGCAATTGTTGGGTGATCTTCGCCTGCGGGGTCAGATGCTCGGGCAGCGCTTCGAGGGGGGGATCGATAATGTCGGGCAGGGTGGCGAATACACTCTTGACGATCAGGTCCGCCATCACCGACAGGCCGGCCAGGTCCAGGTGTTGCAGCTTGGGCATCAAGGCCAGGTCCGCTGCCAGGTCGGCACTGATGTTCTCGCGCAATTGGCCAATGGCCAGGCGCACCGGCAGGGAGCCACCGTACTGCTCGCGGGCCAGGAACAGGAATTGCGAGCGGTTGGCGGCCACCACGTCGAGGAAGATACGCACCGAGGCATCGATGATCCCGCCCATGACGAACTCGTTGTGGCGCACCAGGCGAATGGTCTCGCGGAAGGTCTGGCCAACTTCGCTGACCAGCACCAGGCCCAGTTGGTCCATATCGGCAAAATGCCGATAGAAGCCGGTGGGGACTATGCCGGCGGTTTTTGCTACTTCGCGCAGGCTCAGGCTGCCGAATCCTCGGCCGCACTCCATCAGGTGGCGGGCAGCGTCCATCAGGGCATTGCGGGTCTGTTGTTTCTGTTCGGCGCGGGGCAGCATCAGGCGGCTGACTTCTAATCAGGGACAGCGGCGCACTCTAGCAAATCAGCTTTGCTGGCGTCGAACTTCAGTGGCAGGAGACAGCAAGGGCGTAGCGGGGCGTTGCGGTTGACGCAAAGTCAAAGCCCGACTCCAGGGAGTCGGGCTTTTTTCAGGGCCACCATGGGCTCAGCTCACTGCGCTGTTGCGTTCGATGACACGGTCACCACCACCTTCGGCAACAACTTGGCCTTGTGGGGTACGGTCGTAGCCATCTTCAACCAGGCCTTTCTCTTCCAGGCGATCACGGCCGCCTTCGGCAACGGTCTGGCCTTGTGGGGTGCGGTCGTAGCCATCGGCGGCGATTTTGTTGCGTTCCAGCAGACGGTCGGAACCACCTTCGGCAACGGTCTGGCTGAACACCGAGTGTTCGGTTTTGGCTTGTGGTGTGGCTTGCTCGGCCGCTGGCAATGCAAAAGCGTTAGCGGCGAGGAGGGAAAGGGTCAGGCTCAGCAGTAATTGGCGTTTCATGGTCGGTTGCTCCGTGTGGGGGCGATAAAGTGGGTACGGAGCCAATGCTACTCTCGATAAGTCGATATAAAAGTTCATAAAGACAATGGTAATAATCAACAGAATTGATTGTTCTGCCGAGCGCCTCTAGAACGCGGGTTTGCGGGGAACGTTTCAGCAGCGGATTGGGTATTTTCGACCCGCTTGTGCGCCGTCAAAGTGCGACCCAGGTAACAGGATTCTGGCGACTCGGTCAGGAAAAAAGCGGCTATTTAGCGCTGAATCGGGTTTTTGGTTAAACCTGCGGGCCATTTGCCAGTCGTAGTTTTCATAGTGGTCGATTTATGGCCTAGGATTTTTATCGAGCGTCGCGGTCCGGGCGCCGAGCAGTCATCAGGAGCTTTGTGCAATGACGCGCACCCGTAAAATTCTCGCCTGGGTCTTTGCCAGCCTCGTGTTGTTGATCGCCGTGTTGGTGTTGGTCATCGCGTTCTTCGACTGGAACCGGATCAAGCCGGCGCTCAATGCCAAGGTCTCGGAGGAGTTGCATCGGCCCTTTGCGATCAATGGCAACCTGTCGGTGGTGTGGCAGCGCGAACTCGACGAGGGTGGCTGGCGCGCCTGGGTGCCATGGCCGCATGTGGTGGCCGAGGACCTGAGCCTGGGTAACCCGGACTGGTCCAAACAACCGCAGATGGTCAGCCTCAAACGCGTCGAGCTGCGGATCTCGCCGCTGGCCCTGCTGGCGCAGCGCGTGGTGATTCCGCGCATCGACCTGACCGAGCCCAATGCCCAGCTGCAGCGCCTGGCGGATGGGCGCGCCAACTGGACCTTCACCTTCGACCCCAAGGACCCGAATGCCGAACCTTCCAGTTGGGTGGTGGATATCGGCGCGATCGGCTTCGACAAGGGCCACGTGACGCTGGACGATCAAAGCCTCAAGACCCGTCTCGACCTGCTGATCGACCCACTGGGCAAGCCAATTCCGTTCAGCGATATCGTCGGCGACAAGACCGCGAAAAAAGCCCAGGACAAGGGGGCGGCGCCGCAGGATTATGCGTTTGCCCTGCAGGTCAAAGGCCAGTACCACGGCCAGGCGCTTTCGGGCCAGGGCAAGATCGGCGGCCTGCTGGCCTTGCAGGACGCCGCCAAACCCTTTCCACTGCAGGCCCAGGTACGGATTGCCGATACTCGGGTCGAACTGGCCGGGACCCTGACCGATCCGCTTAACCTCGGCGCGCTGGACCTGCGCCTGAAACTGGCGGGCAGCAGCCTGGGCAACCTTTACCCATTGACCGGCATCACCCTGCCGGACTCCTCGCCCTATGCTACCGACGGTCATTTGATCGCCAACTTGCGGGCACCGGAGGGGGCGAAGTTCCGCTATGAAGACTTCAACGGCACCATCGGCGGCAGCGACATCCATGGCAACCTGGCCTACGTGGCCAGCCAGCCACGACCCAAGCTCAGCGGTGCACTGGTCTCCAATCAACTGCTGTTCGCCGACCTCGCGCCCCTGATCGGCGCCGACTCCAACGCCAAGCAAAAAGCCCGCGGCGGCGACAGCAAACAGCCGGCCGACAAGGTGCTGCCAGTGGAGGAGTTCCGCACTGAACGCTGGCGCGATATGGACGCTGATGTCGAGTTCACCGGCAAGCGCATCGTCCACAGCGAGAAACTGCCATTCAATGACCTGTATGCCCACGTGATCCTCAATGACGGCCAGCTCAACCTGCAGCCACTGCGTTTTGGCGTGGCGGGCGGCAAGCTGGACGCGCAGATCCGCCTCAACGGCCAGACCACGCCGCTGGAAGGCCGGGCCAAACTGAGCGCGCGGGGTTTCAAGCTCAAGCAGTTGTTCCCGACCTTTGAACCGATGAAAACCAGCTTCGGCGAACTCAATGGCGATGCCGACATAACCGGGCGTGGCAACTCGGTGGCGGCGTTGCTGGGCAGCGCCAATGGCGATCTGAAGATGCTGATCAACGACGGCGCGATCAGCCGTGAACTGATGGAGCTGGCCGGGTTGAACGTGGGCAACTACCTGGTTGGCAAAATCTTTGGCGACAAGGAAGTGAAGATCAACTGTGCGGCTGCCGACTTCGGGATCAAGAGCGGTTTGGCGACCACGCGCCTGTTTGTGTTCGACACGGAGAACGCGATCATCTACATCGACGGCACGGCGAACATGGCCAGCGAACAACTGGACCTGACCATCACCCCCGAGTCCAAGGGCTGGCGGTTGATCTCCTTGCGTTCACCGCTGTACGTGCGCGGCAAGTTCATCAAGCCGGATGCCGGGGTCAAGGGCGTGCCGTTGATGCTGCGCGGCGCAGGGATGGTGGCGCTGGGGGTCATTGCCGGCCCGGCGGCCGGTTTGCTGGCGCTGGTGGCGCCCAGTGGTGGCGAACCGAATCAGTGTGCACCGTTGCTGGAGCAGATGAAGTCGGGCAAGGCGCCGAAGACCGTGAAGGACTGATCTGCGGGTTTGACGAGTGTTGGAGCCTTGTTGTGAGTCGGCACAACAAGGCTGAATAGGCGAGCCTACAAGTCCTTCAGCAAGTCCGCCATGTCGTCGGCATGTTCTTCTTCCTGGGCCAGGATATCTTCGAACAGGCGGCGGGTAGTGGGGTCCTTGTCACCGATGTACTGAATGATTTCGCGATAACTGTCGATGGCGATACGTTCGGCCACCAAATCCTCGTAGACCATTTCCTTGAGGGTATTGCCGGCGACGTATTGCGCATGGGAGTTTTTCGATAGCAAGTCCGGATTGAATTCCGGTTCACCCCCCAGTTGCACGATGCGCTCGGCAAGTTTGTCGGCGTGCTCGGCTTCCTGTGTGGCGTGTTCGAGGAACTCCTGGGCCGCCACCGCAGCCTTCAGGCCATCGGCCATGAAGTAGTGACGTTTGTAACGCAGCACGCAGACCAACTCAGTGGCCAACGACTCATTGAGCAGGCGCAGCACCTCCTCGCGGTCGGCGCTATAGCCTTCGGTCACGGCGCCGTTCTCGACGTGGGTGCGCGCCCGCTGGCGCAGGGTGTTGATATCAGACAACTGTTGCTCACTCATCTCTATCTCCTCGGGCGGATCACTCGGCATCACGCTCTGTTGGCGTGCTCCTTAGGTGTGAGTGATGGGCCGCGAGAAAAGTTTTATCGGATGTTGCGAGCCACGATGACGAGGTTGAGGCGGGCGCGGGGGAATGTCATAGAGTGGTCGTGAAGGCGTCATCCTGGCTGGCGATAGTGATGGCCGACGTCTTGCATCCCCTCCCGGGCTTTCCCATCGATCACAAGGATGTTTGCCCATGTCGCAAGACACTGCCACTCGCTACCCCTTGGTGCTGGTCCCGGGAATGCTCGGGTTTGTTCGCCTGGTGCTGTATCCGTACTGGTACGCGATCATCCCGGCGCTGCGGCGGGGCGGGGCCAAGGTGATTGCGGTGCAGGTGTCGCCGGTCAACTCCAACGAGGTGCGCGGCGAAGAGTTGTTGCTGCAGATCGAGGCGATCCTGCGGGAAACCGGCGCCAGCAAGGTCAACCTGATCGGCCATAGCCAAGGCTCGTTGACCGCCCGCTACGCCGCCGCCAAACGCCCCGACCTGGTGGCCTCGGTGACCTCGGTGGCCGGTCCCAACCACGGCTCGGAGCTGGCGGACTACCTGCACCAGCACTACCCGCCCGAGAGCGCCAAGGGTCGGCTGCTGAGTGCCCTGTTACAAGGCGTCGCCTGGCTGATGGGATTGCTGGAGACCGGCCACCACGTGCGCCGATGGCCAGTGGATGTGCACGCCTCCCACAACTCGCTGACCAGCGCCGGGGTGGCACTGTTCAACCAATGTTATCCACAGGGCTTGCCGCAGACTTGGGGCGGGCAGGGGCCCGAGGAGGTCAATGGTGTGCGTTATTACTCGTGGTCCGGCACCCTGCAGCCGGGTATCACCGATCGTGGCGGCAACCTGATCGACGGCACCAACCGTAGTTGCCGGCTGTTTGCCCGCACCTTCGTCCGCGAGGCCGGGCACTGCGATGGCATGGTCGGGCGCTACAGCTCGCACCTGGGCACGGTCATCGGTGATGATTTCCCGCTGGATCACTTCGACATCGTCAACCAGTCGCTCGGGCTGGTGGGCAAGGGTGCGGACCCGGTGCGCCTGTTTGTCGAACATGCGCAGCGGTTGAAGGCGGCGGGCGTCTAGCCTCAGCCGATCATCTGCGGCCCAGCACCCGGGTCCAGCGTTCGCACACAATCACCCCGCCCAGGGTCAGCGCCCCACCCACCAGGTGGTACAGCGCCAGTTGTTCGTGCAGTACCACGGCGGCAATCAGTGCGGTGATCAACGGCAGCAGGTTGAAAAACTGCGTGGTCCGGCTTGGCCCCAGGCGCACCACGGCCTGCATCCAGGCCAGCGGCGCAACCATCGAGGCCAGCAGGCAGGCGTACAGCACCAGGGGCACATTGTGGAGGGTCAGGCCGGTTTTCGGCGAGGCGACGAACAGCGGAAACAGCACCACCACCGCCACCAGCACTTGCAGGTAGAGCAGCACCAGGGGCGGCAGGCGCAGTTGCCATTTTTTCAACAGGGTGCTGTAGATCGCATAGGCGAGGGTGGCGATCAGCATCATTGCATCCCCCAGGTTGAGTCCATGCTCCAGCAGCGTCGCCAGGCTACCGGACGACACCACCACCAGCACCCCGGAAAATGACAGCAGCGCTCCGACCAGCGCCCCGGCGGTCAGGCGCTGACCGAGGCTGATGATGGCCATGGCCAGTGACATCAGCGGCATCAGCGACAGGATGATGCCCATGTTGGTGGCCGAGGTCAGGCTTGCGGCGAAGTACGCCAGGCTTTGATACACCGCCATGCCGAGTACGCCGAGGACAAAGATCTTGCCCAGGTTCGGGCGGATGAGCGGCCAATGCTGCAGCACTGGCTTGAGCATGAACGGGGTGAACAGCAGGCCGGCAAGCAGCCAGCGATAAAAGCCGATCTCGGCGGGGGAGATCGCCCCGGCCGACATTTTGGTGATTACGGTGTTGCCGGCCCAGATGAAAATGGCCAGCAGGGGATAAGCGTATTGCATGAGGACAACCAGAGCATTAATGAGGGGGGATTATCCGCCTGTCTGGATCAAGGCCTATACTTGCATTCAGACAACCTGCCCTTGAATCCGGACAGCATGAGCCGTAAACACATTGATCTGCTGGATTTCAGCGAGCTGCCCGCCCCGGTGTACTTTCGTTATGCCGATTTCGACGCGCACCTGTATGCCGCCGCTCACCGCCACCCATGGGGCACGCTGGAGTATTCGGCCCATGGTGTGCTGCACATGGAAGTTGGCGGCAGCCGCTTCATGTCACCGCCCCAGTATGCGATCTGGGTGCCGCCGCAGACCGAGCACAGTTTCTACAGCGATCAGCCAATCAACTATCGCGCGGTGTGCCTGGCGCCCCAGGTGTGTCGCGAGTTGCCGGCGCAGGCCTGCACGCTGGCGATCAGCGACATTCTCAAGGCGATCCTCAAGGACTTCGCCGCGCGCGATGTGAAAATCCCCGCCTTGGCTGCCGATCAGCGCCTGGCCGAAGTGCTGATAGATCAACTGCACCAGGCGCCGGTTCACAACGGCTATCTGCCCTACGCCCGCAGCGCGGCGTTGTCGGCAGTGCTTGAAGCCTTGCAGGCGGCCCCGGGTGACAACCGCACGCAGGCGCAATGGGCCGCGCACGTGCACATCAGCGAGCGGACGCTGGCGCGTCAATGCCTGCGGGAACTGGGCATGGGTTTCGGCGAGTGGCGCCAGCGCCTGCGTTTTCTGGCCTCGATCGAGGCTCTGGACAGCTCACGCAGCATCCAGGAAATCGCCTTCGATATGGGCTACAGCACGGCCTCGGCCTTTACCGCGATGTTTCAGCGCCAGGCCGGTTGTTCGCCGGAACACTATCGTCGAAACAAAGGATTTTGATTTTACGATGGCGCGGGATTACAAGATTTCGTCTTTACGCACGAGCCAGACGTTTCATACGCATATGTAAGATCGGTACTCCATCTCCCCGTCGGCATGAGTTGTACGCTGCGTTGAACCCGTCTCTGAACGAATAAACAACCTGCGCGATTCCCTGGCGAGTCGGGTTCTATCGGGCTGGCCGGCCGCGCCTGTTGTTTTGTTCAACGCAGACTTTCAATCCAGCAATGAACTCAGGAAATGCCAGATGGAACTGACATCGCAAACCACCACTTCACCCGGGCCAGAGACACCGACCAGCGTGCACCACACGTTCATCAACGAGGCGATCCCTGGCTGGCTGGCCAAAGCCAGGCCGCAGCGCCTGGGCGAATTGAGGGACGCGCCTACCCGCCTCCCGGACTGGGCAAAGGATGCCTCGGCGGCCGACCATCGGGTCCTCAAGCGGGTGATGGCTGAGAGCTGGTCTGCGCAGAACCGGGTCGACAGGATGTTCGCCGGCTTGAAAGACCCCTACGAATTTGCCGAACCCCTGTTGCTTCAGGCATTGAACGCACAGTACGGCGTTGTGGAAAGTGTCAGGGAAACTTTCCTGAGGCTGTATTCACCCGCGAGCATTCCACCCTGGGTCCATGACTTCACGGGGGGGGCGAGCAGTCATACGATTTCGTTGCTGGATGCGGCGCTGCACAACTTCTCGAGTTCACAGGAGTATCTGTCCGGGTCCGACTTTATAACCCGGCCCGATAACCGGGGGCGCTTCCAGATCAAGGACACTGGCCAGAAAATGACGCTCGCGCAGTTCCAGGCGCTTTGTCGGGAGCTGGACCTGGGGGCCCGCTATGCTGCCTATCTCGACGGCTATATAAATCCAGCCGACGGCCTGGCCAAAGGCGTACTGGAGTCCAGGGTAATCACCAGCCTGAAGGCCGGCCTGTCCGTCGCTCTGGAGCTTGCTCGGGTCAAGGGCGATGTTGGCGTGGACACCTATCGGCTGGTACAGGGGCTGCTCAATGGCCAATCGCGATCTGAGAGTGCCGTCAACTATTACCACTTGACCATGATGGACACGCGCTTGCATGGCATCGTGCTGATCGTACCTGTCAGTGCCGACCAGGGAGTGATTGCCTATGTACCCCATGACCCTGAGCATCCGCTGAAGGAGTATGCCTCCTCGCTGGAGCTGCTCAACGAATTGACCCGTCAGTTGCGCGAGAGACCCTATCAGCAGTTTTTCAGTCGCTTCATCGCTCACCAGCAGCGCAGTTATTTCTTCGCAGATCTCAATCAGCGCCTGACCCACGCCACGTGGCACCACAAGGTACCCGGCGAGGATTTGCCCAGTTGGGAGCAAACACCGGTGCAAAACCCGCGCCTGCACTATGGCGTCGTGCCGTTCAAAGACGATAGCGAACATCGCTATCGCACTAACGTCTGGCTCTACTTGTACGAGGAGCAGTTGAACAAGATCTTCAATGATGCGCGGGAAGTGGCGGTTTCCACCGCGGATGCCGACCGCAGGGCGCGCTGGGCGGCGTTGTCCCATCTGGAGAAATTGCTCAGTGACATTTTTAATGTCGCGTTGATGGTGGTGACACCCTTCGTGCCGTTTCTCGGGGAACTGATGCTGGCGTACACCGCGTATCAGTTGACCAGCGAAATCATCGAAGGGGTCGTGGACTTGAGCGAGGGGCAGTACCTGGAGGCCTCCGATCATCTGATTGGCTTCGCCGAGAGCCTGGTGCAATTGGCGGCCTTCGGGGCTGCCGGTGTCGTCGGTGGACAGCTTGTTCCCAAACTCTCGCCGATGATCGAGGGCTCCAGTCAGGTAACTCTGGCCAATGGTCAGAAACGTCTGTGGGGGCAGAACCTCGAGCCCTACCAGCAACAGAATTTGAGCCTGCCTGCGGACTCCAGGCCGGATGAGCTGTGGTTGCACTCGCACCAGGGCAAGTCGATCCTGCGGGTGGATTCGCGCCACTTCGAGTTGGTCAGGGATACCCAGGCCGGCAGCCATCGGGTAGCACACCCGAGCCGGGCGGACGCCTATCAGCCGATGGTGCAGAGCAATGGTGGCGGGGCGTTCGTGATCGAGGGCGAGCGGCCTCAGGAATGGGATAAACACACCCTCATGACCCGCCTGGGGCCCTCGGTCGAAGGCCTGGAAGACTCCTTTGATGACATGCAAATGGTCAGTTGCTCCCCGGTAGAGGCCCTGCAGCGGCTGTATCGGAACAATGAGCCAGCATTGCCGCTGCTCAGTGATACGGCGACCCGGTTCCGGATTGATCAAGAGGTACACACGTTCATTGAGCAGATCGGCAGTGACCTGCCCGCGGACTACTTGCAAGCCGATGTCCTGATGCAACTGCAACTGCTGGACGGGCTGCTGACGGGGGAGCGGCGACTGCAGTTGATTGCTCGCGACGGCACCACGCTGCTTTGGGAAAACGGATCGGCGGCGCTGGCAGCGACACGGATCCACGAGGACCGCCTGATCAATGGCGACCTGCTGCAGACTCTGTTGTCGCACCTGAATGAAGCCGAAACCCGACGCTTGATGGAGTCGGAACTCGGCGCTGCGGTGAGCACCCCGCAAGCGAACGCCGGCGTACTCAGGGCCGAGCTCGAGCGACGTGCAAGCGCACAGCGTACGACGTTGTTCGAGCGGCGCTACGCCGCCAGCGAGTCGGCTTGGCCAGCCCAAGTGCAAATCCTGCTCGAGCAATTTCCGGGGCTGCCAGGCAGTGTCGCCCAGGAGCTGCTGAGTGTTGCCAGCCCGCTGGAACTGCAAGCGCTCAGCCAGCGGCGTGTGCCGGCACGGCTCAATGGGCTGGCCCGAGCGGCGCTGGAAGAGGTCAGGGTCGCTCGCGCTTATGAAGGTATCTACCTGACTGCGGTCGAGAGCTTTGATACCGATAAAGTGGTACTGCACTCCCTGGAAAACCTGCCGGGCTGGCCGGTTGATGTGCAGCTACAGGTGCGCCGCTACGAAGTGGATGGCCGGCTCATGGACAGCATCGGCAACGCGGATGCCAGGCTCAAGCGCACGATCGTGGCGCTTGCCGATGGAGATTTTCAAGTCTGTGACGAGCAGGGCCAGGTCCTGCATTGCGGGGCTGATTTTTATGCTTCGATTCTCCAGGCACTCCCGGACGACGAGCTCAAGGGTTTGAATCTTGGCCGGGGAAAAGTTCAGCAACTGAAACAGGCGATCAGCCAGCACCTGCTGGCACGTGAGCAACTGCCCGCGATCCTGGACGCTGATCCGGCCCCAGTGCCGCCGACAATTGACCCGCGTTTGCTGCGACTGCGTGGTGGTGCGCCGGGTGACGTCCCTGTGGATGACTCGCTTGAGGACCTACTGCGCACTAAAGTGCGCCTAAGGCAGCGGGCGGGTATTGCCGATGACGATGCCGGGCAAGCGAGCACAGACAACTTCGATCAAGGACTGCGGATTGTCGACGAGCAGTATTCGCTGCGGGGGCTAAGGGAGCTTGAATGGGCGTTCCACTACGCGCGCGAAAGCCCCTTGGCCATAGAAAGACTCAGGCAAAGTATCGAGCTTTTACCCGAATTGAACGGGCTGTTGACGCCTGAACAGTTTTCCAGCGTGTTGGACAATGCGTTCAGCGAGCAACGAGGGGAACTGTCCACTGCTCAGCGGGAGTTGGCCATGACCGCGCGTTATCTGAAGCAAACCGGGCGTTCCAGTGAGTACGATGCGCTGGCGCAGTCGACGACGGCCGAGGGAGCTCGGTCAGATACCGCAGCAGACCTGTTTAGCTATGCGCAGCTTTTCGATCTGCCGGTGCAGCCAGGCAGAGTGATTGAAGTGGACGCGCCAACCATGGCCAATCTGCAGTTGGCACAACGAACCGTCGCCCGGAGCAAGGAGCTGCTGCCCCTGTCCGGCAATCAAAGGCCGAGCATCTGGGAAAAAGGCGGTTCGGCCATCGCCAAACTGAAAAACCTCAGGAAGATCGACCTGGCGACCGGCCAGGCCACCGCCGAACTGACCATCGGCGAGGCAGCTCAGGCCGCGATAAAAATCATGGGCGGCAACTGCTCGGAAAACTCCAAGGTGACCTTTTCGATTCTGGCCAGCCAGCCAAGATCTGCTGCGGTGCATATTGTCAGGGCCAGCGATTTTGACCACCAATACGTGCTCATCGGTGACCTGAGCAAGCCCGCCGAGTTGGTGGTCGCTGACTCCTGGCCAGAACTGCCCGCTGCACACCTGGCCCAGGAGGGTTGCTTCGGCTTTGATCCTGATCCCGTGATCAGCCTGGAGCCCGGGCCGGCGATTGCCGAGTACAGCTTTATCAATGACACGCCACCAGGTCCTCCAACGTTACCCGCGCGGGGCACCGATGACTCGACCTTGCGTTCAATCAAGGTTGCGAAGTTGCATCAGAAAGGCTCTTACGCCCAATGGACCTCATCGAATGCACTGGGCGCTACCTATCGTGAGCCGGGCGGGCAGCCGGTGTCTTTCGAACGCTTTCGCGCCGCGCTCATTGAGCGCCGAATAAAGGCTTATGAGGAATACGTACAGGCGATTGGCCCCGTCTGACGAGCTGCGAAGCCGGGACCGGGGTGGGTTAATCGCGCCCTGACGTTTGCTGCTCCTGGATGAACCTGTAACAGCTGTTGTCTACACTGCAGTTCAAGCTGCGCCCCTCGGCGCAGCAACCAGGAGAAGTCTCCATGAAGATGCTGCGTATCCCGTTGTTGATGGTCGGCTTGCTGCTCTGCTCCCAGGGTTTTGCCGCCACGGCGCAACAGAACAAAATGACCACCTGCAACGCCGACGCCACCACCAAGGCCCTCAAGGGCGACGAGCGCAAAGCCTTCATGAGCGATTGCCTCAAAGCGCAGCCGGCAGCCAATGACGCCAAGGCCCTGACCCCACAACAAGAGAAGATGAAAACCTGCAACGCCACCGCAGCCACCCAGGCGCTGACCGGCGAGGCACGTAAAACCTTCATGAGTGATTGCCTGAAGAAAAAATAAACTACCAGGGCAAATTGGCGGCCAGCGTTCAAGCCAGTGGTGCCGATCGATATCGGCCATCCGCTCGCTTCAAGGGCCGAACGCTGGCAGACTGCCAATCCTTTAACGCCGTTTGTTTTGAGGCTGTATGCCAACGTTTTCTCAGCGTCACGTGTTGCTGGTAGTCAGTTGGGTGATCATTTTTGGTGGTTTGCTGCTGGTCCTGCCCTTGCGGCTGTTGCCCAGTCTGCTGGCCGGGTTGTTGGTGTACGAACTGGTCAACATGCTCACCCCCCAACTGCAACGGCTGATCGAAGGGCGGCGTGCGCGCTGGTTGGCGGTGGCCTTGCTGGGCACCCTGGTGGTCAGTGTGCTGGCGCTGATCTTTGCCGGCGCCTTCAGCTTCCTGTTGCATGAAGCGGAAAATCCCGGGGCGTCGCTGGATAAATTCATGGGCGTGGTCGATAAGGCGCGCGGCCAGCTACCGCCGTTCGTTGACGCCTATTTGCCGGCCAGTGCCGCCGAATTCCGCGTGGCCATCGGTGAATGGCTGAGCAAGCACCTGAGCGACCTGCAATTGGTGGGCAAGGACGCGGCGCACATGTTCGTCACCTTGCTGATCGGTATGGTGCTGGGGGCAATCATTGCCCTGCAGCGGGTGCCGGACCTGACCAAGCGCAAACCCCTGGCTGCCGCGCTGTTCGACCGCCTGCACCTGCTGGTCCAGGCCTTTCGCAACATCGTTTTTGCGCAGATCAAGATTTCCCTGCTCAACACCTTCTTCACCGGGATCTTCCTGGCGGTGATCCTGCCGATGTTCGGGATTCACCTGCCGCTGACCAAGACCCTGATCGTGTTGACCTTCCTGCTGGGCTTGCTACCGGTGATTGGCAACCTGATGTCCAACACCCTGATCACCATCGTCGGCTTATCGCTGTCGATCTGGGTGGCGATGGCGGCGCTGGGCTACCTGATTTTCATCCACAAGCTGGAGTACTTCCTCAACGCACGGATCGTCGGCGGGCAGATCAGTGCCAAGTCGTGGGAGTTGCTCCTGGCGATGCTGGTATTCGAAGCTGCGTTCGGCCTGCCGGGGGTGGTGGCAGGGCCGATTTACTACGCGTATCTCAAGAGCGAGTTGAAGCAGGCGGGGATGGTTTGATCTGCGAGATGTGGGTTGCCTGACCTGACTTCATCGCTGGCATAGGTATCTACACAGCTGTGATGCGACGTTGCACCTGTGGGCCGACCAGGGTGCTGGATTAGACCGAGTACATATCCATTTTTGCGGTAACGGCCTCCTATGGTTCCGCCTGACGGCGGCTCACTTTTGAGAAGCGCAAAAGTAAGCAAAACGCTCTTACCCCACCACTCGGTGCCTCGCTTAGGCTCGGCATGCCCGTACTCCGACATTGATTTGGGGGGCCGCCG
>NZ_JBIUWJ010000044.1:0-39535 GCF_044743405.1 Pseudomonas sp. NPDC087626
TGGTGGGGTAAGAGCGTTTTGCTTACTTTTGCGCTGTTCAAAAGTGAGCCGCCGTCAGGCGGAACCATAGGAGGCCGTTACCGCAAGAATGGATAGGTACTCGGTCTAATCCAAAACCCCGGTCGACTCAGGAGCCGCCACGCGAGCAAGCTCCCTCGCCACAGGCCACTACAAAGTTGCGTAGACACCTAGGCCTAGGCCCATCGCGGGCAAGCCTTGCTCCTACCGAAAAGTGTCGCTCAAGGCGCCGGGGTTTTGCCCAGCATCCACAGCAGCCCGCTGGCCTTGGCGCGTTCATGGCACAACCCCAGCACCTGGCGGCGCTCGTCGTTGTCCATCCGGCTCCAGCGGGTAATTTCGCCGACAGTACGCTGGCAACCGGTGCAGATGTCCTGCTCGTCCAGCGCGCAAATATTCACGCAGGGCGACATCACGGGTCTTTCAGGGAGAGTCATGGTTCCTGCTCGACCAAGTCCACGGCGTACCGCTGGGAGCGATGCACATAGTGTGCGGCAGAGGCTTGGAGCATATTGATCTGCGACTCGGTCAGCTCGCGCACCACTTTGCCAGGCGAGCCCATGACCAGAGAACCATCAGGGATCTGCTTGTTTTCGCCAATCAGCGAGTTGGCGCCGATGATGCAGTTCTTGCCGATCTTCGCCCCATTGAGGATCACCGCGTTAATCCCGATCAGGCTGTTGTCGCCCACCGTGCAGCC
The DNA here is from genome assembly GCF_044743405.1 of Pseudomonas sp. NPDC087626. Taxonomy (NCBI): domain Bacteria; kingdom Pseudomonadati; phylum Pseudomonadota; class Gammaproteobacteria; order Pseudomonadales; family Pseudomonadaceae; genus Pseudomonas; species Pseudomonas sp. NPDC087626. Next base: position 719 of record NZ_JBIUWJ010000044.1, read on the forward strand.
GTGGAGCATGGCGTTGTGGCCGATGGTAACCCCGGTACCGAGGGTCAGCGGGTAGCCCATGTCGGTGTGCATCACGGTACCGTCCTGCACATTGCTGTTTTTGCCGATCAGGATCAGCTCATTGTCCCCGCGCAAGACCGCGTTGAACCAGACACTGGCGCCCTCTTCCAACTTGACCTTGCCAATCAGCACGGCGTTCGGTGCAACCCAGCTCTGCGGGTGGGTCTCGACACGGGCGTCGCCCAGGCGGTATTTCATCGTTGTTATCCTCATGGCTCAGGCAGCCGCGGGTAAATGCCGGATGGCGTCAGGTATTGATAAAGCTCTTGGGAGGTTGATGCAGGCTGATCTTCGCGTCATAGAGCAGATTGATCAACTCGACAATCATGATCGCGGTCAGGCCCCAGATCTTGTATTCGCCATAACGGTAACTCGGCACATACCAACTGCGCCCCTGATAATCGATGCGGTGCGTGTGTTCACGCGGGTCCGTGCGAAAGAACTCCAGCGGCACACTGAACACTGCGGCAATTTCTGCATCGTTGGCGCGGTACTCGACGAAGTCGGGAATCACCGCCACATATGGCGTGACCTTGATTCCGTGCAGCGAGATCAGCGGACTCAGGGGCCCAATCACTTCCACCAGCCCCGGCGGCAGGCCGATTTCCTCTTCGGCTTCGCGCAGGGCGGTGAACACCAGGTCCGGGTCTTCGGGATCGCGCCGCCCGCCAGGGAAGGCCACTTCACCGCCATGGGTCGAGAGCCCGCTGGCGCGCAGGGTCAGAACCAGTTCCGGTTCGTCACTGCGGGTTATGGGCACGAGCACCGCGGCTTCAGGGAAACGTCGGTCGGTTTCCAGCGTACGTGGCGTGTGATTGCTTACCCGGTGCAGTAGCTCGTCCAGCATGAGTGCTCTCGATCTGTTGGCTACCTTGCATCATGCACCAAACCTACAGGCCGCCCAACCCCCGGGCTGCAGCATGTCGCTAAACGACAACTTGCCGACAGACACTGTGGCACGCCAAGATAGGCGCGGCCTATTCGGAAGACCCAGCATGAAATTCTGCAGCCAGTGCGGTAACCCAGTAACGCAACGTATCCCCGAAGGCGATTCGCGCCTGCGTTTTGTCTGCGACAGCTGTCAGACCATTCACTACCAGAACCCCAACATCGTCGCCGGCTGCCTGCCAACCTGGGGCACCCAGGTGCTGCTGTGCCGTCGCGCCATCGAACCACGCCGGGGTTACTGGACCCTGCCGGCCGGTTTCATGGAGAACGGCGAGACCGTCGAACAGGCGGCCGTGCGCGAAACTGCCGAGGAAGCCTGCGCACGGGTGCGCAACCTGAACATCTACACGCTGATCGATGTACCGCATATCAGCCAGGTCCACGTATTCTTCCGCGCCGAACTGGTCGACCTGGACTTTTCCGCAGGCGAAGAAAGCCTGGAAGTGCAGCTTTTCGAGGAAGCGGACATCCCTTGGTCAGAGCTGGCTTTCCGCACGGTGGGCCGTACCCTAGAATGCTACTTCGCTGACCGCTTGCGGGGGGATTACCCGGTGCGCAGCGAGTCCATTCCTCCGCTTGCTCAGCCTGCGATCACTTAAACAACAAAAAGTACGCCGTACTCTCAGGGATATCGTTTTAATGCGCTGGTTGCTCGCGTTCCTCTGCCTGTCGTTCGCTGTCGTTTCCCAGGCTTCCAGCGTGGAAACCCTGGACGGCAAAATCGTCGAAAAAGTCCTGGTGCTCAAATCCGCCCGTCAGTTGCAACTGATCAATGACGGTAAGCCCATCAAGACCTACCGCATCTCATTGGGCCGCAACCCCAAGGGCCAAAAGCTCATGGAAGGCGACCGACGCACCCCCGAAGGCCTGTACTGGCTGGACTGGCGCAAAGTCAGCGAGCGCTTCAACCTGGCCATGCACATCTCCTACCCGAACATCAGCGACGCTGCGCGCTCACGCCGCGAGGGCGTGGCCCCAGGCGGCATGATCATGATTCACGGCACCCCGGACACCGAAGAAAACCCCGAAGACCTGTTCCACACCCTGGACTGGACCGACGGCTGCGTCGCCATGCGTAACGTCGACATGCGCGAAGTCTGGGGCCTGGTGCCCGATGGCACGATGATCGAAATCCGGCCCTGACGGGCCTATATGCCCACAAAGCCAAGATCAAAAGATCGTCGCCTACGGCATCTCCTGCCGGGCAACAAAAAACCCGCTGAAATCGCTTTCAGCGGGTTTTTTGTTTGAGCGGCGGGAAGTTTAGAACGCCTCCAACCGCCACACCTCATAAGCCGGCGTCTCATAGGGATGGCTCTGCTTCAGGGCCATCACCACCGAACGAATCAACTCATCAGCCACTACCAGCTCAACCTTCCATTCCTCGACCTGCTCCACCTGACCAGTCTGCCCGAGGAACGGCTGGCTGCCGTCCAACGGGCGAAACTGACCCAGGCCAAGCACCTGCCACGAACACTGGTCATAAGCGCCGATCCGCCCGCCACCGGCAGCGAACACCGCACTCTTGACCACCTCGACGTGACTGGCCGGAACAAAAAAGCTGAGCTTGTACACAGCTGTTAGTTCACCCACACGCGAGCATTACGGAACATGCGCATCCACGGTGCATCTTCGTTCCACTCTTCCGAGCGCCACGAGTTCTGCACAGCGCGGAATACCCGCTCCGGGTGCGGCATCATGATGGTCACGCGACCGTCACGACTGGTCAAACCGGTGATCCCACGCGGCGAACCGTTCGGGTTGGCCGGGTAGCTCTCGGTAACCTTGCCGTGGTTGTCGACGAAACGCATCGCCACGCAACCCGACAGATCCGCTTCCAGCAACGCCTCTTCGCTGGAGAACTCGGCATGACCTTCGCCGTGGGCAATGGCGATCGGCATGCGCGAACCGGCCATGCCTTGCAGGAAGATCGAGTTCGACTCCTGGACCTGGACCATGGCCACACGGGCTTCGAACTGCTCGGAACGGTTACGCACGAAGTGCGGCCAGAATTCGCTGCCCGGGATCAGCTCGTGCAGGTTGGACATCATCTGGCAACCGTTGCACACCCCGAGGGTGAAGCTGTCGTTACGCTCGAAGAAGCCCTGGAACGCATCGCGGGCGCGGCTGTTGAACAGGGCCGACTTGGCCCAGCCTTCACCGGCTCCCAGGACGTCGCCGTAGGAGAAACCACCGCAAGCCACCAGCCCCTTGAACTCGTTCAGGTCGACGCGGCCGGCCAGAATGTCGCTCATGTGCACGTCGATCGCGCTGAAACCGGCACGATCGAACGCTGCCGCCATTTCCACCTGGCCGTTGACGCCCTGCTCACGCAGTACGGCAACTTGTGGGCGAATGCCTTTCTTGATGTAAGGCGCGGCGATGTCCTGGTTGACGTCGAAGCTGAGCTTGACGCTCAGGCCCGGGTTGTCTTCCTCCAGCAGCACGTCGAACTCTTGTTCGGCGCAGTCGGCGTTGTCACGCAGGCGCTGGATCTGGTAGCTGGTCTCGGCCCACTGGCGTTGCAGCAGTCGACGCTGGCCTTCGAACACGGTGTCACCGTTGAAGGTGATGTTGATCTCGCCGTTGTTCATTGGCTGGCCGATCACCGACACGCAGTCGCCCAGGCCGGCAGCGCTGAACTGCGCGAGGATGTCCGGGGTAGCGTCCTGGCGTACCTGGATTACCGCGCCCAGCTCTTCGTTGAACAGGATCGCGGCGATGTCGGCCGAGGTTTCCGCCAAACCGTCGAGGTTGAGGCTCAGGCCGCAGTGGCCGGCAAACGCCATTTCCACGGTGCTGGTCAACAGGCCACCGTCGGAACGGTCGTGGTAAGCCAGCAAGTGACCGTCGGCGTTGAGGCCCTGGATCACCGCGAAGAAGGCTTTCAGGTCTTCGGCGTCGTCGACGTCCGGAGCCTGGCTGCCGAGCTTGCCGTGAACCTGGGCCAGGATCGAGGCGCCCATGCGGTTCTGGCCACGACCCAGGTCGATCAGGATCAGGTCGGTAGTGCCCTTGTCCATGCGCAGTTGCGGGGTCAGGGTCTGGCGGATGTCGGTCACTGGGGCAAAGCCGGTGACGATCAGCGACATCGGCGAGGTCACGGTCTTGTCGACGCCCTCGTCGTTCCAGCGAGTGGCCATGGACATCGAGTCCTTGCCCACTGGGATGGTGATGCCCAGCTCTGGGCACAACTCCATACCGACCGCTTTCACGGTGTCGTACAGACGCGCGTCTTCGCCCGGGTGGCCGGCAGCCGACATCCAGTTCGCCGATAACTTGATGTCGGAGAGCTTGGCGATGCGCGAAGCGGCGATGTTGGTCAGGGTTTCGCCGATGGCCATGCGGCCCGACGCCGGAGCGTCCAGCAGGGCCAGCGGAGTACGCTCGCCCATCGCCATGGCTTCACCGGTGTAGACGTCGAAGCTGGTGGCGGTCACGGCCACGTCAGCCACGGGTACCTGCCATGGGCCAACCATTTGGTCACGGGCCACGAGCCCGGTGATGGTGCGGTCGCCAATGGTGATCAGGAAGCTCTTGCTGGCCACGGCCGGGTGATGCAGGACGCGCTCGACACAGTCGGCGATGTTCAGGGTCGACGGATCGAAATCGTCACCCAGTTCGTTTTCCCGAACCACCGAACGGTGCATGCGCGGAGCCTTGCCCAGCAGCACTTCCAGTGGCATGTCCACCGGGCTGTTGCCGAAGTGGCTGTCAGTCACGGTCAGCTGTGGTTCGGCAGTGGCTTCGCCGACCACGGCAAACGGGCAGCGCTCACGTTCGCAGATAGCCTTGAAGCGCTCGAAGTCGGCCGGGCCGACTGCCAGGACGTAACGCTCCTGGGATTCGTTGCTCCAGATTTCGTGCGGGGCCATGCCCGGCTCGTCGTTTGGAATATTGCGCAATTCGAAACGGCCACCGCGGTCGCCGTCGTTGACCAGCTCCGGGAAGGCGTTGGACAGGCCGCCCGCACCCACGTCGTGGATGAAGCTGATCGGGTTGTGTTCACCCAACTGCCAGCAACGGTCGATGACTTCCTGGCAACGGCGTTCCATTTCCGGGTTTTCGCGTTGTACCGAAGCGAAGTCCAGGTCTGCCGAACTGGTGCCGGTGGCCATCGAGGAAGCGGCGCCGCCGCCCAGGCCGATCAGCATCGCCGGGCCACCCAGCACGATCAGCTTGGAGCCGACGAGGATCTCGCCTTTTTGCACGTGCTCTTCACGAATGTTGCCCATGCCGCCGGCCAACATGATCGGCTTGTGGTACCCGCGCACTTCATCACCGTGCGGCGTGGTGATGGATTGTTCGAAGGTACGGAAGTAACCGGTCAGTGCCGGACGACCGAATTCGTTGTTGAACGCCGCGCCGCCCAATGGGCCTTCGATCATGATGTCGAGGGCGGTGACGATGCGCTCAGGCTTGCCGTACGGCACTTCCCACGGCTGTTCGAAGCCCGGGATCTGCAGGTTGGATACGGTGAAGCCCGTCAGGCCAGCCTTCGGCTTCGCGCCGCGACCGGTTGCGCCTTCGTCGCGGATCTCGCCACCGGAGCCGGTGGACGCGCCCGGGAACGGGGCAATCGCCGTCGGGTGGTTGTGCGTCTCGACTTTCATCAGGATGTGCACCGGCTCCTGCACCGCACCGTACTGGCGGGTTTCAGGGTCCGGGAAAAAACGTCCGGCAACGGAGCCGACGATCACCGAGGCGTTGTCCTTGTAGGCCGACAGGACACCTTCGCTGTGCATCACGTAGGTGTTCTTGATCATGCCGAACAGGCTTTTTTCCTGGCTTTCACCGTCAATATCCCAACTGGCGTTGAAGATCTTGTGGCGACAGTGCTCGGAGTTCGCCTGGGCGAACATCATCAGTTCGATGTCGTGCGGGTTGCGCTTGAGGCCGATGAAGGCGTTGACCAGGTAGTCGATCTCGTCTTCGGCCAGGGCCAGGCCCAGCTCGACGTTGGCGGTTTCCAGCGCGGCGCGACCGCCACCCAGGACGTCGATTGCCGTCAGCGGCTTAGGCTCGGAGTGACTGAACAGACCGGCAGCCTGTTCAAGGTTCTCCAGGACGATCTGGGTCATGCGGTCGTGCAGGCCGTCGGCAATCAGCTGGGCCTGGGCGTCGGTGAACTCACCGGCGACATAGAACGCGATACCGCGCTCCAGGCGCTGGATTTTCGCCAGGCCGCAGTTACGGGCAATGTCGCTGGCCTTGCTCGACCAGGGCGAAATGGTGCCAAACCGCGGCAACACCAGGAACAGACGACCGGTCGGCTCTTGTACCGGAACGCTAGGACCGTACTTCAGAAGGCGCGCAAGCACCTGCTGTTCGTCGCCGGTCAGGACGCCGGTGACTTCGGCGAAGTGAGCGAATTCAGCATACAGGCCAGTAACAGCTGGAACCTTCTGGCTCAGTTGCTCAAGGAGTTTGCTGTGGCGAAAGGCAGAAAGGGCAGGAGCGCCGCGCAGGATCAACATCTTCGGGACAGCCTCGGAAGGGGGTGTGCTTTGAGGCCGTGCATTCTAGCCTAAACCGCCCGCGACAGCACCCGAAACGCTACACCCGGTATCACCCGAACGTCGGCCAGGGCTGGCAGGCCTATAACCAATGCTCATCAAGGTAAGTGCCGGCGGTTATTTTGCGCCGGATAAACGCCACCAAACGCCTATTCCTAAGGGCTTGGCGCCAATTTTCAAACATCTAGCAGACAAGCCCTTCACTGTCGAGATATGGCGGCCGTGGTCCTTTGCGTATACTGCGCAGATGTTTTCCCCAATGGTATTGCGTCCGCGAGTGGCCAAATGGCTTCTCGCCACCGGACTCTTCCTGGTGCTCAGCGGCTGTGTTGATAAACCCAACACCCTGGAGCGCGTAAAGGAGGATGGCGTGCTGCGCGTGGTCACGCGTAACAGCCCAGCCACCTACTTCCAGGATCGCAACGGTGAAACCGGCTTCGAATACGAGCTGGTGAAGCGCTTTGCCGACGATCTGGGGGTGGAACTGAAGATCGAAACCGCGGACAACCTCGACGACCTCTTTGAACAGGTGGGCAAGCCCAACGGCCCCGTGCTGGCTGCTGCCGGTCTGGTCAGCAGCGAGAAACGCAAGGCGCAGGTCCGGTTCTCCCACTCCTACCTGGAAGTCACCCCGCAAATCATCTACCGCAATGGCCAGTCGCGCCCAACCAACGCGGCGGACCTGGTGGGCAAGAAGATCATGGTGCTCAAGGGCAGCACCCATGCCGAGCAATTGGCCGTCCTGAAACAGAAAAATCCGCGTATCGAATACGAAGAGTCTGACGCGGTAGAGGTGGTCGACCTGCTGCGCATGGTCGACGAAGGGCAAATTGACCTGACCCTGGTCGACTCCAATGAAGTCGCAATGAACCAGGTGTACTTCCCCAACGTCCGGGTGGCCTTCGACCTCGGTGACGCCAGCAACCAGAGCTGGGCAGTGGCCGCCGGTGAAGACAACAGCCTGCTCAACGAGATCAATGACTTCCTCGACAAGGTCGAGAAGAACGGCACCCTGCAACGCCTCAAGGACCGCTACTACGGGCACGTCGACGTACTCGGCTATGTCGGCGCCTACACCTTTGCCCAGCACCTGCAGCAGCGCCTGCCCAAATACGAACCGCACTTCAAGACCTACGCGAAGAAAGAAAAAGTCGATTGGCGCCTGCTGGCGGCGATTGGCTATCAAGAGTCACTGTGGCAGCCGACAGTTACCTCCAAGACCGGTGTGCGCGGGTTGATGATGCTGACCCAGAACACCGCCCAGGCCATGGGTGTGTCCAACCGCCTGGACGCCCGCCAGAGCATCATGGGCGGCGCCAAGTACCTGGCGTACATGAAGGACCAACTGGACAGCTCGATCCAGGAGCCGGATCGCACCTGGTTCGCCCTCGCCGCCTACAACGTCGGCAGCGGTCACCTGGATGACGCCCGCAAGCTGGCGGCCAAGGAAGGACTGAATCCGGACAAGTGGCTGGATGTGAAGAAGATCCTGCCCCGCCTGTCGCAGAAACAGTGGTACAGCAAGACCCGCTACGGCTACGCCCGTGGTGGCGAGCCTGTGCACTTCGTGGCGAACATCCGTCGTTACTACGACATCCTGACCTGGGTCACGCAGCCACAACTGGAAGGCGACCAGGTGGCCGAGGGTAACTTGCATGTACCCGGCATCGACAAATCAAAACCGGCCCAAGAGCCAGCCCCGCTCTGACAAACGCCTTGAACCAAAGATGGGAGCCAGCCTGCTGGCTCCCACGCTGGTTTTGTATGGTTGCTTAGGCCTTCGCCGCAGCCGCCAGGATCAGTGCCTTCATCTCCGACACCGCCGACTTGAAGCCGACAAACAAGGCATGCGCGACCAGTGCGTGGCCGATGTTCAGTTCGTTGATGCCCTTGATCGCCGCAACGGCTTCGACGTTGTGGTAATGCAGGCCATGACCGGCATTGACGATCAGCCCCTGAGCCAGGCCGCAGGCCACACCGTCAGCCACGCGCTGCAGCTCTTCGGCGACTTCGGTAGGAGTCTGGGCATCGGCATAACGGCCGGTGTGCAATTCGATGGCCGGGGCACCCACGCGCTTGGAAGCCTCGATCTGCCGCTCATCGGCATCGATAAATAACGACACTTCACAGCCGATTTTGGCCAAGCGCTCTACTGCGGCCTTGATCCGTGCCTCCTGCCCCGCAACATCCAGACCGCCTTCGGTGGTCAGCTCCTGACGGGTTTCCGGAACCAGGCAGATGTGCGCCGGGCGAATGCGTTCGGCGAACGCCATCATTTCCTCGGTCACGCCCATCTCGAAATTCATCCGGGTCTGCAGCACGTCCTTGAGAATCAGTACGTCGCGCTCCTGGATATGCCGGCGATCTTCGCGCAAATGCACCGTGATGCCATCGGCGCCCGCCTCTTCAGCGTCGAGCGCAGCCTTGACGGGGTCAGGGTATCGGGTGCCCCGGGCCTGACGCAGGGTGGCTACGTGGTCGATGTTCACGCCAAGAAGAATGCGGGTGCTGGTGGTCACGGAAAGCGCTCCAGAAGAAGAGAAAGTTCGGTGCACAGCATACGGGGTGATCAGGGCTTGCGAAACAGCTCGCGACTGACCAGGGGACGACCGCCCAGGTGAACGGCCAGCGCCTGGCGCATCAGGCGCTTGGCAGCCGACAGCGCACCGGGGGCGCTCCAGTCTGCTTCGGCCATGGCCAACAGTTCACAGCCATTGAACAGCCCCGGCTGCAACAGGTACACCCGCTCCAACCCGGCATCCACCTGCAGGCGGTACAGACCGTCGGCGGCAATCGGCTCGGCGTGGACATCCTGGGTCAGTGCAAAGCCATAGCCCAGGTCATCGAGCAAGCGCCACTCGAAGGAGCGCAACAACGGTTCCAGCGCGCGACCTTCAGCGAGGGCCAGCAAGGTCGCGGCATAGTGCTCGAACACCGCGGGATGGGGATCTTCGGCAGGCAACAGGCGGATCAGCAACTCATTGAGGTACAGGCCACTGAACAGCGCCTCGCCGCTGAGCCAGGTCGAGACGCCGGCACTTTCCATGCGCCCGACGTTTTTCAGCTCGCCGCGCCCGCGAAACTCCACTTCCAGCGGCACGAATGGCCGCGCCAGAGTCCCGGCCTTGCCCCGCGCGCTGCGCAACACCGCCCGCAGCCGCCCTTGCGGCGTGAGGAAGTCGACCAATGCACTGTTCTCGCGGTAGGCGCGCGAATGCAGGACGTAGGCGGGTTGGCTGGGTGGCGGAGAGGACATGGGCGTCTCACTGAAGGAGTGCTGTTTTGAAATCAACACAAACCAAATGTGGGAGCGGGCTTGCCCGCGATGGCGGACTTACAGTCAACATCGCTGCTGAATGTTCCATCCTCATCGCGGGCAAGCCCGCTCCCACAGGGTTCTACGGTACAGCGCTAACCGGGTTTACAGGTCGCCGTAACCCAGCGAACGCAGGGCGCGCTCGTCGTCGGACCAGCCACCTTTGACCTTCACCCACAGGTTGAGCATGATCTTGGAGTCGAACAGCAGCTCCATATCCTTGCGCGCCTCGGTGCCGATACGTTTGATCCGCTCGCCCTTGTCGCCAATGATGATCTTCTTCTGACCGTCACGCTCGACGAGGATCAGGGCGTGGATGTGCAGGGTCTTGCCCTGCTGCTTGAACTCTTCGATTTCCACGGTGATCTGGTACGGCAGCTCCGCACCCATCTGGCGCATGATCTTCTCGCGCACCAGCTCAGCGGCGAGGAAGCGGCTGCTGCGGTCGGTGATCTGATCTTCCGGGAAGAAGTGATCGTTTTCCGGCAGGTAACCGGCGATCACCCGCTCCAGCGCTTCGAGGTTATGCCCATGCTGGGCCGAGATCGGCATGATCTGCGCGTTCGGCAGTTGCTCTTGCAGCCAGGTCAGGTGCGGCATGAGCTCGGCTTTGTCTTCGATGCGGTCGGTCTTGTTCAGCGCCACGATCAAAGGACCGGTCACGTACTGCACACGCTCGAGGACCATCTGGTCTTCGTCGGTCCACTTGGTGCGATCGACCACGAAGATCACCACGTCGACGTCTTTCAACGCCGCCGAGGCGGTCTTGTTCATGTAGCGGTTCAGGGCCTTCTCGCCACCCTTGTGCATGCCGGGGGTGTCGACGTAGATCGCTTGCACCGCGCCCTCGGTCTTGATCCCGAGCATGTTGTGGCGGGTGGTCTGCGGTTTACGCGAGGTAATTGCCAGCTTCTGACCCAGGATGTGGTTCAGCAACGTGGATTTGCCCACGTTCGGGCGGCCGACGATGGCGACATAGCCACAGCGAGTTGCAGTTGAATCAGTCATGGCCATTCTCCACGCCCAGGGCTATCAGTGCTGCGGCGGCCGCTACCTGTTCGGCAATACGACGACTCACACCCTGACCTCGGCTTTTTTCATTCAATAAGGTGATTTCACATTCGACGAAGAACGTTCGGCAATGGGGCTCACCCTGGATATCCACCACTTCGTAACGCGGCAGCTCACAGGCACGCGACTGCAGGAATTCCTGCAGGCGGGTCTTTGGATCTTTATTGGTATCGACCAGCGTCAGGCTCTCGAACTCGGAAGCCAGCCAGGCCAGCACGCGTTCGCGCGCCATGTCCATGCCGGCATCCAGGTAGATCGCGCCGATCAGCGCTTCCAGGGCATCGGCCAGGATCGACTCGCGCCGGAAACCGCCGCTCTTCAACTCACCAGAGCCCAGGCGCAGGTAGTCACCCAGATCAAAGCCACGGGCCAGCACTGCCAGTGTCTCGCCTTTGACCAAGCGCGCGCGCAAACGCGACAGCTGGCCTTCGCGGGCCAGCGGAAAGCGGTCGAACAGCGCTTCACCGGCCACGAAGTTGAGGATGGCATCACCGAGGAATTCCAGGCGTTCGTTGTTGCGCCCGGCAAAGCTGCGGTGAGTCAGGGCCAGGACCATCAGTTCCTGATCCTTGAAGGTGTAGCCGAGCTGACGCTCGAGACGACTTAAGGAGACGCTCACGGTTTACCCACGCTGAGTTCGTGGTCGACTTCCCCCGCAGCATCGCTGCGAAGGCCTGGGACAAATAACGCTGTGTTCAAAAATTACTTCCTGAATATCGTTGGCTTCAATGCAGTGCGGCAACCTTCTGCAGGTTCCAGAAAAGCATTCGGCGCTGTGTTCAACAGCGCCGTGTGGGATTACTTGATCAGGCCAACCCGCGAGAAATTCGGCAGGTGGCTGAGTTTCGGTTCAGGCCAGCTCATCCAGACCGCAAAGGCCTTGCCGACGATGTTCTGGTCGGGAACCATGCCCAGCAGGTTCTTGGGAATGCTTGGGTCATCCCAGTAGCGACTGTCGTTGGAGTTGTCGCGGTTGTCGCCCATCATGAAATAGTGCCCCGCGGGCACCGTCCATTGACGGTCCGGAGTGGCCCGGTAGCGGCTCATTTCCTTGCGGATCATGTGCTCGGCAACACCGAGTTTTTCCTTGTACAGCTCGGCGCTGCCCAAAGTGCCCGGCTCAGTGCCCACCAGTTGCTCGGCAATCGACTCACCGTTGACGAACAGGCGCTTGTCGGCGGTGTAGCGAATCTGGTCGCCCGGCAGGCCAACCACACGCTTGATGTAGTTGACGTTCGGGTCGCTTGGGTAGCGGAACACCATCACATCGCCGCGCTGCGGATCACCCACCTCGATGACTTTCTTGTCGAGTACTGGCAAGCGGATCCCGTAGGAAAACTTGTTCACCAGAATGAAATCGCCGACGTCCAGGGTCGGTTTCATCGAACCAGACGGAATCTGGAACGGCTCCACCAGAAACGAACGCAGCACCAGTACGATGAACAGCACCGGAAAGAACGATTTGCCGTATTCCACCAGCAACGGTTCTTTGTTCAGTTTCTCCACGACGACCATGTCGGGTTGGCTGACAGTGCCCTGATACGAGGCAATGGCAGCACGCCGACGCGGCGCCAGAAACACCAGATCGAGCAACGCCAGCAAACCGCAGACGAAGACAGCGATGACCAGCAACAGCGGGAAATTTAGTGACATAGGACCTAACTATCCAACCTGAGCACAGCAAGGAAGGCTTCTTGTGGAATTTCCACGTTACCGACCTGCTTCATGCGTTTTTTACCGGCCTTCTGCTTTTCCAACAGCTTGCGCTTACGGCTAACGTCACCACCGTAGCATTTGGCCAATACGTTCTTTCTGAGTGCCTTGACGGAGGTCCGCGCGATGATCTGCCCGCCAATGGCGGCCTGGATCGCAACGTCGAACATCTGGCGCGGAATCAGTTCCTTCATCTTCTCGGTCAACTGGCGACCTTTGTAGTGCGCGTTGTCCTTGTGCACGATCAGCGCCAGGGCATCGACCTTGTCGCCGTTGATCAGCACGTCCAGCTTGACCAGATTAGCCGACTGGTAGCGATCGAAGTGGTAATCCAGCGAAGCATAGCCGCGACTGGTGGACTTCAGGCGATCGAAGAAGTCCAGGACCACTTCGTTCATCGGCAAATCGTAGGTCACCTGGACCTGGGTACCCAGGAACAACATGTCGTGCTGCACGCCACGTTTTTCGATACACAGGGTAATGACGTTGCCCAGGTGCTCCTGCGGCACAAGAATATTGGCCCGCACGATTGGCTCACGCATGTCTTCGATCGAAGACAGGTCTGGGAGCTTGGACGGGTTATCGACGTAAATCGTTTCACCGGTTTTCAGCAACAGCTCGAAAATTACCGTTGGCGCCGTGGTGATCAGGTCCAGGTCGTACTCGCGCTCCAGGCGCTCCTGGATGATTTCCATGTGCAGCATGCCAAGGAACCCGCAACGGAAGCCGAAGCCCAGGGCGTCGGAGCTTTCCGGGGTGTACTGCAGGGACGAGTCGTTGAGGGTGAGCTTTTGCAGGGCTTCACGGAAGTCTTCGAAGTCGTCGGAGCTGACCGGGAACAGACCGGCGTACACCTGCGGCTGGATGCGCTTGAAGCCTGGCAGCACGTCGACGTCAGGGGTCGAACTCAAGGTCAGGGTATCGCCCACTGGCGCACCGTGAATGTCCTTGATACCGGCGATGATGAAGCCTACTTCACCGGCTTTCAGGTCGACGGTGGCAGTGTGTTTCGGGTTGAACACACCGACGCTGTCCACCAGGTGGATCTTGCCGGTGGATTTGACCAGGATCTTGTCGCCCTTCTTCACGCGGCCGTGGCGTACGCGAACCAGGGAAACAACGCCCAGGTAGTTGTCGAACCAGGAGTCGATGATCAACGCTTGCAGCGGATCTTCGATGTTGCCGGTAGGCGCGGGAATGGTCTTGACCAGGCGCTCGAGCACCTCATCGACGCCCAGGCCAGTCTTGGCACTGCACTCGACGGCATCGGTAGCATCGATGCCGATGATTTTTTCGATTTCTTCTTTCACCCGGTCCGGATCGGCCTGTGGCAGGTCGATCTTGTTCAGCACCGGCATGACTTCCAGGCCCTGCTCGATCGCCGTGTAGCAGTTGGCAACCGACTGCGCTTCCACGCCCTGGCCAGCATCGACCACCAGCAACGCACCTTCACAGGCCGCCAACGAGCGGCTGACTTCATAGGTGAAGTCAACGTGGCCGGGGGTGTCGATGAAGTTCAGCTGGTACTTGATGCCGTCTTTGGCGGTGTAATACAAGGTAACGCTGTGGGCCTTGATGGTGATCCCGCGTTCGCGCTCAAGGTCCATGGAGTCCAGAACCTGGGCTTCCATTTCACGCTCGGCCAGGCCGCCGCACATCTGGATGAAGCGATCGGCCAGCGTCGACTTGCCATGGTCAATGTGGGCGATGATGGAGAAATTGCGGATATGACTCAAATCACTCACGGATCAACACTCAAAAAGGCTGCAGGCATAGCCCGCCGAAAAATAGCCGGGAATTGTACCTGAAACACCAGGCAAGCGTCACGTTTGCAGGTGAAGGCATCACTTGCAAAAACGCCCCGCTCTGGCGAACGGGGCGTTTTTGCAGACAAACTTCGGTTCAAATACCGCTGATCAGCCGGCTCGACGCATCAGCCAGAGGCCTGCCAGCGCACACACCGCAGCTGGGATCAACACCGCAAACAGCGGCGAGAAACCGAACACCAGACTCGACGGGCCGAGCAAATCCTGGACGATGCGGAAGGTGAAGCCCACCAGCACACCGGTGAAGACCCGCTGACCGAGGGTTACCGAACGCAGTGGACCAAAGATGAAGGAGATCGCCATCAGCACCAGGGCTGCGGTGACCAGCGGCTGCAACACCTTGACCCAAAATGCCAGCCAGTAGCGGCCGTTGTTCAGGCCCTGGTCAGCCAGGTAATGGATATAACCCCACAGGCCGCTGATCGACAGCGATTCCGGGGCCATCACCACGGTGCTCAGCAGTTGCGGGCTGAGGGCCACATCCCAACGCTCGACCGCAGCGCTCACCACTTCAGTGCTCTTGCCGTGGAACAGGGTGGTGGTGACGTCACTCAACTGCCAGTGATCGGTGTCGAACTCGGCGCGTTTAGCGAAGCTTGCGGACAGCAGGTGGTGGTCATTATCGAAACGATAACGGGTCACGCCATACAGGCGGCCATTGGGCTGCACCGAGTTGACGTGAATGAACTCGTCCCCCTGGCGGTGCCACAAACCGTGCTTGGCGCTTTGCGAATCGCCACTGCCCTGGGCCAGCGAACGGTTGGCCTGGGCGATATTTTCCGTGGCGGGCGCTACATACTCGCCAATCAGCACGCCGGCGACCATCAGGAACAGCATCGGCTTCATCACTGCCCAGACGATCCGCCCAATGGATACGCCGGCCGCACGCATGATGGTCAATTCGCTGTTACTGGCCAGGCTGCCAAGGCCGATCAGGCAACCGATCAGGGCAGCCATGGGCAACATGTCGTACAGCCGGCGCGGCGCGGTCAGGAGCACGTAGCCCAGAACGTCCATCACCGTGTAGGTATCGCTGGCATCGCCCATTTCATCAATGAAGGCGAACAGGGTCGCCAGGCCGAGGATGATCCCCAGCACGGCCAGGATCGCCATGAATACACTGCTACCAATGTAGCGATCGAGCTTAACCACGGGTCACCTCCAACGCATAGCGGCGACTCGCCATCTTCAAGCGCAACGGCTCCCAGTAGAGCAACCCCAGGCCAATGACCAGGAAAATCCCGTGGACCCACCACAACCCCAGCGCCGGCGGTAATTTGCCCTTCTCCAATGCGCCGCGGGCAGCGATCAGGATGGTCAGGTAGGCCATGTACAGCAGGATCGCCGGCAACAGCTTGAGGAACCGGCCCTGACGCGGGTTGACCCGCGACAGTGGCACGGCCATCAGGGTCACGATGAACACCAGCAACGGCAGGGACAGGCGCCATTGCAATTCGGCATGGGAGCGCACGTCATCGCTGCCCAGCAGGTTGGCGGTACTGATGGCGTCGCGGTCGGTTACTTCGTCGCTGACGTCAGGCTTGGGCAACAGTACGCCATAGGTGTCGTACTTGATGATCCGGTAATTGGCCTGCCCCGGATTGCCGTCATAACGATAGCCGTTGTCCAGAATCAGGTAGCGGTTGCCGTCCGGCTTGATCTCCTGACGACCCTTCTCGGCCACCAGCACAGAGATGCCGCGATCCTTGTTACCTGAGGCTTCGTTCTTCTGCGAGATGAACACGCCTGCCAGGTTGATGCGATCATCCGAGAGTTTTTCGGTATAGGTCACCCGCGTGCCGTCGCGTAACGACTGGAAGCGTCCTGGCTCCAGGGTATCGAACTCGGTCAGGGCATCCTGCTTGTTCAGCAGCAACTGGAACTGGTTGGCACCTTGCGGGGCCAGGCCCAGGCTCAACCAGGCCACCAGCAATGCGACCAGCGTGGCCGGGAACAAGGTGTAGGCGAACAGGCGTTGCTGGCTCATGCCGGTGGCCGACAGCACGGTCATTTCGCTCTCGAGATACAGGCGGCCATAAGCCAGCAGAATCCCCAGGAACAACCCCAGTGGCAGGATCAACTGCAAGAAGCCCGGCAGGCGGAAGCCCATGATCAGGAACAGGGAACCCGGATCCAGCAGGCCGGCAGCGGCTTGGGCGAGGTACTTGATGAAGCGCCCACTCATGATGATGACCAGCAGCACGGCACTGACGGCGCTCAGGGTCACCAGGACTTCACGGGAAAGATAACGGAAGACAATCAAACCAGACACTCCAGGGTTGTCAGGCTAAGGCGGCCAAACAAGCAAACAGGTCGGGCGGCTCGTGAAACCATGAGCCACCGCAAAAGATGCGGCATTATCCTGTGATTGACCGCGCCTGTCACTGCGCACGCTCACGCCGGCATGCAATGCATTAAAGATCACTTGCGCAAGGGTTGTCAGGCGCAGTCAGCGAGGTTCAAACTGCGGCCTTTGTCGCGGGCCTTACCCGCACCTTTCTATATAGAAGGCAAACGTGTGCGCACAGGCTGCGGCACGCTGCACTTTGACCATTTATTCAGGGACCCGGACATGGAACTGGTTGTAAAAAGCGTTAGCCCAGAAACCTTGAAAACCGCCACGCTGGTCATCGCAGTCGGCGAAGGCCGGACGCTCGGCAACGTTGCCAAGCAGGTCGATGAGCTCAGCGGCGGCGCCATCAGCGCCATCCTCAAGCGTGGCGACCTGGCCGGCAAAGTTGGCCAGAGCCTTTTGCTGCACAGCCTGCCGAACCTCAAGGCCGAACGTGTGCTGCTGGTAGGTGTGGGCAAGGACGCAGAATTGGGCGATCGTCCATTGCGCAAAATCGTCGCTGGCATCCTCAACACCCTCAAGGGTCTGGGTGGCAGCGATGCCGCACTCGCGCTGGACGAAGTGGTGGTCAAGGGTCGTGACAGCTATGGCAAGACCCGCCTGCTGGCCGAAACCCTGCTGGACGGCGAATACAGCTTCGACCAGTTCAAGAGCCAGAAGGCCGAACCACGCGCCCTGAAGAAAATCACCCTGTTGACCATCAAGGCTGCACAGGCCGAAGTACAACGCGCCGTGACTCACGCCAGCGCGATTGCCAACGGTATGGCGTTCACCCGCGACCTGGGCAACCTGCCGCCGAACATCTGTCACCCAACCTTCCTGGGCGAGCAAGCCAAGGCACTGGGTAAAGAGTTCAAGAGCCTGAAAGTCGAAGTGCTGGACGAGAAAAAGATCAAGGAACTGGGCATGGGCTCGTTCTACGCCGTGGGCCAGGGCAGCGACCAGCCGCCACGCCTGATCGTCATGCAATACAACGGCGGCAAGAAGTCCGAGAAGCCGTACGCCCTGGTGGGCAAGGGCATCACCTTCGACACCGGCGGTATCAGCCTCAAGCCGGGCGCCGGCATGGATGAAATGAAGTACGACATGGGCGGCGCCGCCAGCGTGTTTGGTACCCTGCGTGCCGTGCTCGAGCTGAAGCTGCCGATCAACCTGGTGTGCATCCTGGCCTGTGCCGAGAACATGCCGAGCGGCGGCGCTGCCCGCCCAGGCGATATCGTCACCACCATGAGCGGCCAGACCGTGGAAATCCTCAACACCGACGCCGAAGGCCGCCTGGTGCTGTGTGACGCCCTGACCTACGCCGAGCGCTTCAAGCCACAGGCAGTGATCGATATCGCCACCCTGACCGGCGCCTGCATCGTCGCCCTGGGCTCCCACACCTCCGGCCTGCTGGGCAACAACGACGAATTGATCGAACAATTGCTGAGCGCCGGCAAGGCTGCCGACGACCGTGCCTGGCAACTGCCGCTGTTCGATGAGTACCAGGAACAACTGGACAGCCCGTTCGCCGACATTGCCAACATTGGTGGTCCGAAAGCCGGCACCATCACGGCAGCGTGCTTCCTGTCGCGCTTCACCAAGAACCTCAACTGGGCGCACCTGGACATCGCGGGTACCGCCTGGACCAGCGGTGGCAAGGACAAGGGCGCCACTGGCCGCCCGGTACCATTGCTGACCCAATACCTGCTGGATCGCGCCAAGGCCTGAAACCGATGACCTGAAGCGGCGTCACCCTCGGGGGCGCCGCTTCAGGCTCAGGAACCGCAATGACCAAAGTCGACTTTTACATCCTGCCCAGCGCCGATCCTCAGGCGCGACTGGATTTCGCCTGCAAGCTCAGCGAAAAGGCCTGGCGCATGGGGCACCGCATCTACCTGCACTGCAGCGACGCCGCCCAACGCGACGACCTGGATGCTCGCCTGTGGGCGTTCAAGGGCGAAAGCTTCGTACCCCACGGCCCAGCCGAGAGCGAACCGGACGGCTTGATTGTGCTGGGCCTGGGCGATGATCCGGGCGAGCACCAGGACCTGCTGGTCAACCTCGACCTCAAGGTCCCACCATTTGCCCAACGGTTTGCCCGAGTGGCAGAAGTAGTAGTCGAAGATCCCGCTATTCGTCAGGCCGCGCGGGAGAGTTTCCGCTTCTACCGCGAACAGGGCTATCCTCTGCAAGATCACCGTCTACAGCGACTCTGAGTACAAGATGGACACGCCAAAACCACTGCAAAAGGCCGCTCACCTGCTGGATGACCTCGAGTCGATCCGCCAGTTGCTCGGCGATGACAACCTGCAACCACCACTGCTGACCGACACCGTCGAGACCGCAAGTGATGAAGGCCAGATTCCCCTGCTGTTCGACCAAGTCAGCGGCAAACCACTGGCCGAAGCCGTCGAACAACCTGCTCCAGCTCCAGCTCCAGCTCCAACTCCAGCACCAGCACCAGCCGCCACGACCACCGCCCAGCAAGCTGCCGACGTCATGCTGCATCTGGATGGTGAGTTGCGCGCGGCCGCGCAGTTGATCATGCAAGACGTGATCGATGACTTTGCCCCGCACATCGAGACGGAAATCAAGCGTCGCCTCGATGCACGAATGGAACGGTTATTGAGCCAGTACGACAACTGACCCTGTGCTTTTGAAGCCCCCCCTTGTACGAGGGATAGGTCGCCAGTGAAACTGGCGACCTTACACTTCAAATACCAACCCACTATTCAATGGCATTACATTCAGCAACTAATACTTAACTGAATAGTGCACAACATCAACTAGCCCTTACCTGGACGAGGTAATTCCTTGAAGGTGCAGGCACCCTCGGTTTTATCATCGCAATAATACTGGCTATAATACGGCTCCCAGGCTCCCCCTGCCTGAATACTGACAACCGTGCCTTCGCGCTTGAAGCGCATGTCCAACTTACCGCCGTCGCGCAGGCTGTATCCGCAGTGCAGGATTTCACCGATCACCACACCTTCGACTGCATCGCCATGGGCCTTGAATATAGCCTCATCGAACCCACCGACCGGGCCGCGCCCAGTCTGTGAAGTGCCATTCCATTGACCCTGGCCGCTGACGGTAGCTGCGACATAACTGGCGGTGGTACCGACCTCCTTGATATCCGCAACTTTCGGGCAATATTCCACGGTTCCTGCCCAGGCATTCGCCGACATCAGGAGAGGAATCAAAAACGCAACTTGTTTAATATACATACATGCTCCATGCCATTATTTAAAACACTATATTTCCCTGCAGGCAGCGTGCAACACATTCAACTTGCACACACCTCCTTGAATACTACGCACACACAGCACTTACTCAAACAAGCAAACTTGTAGGCAAATTCCTTATATGCCAAGGAAACTATCGCGCTAATTAGCTCCCCACCTGCCCCTCCCCCATCAGCCCAATGCAATTCCCACACGAGCCTGGAGCACCGCGACCGCCGCTCCTGGAAAAAACAGCAGATTTCTCCCTCCTGCCATCAGCTCGCTCTACGCCCCAGGCGACATCCCCGCTATACTTGCCGGCTTTTCCTGAATAAATGCCAATAGGGTCCCGCCGCGCATGGATAAGACCTACCAGCCGCACGCCATTGAAACTTCCTGGTACAACACCTGGGAGTCCGAGAACTACTTCGCCCCGCAAGGCGCGGGCGATTCCTACACCATCATGATCCCGCCGCCGAACGTCACCGGCAGCCTGCACATGGGTCACGGTTTCAATAACGCGATCATGGACGCCCTGATCCGTTTCCGCCGCATGCAGGGTCGCAACACCCTGTGGCAACCGGGTACCGACCACGCCGGTATCGCCACCCAGATGCTGGTGGAGCGTCAGCTCGAAGCCAAGGGCCAGAACCGCCACGACCTGGGCCGTGAGCAATTCCTGGAAAAGATCTGGGAATGGAAAGATGAGTCCGGCGGCAACATCAGCCGGCAGATCCGCCGCCTCGGCTCGTCAGTGGATTGGAGCCGCGAGCGCTTCACCATGGACGACGGTCTCTCGGAAGCGGTCAAGGAAGCGTTCGTGCGCCTGCACGAAGACGGCCTGATCTACCGCGGCAAGCGCCTGGTCAACTGGGACACCAAGCTGCACACGGCGATTTCCGACCTCGAAGTGGAAAACCACGACGAGAAAGGTTTCCTGTGGAACCTCAAGTACCCGCTGGCCGACGGCGCCAAGACCGCTGAAGGCAACGATTACCTGATCGTCGCGACCACTCGCCCGGAAACCATGCTCGGCGACTCCGCCGTGGCCGTGAACCCGAACGATGAACGCTACAAGGCCCTGATCGGCCAATTCGTCGAGCTGCCGCTGGTTGGCCGCCGCATCCCGATCATTGCTGACGATTACTGTGATCCTGAGTTCGGCACCGGCTGCGTGAAAATCACCCCGGCCCACGATTTCAACGACTACGAAGTCGGCAAACGCCACAACCTGCCGCTGCTCAACATCTTCGACAAGAACGCCGCGGTGCTGCCTGCCTGCCAGGTGTTCAACCTCGACGGTACGCTCAACGACAGCATCGACGGCAAGATCCCGGCCGAATACGCCGGCCTCGACCGTTTTGAAGCGCGCAAGCAGATCGTCGCAGCGTTCGACGCCGCCGGCCTGCTGGTCAGCGTTGACGATCACGCCCTGAAAGTGCCCAAGGGCGACCGCTCCGGCACCATCATCGAACCGTGGCTGACCGACCAGTGGTACGTTTCCACCAAGCCACTGGCCGAGCCTGCGATTGCCGCCGTGGAAGACGGCCGCATCCAGTTCGTACCGAAACAGTACGAAAACATGTACTTCTCGTGGATGCGCGACATCCAGGACTGGTGCATCAGCCGTCAGCTGTGGTGGGGCCACCGGATTCCGGCCTGGTACGACGAGTCGGGCAAGGTCTACGTCGGTCGCGACGAAGCCGAAGTGCGCGCCAAGCACAACCTGGGGCCAGATGTTGCCCTGCAGCAGGACAACGACGTCCTCGACACCTGGTTCAGCTCGGGCCTGTGGACCTTCTCCACCCTCGGCTGGCCGCAACAGACCGAGTTCCTCAAGAAGTTCCACTCCACCGACGTACTGGTGACTGGCTTCGACATCATTTTCTTCTGGGTTGCCCGGATGATCATGCTCACCATGCACTTGGTGAAGAACGAGGATGGCACGCCGCAGGTGCCGTTCAAGACCGTGTACGTACATGGCCTGGTGCGCGACGGCCAGGGCCAGAAGATGTCCAAGTCCAAGGGCAACGTCCTTGACCCGCTGGACATCATCGACGGCATCGACCTGGAAACCCTGGTGCAAAAACGCACCAGCGGCCTGATGCAGCCAAAACTGGCGAAAAAGATCGAGAAGCAGACCCGCGACGAGTTCGCCGACGGCATCGCCAGCTACGGCACCGATGCCCTGCGCTTCACCTTCTGCTCGCTGGCGTCTACCGGTCGCGACATCAAGTTCGATATGGGCCGCGTCGAAGGCTATCGCAACTTCTGCAACAAGATCTGGAACGCTGCGCGCTACGTGCTGGACAAGGGCGAGGACTGCGGCCAGAACGGCGAAGCCTACGAGCTGTCGCTGGCCGATCGCTGGATCATCTCCCAGTTGCAACGCACCGAAGCCGAAGTGACCCGCCAACTCGAGCAGTTCCGCTTCGACCTGGCTGCACAGGCCCTGTACGAGTTCATCTGGAACCAGTATTGCGACTGGTACCTGGAACTGTCCAAGCCAGTGCTGTGGGACGAAAACGGCCCGATCGAACGCCAGCGCGGAACCCGTCGCACCCTGGTGCGCGTGCTGGAAGTAGCGCTGCGCCTGGCGCACCCGTTCATGCCGTTCATCACCGAAGAAATCTGGCAGCGCATCGCGCCGCTGGCCGGCATCGACGGCAAGACCATCATGCTGCAACCTTGGCCAGTGGCCAATGAAGCACGCATCGACCAGGCGGCCGAAGACGACATCGAATGGCTCAAGGGCCTGATGCTGGGCACGCGCAACATTCGCGGCGAGATGAACATCGGCCCGGGCAAACCCCTGCCGATCTTCCTGAAGAACGTCAGCGCCGAAGACCAGCGTCGCCTCAGCGAGAACGAAGTCCTGCTGAAAAAGCTGGCCAAGCTGGAATCCATCACCGTGCTGGCAGCCGGCGAAGAAGCGCCATTGTCGGCCACCGCGCTGGTTGGCGAGATGGAAGTGCTGGTGCCGATGGCCGGCCTGATCGACAAGGGTGCGGAACTCGCCCGTCTGGACAAGGAAATCCAGCGCCTGCAAGGTGAAGTGCAGCGTGTCGGCGGCAAGCTGTCCAACGCCGGGTTCGTCGACAAGGCCCCGGCCGAAGTCATCGAGAAAGAACGCGCCAAACTGGCCGAAGCCGAACAGGCTCTGGGCAAGCTGGCCGAGCAACACGCGCGGATTGCCAGCCTGTAACGGCATACCGCTATAAAACAGGGAGGCCCGCAACGGCCTCCCTTTTTTGTGCCCGCCCCTTCCCCACAAACACCACAACACCCTGTGGGAGCGGGCCTTCCCGCGATGAGGCCCTCACATTCAACATTGATGTGACTGACAGATCGCCATCGCGGGCAAGCCCGCTCCCACAGGGATTCGTGCTGATCTTCACAATTGCATTCACAGCGCCTGGATGTGGGACAATGCCCGTCTCTTTCAGCCACACCCGAATCGACTACGCCCATGACCACCCCCCGCACACCCCGCCCTGCGCGCAAGAAGCCTGATTCCGCGACCCCGGCCAAAGCCGTGGAGCCCCGCGAAAAGGCCAGCCTGCACCCGCGCAACCGCCACCAGGGCCGTTACGACTTCCCGGCGCTGATCAAGACCACGCCGGAACTGGCGCAGTTCGTGATCATCAACCCCTATGGCAAAGAGAGCATCGACTTCGCCAGCCCGGATGCGGTGCGGGTGTTCAACCGGGCATTGCTCAAGTCGTTCTATGGCATCGCCCATTGGGACATCCCGGCCGACTATCTCTGCCCACCGGTGCCGGGACGTGCCGATTACGTGCACTTTCTTGCCGACCTGCTGGCCAGCGTCAACGACGGTGAGATCCCCCGCGGCGCTCCGGTCAAGGTGCTCGACATCGGCATGGGCGCCAACTGCGTTTATCCGTTGATCGGCTACAGCGACTACCGCTGGCACTTCCTCGGCTCGGAAATCGATCCGACCGCCGTGGCCGCCGCCAAAGCCATTGTGCAATCCAACGGCCTCAACAAAGCCATCCAGCTGCGTCAGCAAAGCAATCCCAAGCACATCCTGCTGGGCTTGCTGGAGCCGGGCGAACGTTTTGACCTGACCATGTGCAACCCGCCGTTCCATGCCTCCATGGACGAGGCGACCAAGGGCAGCGAACGTAAATGGCGCGCCCTGGGCCGTGCCGACCCGAAACGCAAACTGCCGGTACTGAACTTTGGCGGACAGTCCGCCGAGTTGTGGTGTGAAGGTGGTGAAGCGCGGTTCGTGACGCAACTGATCGCCGAAAGCGCGCACTTTCAACACAAGGTGCTGTGGTTCAGTACCCTGGTCTCGAAAGCGTCAAACCTGCCAGTCATCCAGACCGCGCTGAAAAAGGCCGGCGTGCTGGAGAGCCAGGTAGTGGAGATGTCCCAGGGACAAAAGCAAAGCCGCTTTGTCGCCTGGACCTTCCAGACCAAATCCGAGCAGCAAGTCTGGCGCGAGCGCTGGGTTCGCAAAAGCTGAGTCTCGCCTGGCACATAACGCCAGGCACAAAAAAGCCGCGCCCGGATTGCTCCGGGGCGCGGCTCTTTTTTATGCGTCTTACTTGTTAACAGCGTCGGTCAGGCCTTTAGCCACAACCAGCTTGATAACTTTCTTGGCAGCGATTTCGATGGCAGCGCCAGTCGAAGGGTTGCGGCCGGTACGGGCAGGACGCTCGGTCACTTTCAGCTTACCGATACCTGGCAGGGTGATTTCACCGCCGTTTTCCAGTTGATCAGCAACGATTTGGCCCAGTTGGTCCAGTGCGTTACGCGCGGTGGTTTTAGGCGCGTCGATAGCTTCAGCGATATCGGCGATCAGTTGGTCTTTAGTAAGAGCCATGTAGTGTTCCTTCCCTATCAAATTCATATGGATTGCAGAGTGCAGTGTCAGCCATCGAGCCCGATCTTCTGGATCTGGCACCCTCGGCTACAACACCGACGGGTCGGGGTTATAGATACCGAAATCAGGGTTTGGTTCGACCTGACAAATGCTGAATGCACGCTTAACGCAGTGACTTCGCGTAAGACCGGGCAAAACTAGCACAGAGACGGGGAAATATCCGCCTCTACCTACCCATTTGGTCAGCTTTATTGCTCTAAATCCGCAAAAAAGCGCATAAGCCCGGCATGACCCACCTCCCAACCCCGTCGAGCACCGCCAAAACCAACAGGTGCGGTACACTGGGCACTTTTTCGGGGGAGCACGCCCTCCTCCATTCATACAGCCGAGAAGCCCATGCCGATCCGTCATTGCATCGTCCACCTGATCGACAAAAAACCCGACGGCACACCCGCAGTCCTGCACGCCCGCGACTCGGAACTGGCCGAATCCGCCGCCATCGAGAACATGCTCGCCGACCTCAACGAGAGCTACAACGCCAAACAAGGCAAAGCCTGGGGCTTGTTCCACGCCGAGTCCGGTGCACATCCGTTCAGCGGCTGGCTGACGGAGTACCTCGACGGCGGCAAGGACTTCACCGCGTTCAGCCGAATTGCCGTGGAGCACCTGCAAAAGTTGATGGAGGAGTCCAACCTGTCGACCGGCGGTCACGTCCTGTTCGCCCACTACCAGCAAGGCATGACCGACTACCTGGCCATTGCCCTGCTGCACCACAGTGAAGGCGTGGCCGTGACCGACCAGCTCGACGTGACCCCGTCCCGGCACCTGGACCTGGGCCAGTTGCACCTGGCCGCACGGATCAACATCTCCGAGTGGCAGAACAACAAGCAGTCCAAGCAGTACATTTCGTTCATCAAAGGCAAGAACGGGAAAAAGGTCTCGGAGTACTTCCGCGACTTCATCGGCTGCCAGGAAGGTGTCGACGGCCCGGGTGAAACCCGCACCCTGCTCAAGGCCTTCAGCGACTTCGTCGAAAGCGAAGACCTGCCGGAAGACTCCGCCCGCGAGAAGACCAAGACCCTGGTCGACTACGCCAGCAGCCAGGCCAAGCTGGGTGAACCCATGGGCCTGGAGGAGCTGTCGGAACTGATCGACGAAGAACGCCCAAAAGCCTTCTACGATCATATCCGCAACAAAGACTATGGCCTGTCGCCGGAAATCCCCGCCGACAAACGCACCCTCAACCAGTTCCGCCGCTTCACCGGTCGCGCCGAGGGCCTGTCCATCAGTTTTGAAGCGCACCTGCTGGGCTCGAAGATCGAGTACGACGAAGAAGCCGGCACCCTGGTCATCAAGGGCCTGCCGACCTCCCTCACCGACCAGCTCAAGCGTCGCAACTGATGCTCGCAGGCGCACTGAAGAAGGTCCTGCTGATTGTGCTGGTGCTGGTGGTCTATCAGAACTGGGGCAAGATCGAACGGCTGTTCAACCCTTCGCAGGTGGTCGCCGAGCAGGTCCGGGCCAACGCCCGGGTGGTGCTCTACGCCACCGACTGGTGCGGCTACTGCAAACTGACCCGGCGCTTCCTTGATCAGAAGGGCATACCGTTCAAGGAATACGACATCGAGAAGGATGCCGAAGCGCGCAAGGTCTATGAGGCCCTGGGCGGTCGCGGCATCCCGGTGCTGGACGTGAACGGCACGCTGATTCGCGGCTATGAGCCCGAGGCGATTCTGGCTGCCTTGAAATAGACCAGGTCAAAAGATCGCAGCAGCTCACCTCAGGCTGCGATCTTGACCGCTGCTAGCAAGCCTCGATACGAAAACCAAACCGCGGAAAGTGCACATGCACCACCCCACCACGCGGGTCTTCGCGGCGCAGGATCAGCTCTTCACTGCCGGCAAACAGCAACTCGCCGGCCACCGGATCAACCCCGTAGTCGGTTGCCGCGATCACCACCTGCTGGCCTGCGGTAAATCCATTCGGTTCGTTGAACGGTTCATCCGGCAGGGCCGCCGGGGTTGAGTCCCGCGCCACCTGCAAGGCTTCTTCTGCGCTCATCTCACTGAATGCACCATGACCGAAACCCAGTACCCGGGTCAGCCAGGCCGAGACTGTCGGATAGGCATCCACCAGGGGCGCAGTGACGGGCGTGCCCTTCAAGAACCACAGCGGATGGGCCAAGGCGAAGTCGGCAATCGAAGGCTCGCCGAACAGGTAGTCGCCATCACGCTGCAGTTGCTGCTCAAGGCGCGCCATGATCGTCGGCCATTGATGACGGGCCTGGTCCGCCGACAACCGGGTGGCGCTACCACCACTGAACAGTCCGGCGCGGTCGGCGACAAAGGCCTTCACCGCCTCCGGTGATAACCTGGCAAAACGTACCGCTATCGATTCTGGCTGGAACACCAGGCTGACCGCATGCTGGAACACCACCGAGTCGGCCCAGGCGGCGACCGTGGCGCTGACCATTTCCTGCCCTTCGGGGAAGAACGCCGGCAGGGCTTTTTGCTGCTCCAGTCGGCGGGCAATCAGCGCGGTGTCGCAATAGATATCGGCACCGATCTGCAGCACCGGCGTACGGCGGTAGCCACCAGTCAAGGCCGTGAGGTCGGGCTTGGGCATCATCGGCGAGATGTTCACCGAGCGCCAGGACAACCCTTTGAAGCCCAGCAACAGCCGCGCCTTTTCTGCGAAAGGAGAAGTCGGGTAATGGTGAAGAATCAACTCTGACATACACAATCCGCCGCTGATGTAAGAAGCCAGCAGCTTAGCGCGCAATCGAATAGCAGCCTACCCATCTGCCTGATGACAACTGATCACTCAGGGTGATAAGTCGCCACCAGGCATTCCTTGGCGCTCTTGCGCAGCTTCTTGATCAGGCGTTCCTGGCGCAACGCTTCGCTCTTGTCGCGGCAGGCCTCGGTATAGACCAGCGCCATCGCCGGGCTCGAGAGAAAAAACCGCGCGCCCTTGCCGCTCTGGTGCTTGGCAAAGCGCTTTTGCGGGTCGTCGCTGATGCCGCAATACAACGCGCCATTGGCCGCACGAACGAGGTAGACGAACCAGGGCTTGCTGGCAGGCACCACGGGGTCGACGGGTATGACGGGGGATTGGCTGGGGCTGTTCACGTGACGTTCAGGGCTTGAAGGAAAACAGCTGCCGATCTTATCAGCGACTGGCCTGGAACGCCCTCAAGCCTTTGAGCGCCTGTTTGCGCACGGCGCTGCCCACCAGCGGCGTCCAGCCCAGGAGCAGGCCTTTGACACCGAGGGCCTGGCGCGACCAGCGCCACAGATCAAAGGTGTCGTGGTGCTCGCAGATCTTGCCGTCACGCAGGACGAAGCGGGCCTGGATGTCGTTGACCACGGTGTTGCCGGTCTGGCTGAACAGGTAGCGGGCAACCCAGTGCGCACTGCCGCTGCGCTCATCGGCTTGCACGTTGTCGAAGGTCAGGGAAAAGTCCTTGGCCCGGGTGGTGAGCATCCGCCACATGTCAGCGGCATCGCGCCCGCGCAGCTCGCCAAAAGCCGGATCACTGAACAGCACATCCTCGCTGTAGCAGGCGCTCATGGCTTCGGCATCCAGGCGCTGAAAGGCTCGATAGAACTCAGTGATCACGGCGCGATTGGCGTCACTCATGGGCAGGCTCCCTGCATGGTCAAAAAATGGCTGCGAAAGATACCTGCACGATAGTCTGCAAACCTTGGCAACACTACCGCCATTCGCAGCACAAATACCGCCAGTGCGACGCAGTCACACCCGTTCGCTTTCGACCTGCACGTACCGGGCGCGCCCGGCCCCCAGCCCCGCGATGATCGCGCCCAGGCCAATCACCCCGAAAATCCAGCCCAACGCGGTCCAGCCTCCGGTCCAGTCGTGCACCAGGCCCACCGCAAACGGGCCCATGGACGCCAGGGTGTAGCCGAACCCCTGGGCCATGCTCGACAGGTTGGCTGCCACATGGGCATCACGCGAGCGCAATACAATCAGGGTCAGCGCCAGGGCGAAGGTTGCGCCCTGCCCCAGGCCCAGCAGGATCGCCCAGCCCCACAAGCCGTCAATCGGCGCGTACAGGCAACCGAACAGCCCGCCCAGGGTCATCAGCATCACCACCACGATCGCCAGGCGCTGGTCCTTGCCCCGCGTAGCCAGCCAGGGGGCGGCCAGGGAACTGGCCAATTGCACAATCACCGAACCCGACAGCACCAACCCGGCCTGGGTCGGCGTCAGGCCACGGCCGATCAGGATCGACGGCAACCAGCCAAAGACGATATAGGCCAGCGACGACTGCAGGCCCATGTAAAAGGTCACTTGCCAGGCCAGCGGGTCACGCAGCAGCCCGCGTACCCGATACGCGACATTGTGGGCGCCGTGTTTTTGCCCCACCTGCGGCAGCCAGAAAACCGCAGCAAGCAGTGCCGGAATCACCCAGAACCCCAGGCCCACGGTCCAGTTCTGCCCAAAATGCTCGCTCAAAGGCACTGACGCGCCGGCGGCCATGGCGGCGCCCAGGCACAAGGCCATGGTGTAGACGCCCGTCATGGTGCCAGCGTGCTTGGCAAAATCACGCTTGACGATCCCCGGCAGCAATACGCCGATCACCCCAATGCTGGCGCCGGCCAGGATGCTCCCGGCAAACAGGCCGATCTCGCCGAAAGAACTGCGCAGGATGATCCCGCCCGCCAGGGTCAGGAGAATCCCCAGCACCACGCGCTCGGCACCAAAACGCCGTGCCAGGATCGGCGCCAAGGGCGCGAACAGCCCCAGGCACAACACGGGCAAGGTAGTCAGCAACCCCGCCTGGGCCGCCGACAAGCCAAGGCTCTTCGACACGTCGCTGAGCAGCGGCGCCATGCTCGACAGCGCCGGACGCAGGTTCAACGCCACCAGGATCAGCCCCAGCAATAACAGCCAGGGACGAAGCAACAGCGGCTGGCTCTGCTGGACTTGCTCGTCATCGGCCTCGGCATCGATCAGCAGCTCTTCAAGCTCTGCCGAACGTTTGGGGGAAACGGTATCGCGGGTGTTGGCCGGTTGGCTGGACATGGAATTCTCGGTTTCAAGGCTCATTGATCAACTGCCGGCAAAGGGCCTTGGCCCGCTCTGGATCGCGCTGTTCGACGGCGTCGAGCAAATCGACATGCAAGTCGAACACGGCTTGACGTCTGGGGACGATGTTCAAAGTCTCGCGCAACTGCGCGCCGACAATGCTGGAGAAGTAGCGGTACAGCTCACTGAGGGTCGGGTTGTGCGCGGCATCCACCAAACGGCGGTGAAACACCATGTCGCAGGCGATGTAGCTATCAAGGTCGCCGTGATAGTGGGTACCACTGATTGTCAGCGCCTCACGCAGGGCCACCAGGTCCTCATCGGTCCGCCGCAACGCCGCCAGGCCAATCGCCTCCACTTCAAGAATATGCCGGGTCTCCCGGGCCTGTTCATGGGAGCAACGGGACAAGGCCTTCATCGTATCCAACGGATCGACCACCGCCCGCAGGTAACTGCCGTCACCCTGGCGAATCTCAATCAACCCGGAAAACGCCAGCACCCGCATGGCCTCACGCACCGTATTACGGCTAATCCCCAACTCAGCCGCCAACTCAGGCTCGGTGGGCAGGCGCTGGCCAACCGTCCAACTGCCGGTGTTAATGCGCAGGCGCAGTTGCTCCAAGGCCTGGTCGACCAGGGAACGCTTGATCAGTGGAGAAGTGTCTGTCATTAAATTCGCCCTTTCATCCAATCATAGGATGAATTTTTTTGACATGTTAGTCAGCTTGACTGGGTAGAGCAATGAGGATGTTGGTTGCGGGGGGCCCGACGTCAGGGGTAAAAGCCGTTGGTTGCTTGGGGTCGGGCGGCGTTCGGGCGAAAAAAAACCCGGAACAAGTCCGGGTTCATCTCACTCAGCAACCCCAATCAATGCAAAATCTGACTCAAGAACAACTTGGTCCGCTCATTCTGCGGATTGTCGAAAAAGTCATTCGGCGCCGCCTGCTCAACAATCTCCCCCTTGTCCATAAAGATCACCCGATTCGCCACCGTCCGCGCAAAACCCATCTCATGGGTCACGCAGAGCATGGTCATACCATCTTCAGCCAAACCGATCATGGTATCGAGCACCTCCTTGACCATCTCCGGATCGAGCGCCGACGTCGGCTCATCGAACAGCATGATCTTCGGCTTCATGCACAGCGCCCGGGCAATCGCTACCCGCTGCTGCTGGCCACCCGACAGTTGCCCTGGATACTTGTGCGCCTGCTCCGGAATGCGTACGCGCTCCAGATAGTGCATGGCAATCTCCTCAGCCTTGCGCTTGGGCATCTTGCGCACCCACATCGGCGCCAGGGTGCAGTTCTGTAAAATCGTCAGGTGCGGAAACAGATTGAAGTGCTGGAACACCATGCCGACTTCACGGCGCACCGTTTCAATCTGCTTGAGGTCATTGGTCAACTCCACGCCATCGACCACGATCCGCCCTTGCTGATGCTCTTCCAG
This sequence comes from Pseudomonas sp. NPDC087626, assembly GCF_044743405.1. Lineage (NCBI taxonomy): Bacteria > Pseudomonadati > Pseudomonadota > Gammaproteobacteria > Pseudomonadales > Pseudomonadaceae > Pseudomonas > Pseudomonas sp. NPDC087626. The sequence goes on from NZ_JBIUWJ010000044.1 coordinate 32,078, forward strand.
GCGGTTGAGACAGCGAATGGTGGTCGACTTGCCGGAACCCGAAGGGCCGCACAGGACAATCCGCTCGCCCTGCTTGACGTTGAGGTTGATGTCTTTCAACACATGGAACTGGCCGTACCACTTGTTCACGCCCTGCATCTGAATAATGCCTTCAGGGCTCACCGGCTGTTTGCTTGCTTCGCTCATTACAGAACTCCTAACGCTTGTGGCCAGTGTCGAGCTTGCGTTCCAGGTGCATGGAATAGCGCGACATACCAAAACAGAAAATCCAGAACACCAGGGCCGCGAACACGTAGCCCTCAGTGGCCATGCCCAACCATTTCGGGTCGGCGGCGGCTTGCTTGACGCTGTTGAGCAAGTCGAACAGGCCGATGATGATCACCAGGCTGGTGTCCTTGAACAGCGCAATGAAAGTGTTGACGATACCGGGGATCACCAGCTTCAAGGCTTGCGGCAGGATCACCAGGCCCATGCTGCGCCAGTACCCCAGGCCCATCGCGGCAGCCGCTTCGTACTGCCCCTTGGGAATCGCTTGCAGGCCGCCACGCACCACTTCGGCGACGTAGGCCGACTGGAACAGGATCACCCCGATCAGCGCCCGCAGCAGCTTGTCGAAGTTCATGCCCTCGGGCAGGAACAACGGCAACATCACCGAGGACATGAACAGCACCGTGATCAATGGCACGCCGCGCCAGAACTCGATGAAGGTCACGCAGACCACCCGAATCGCCGGCATGTTCGAGCGCCGTCCCAGGGCCAGGATGATGCCCAGCGGCAGCGCTCCGGCAATCCCGACCGTGGCGATCACCAGGGTCAGCATCAGGCCGCCCCATTGGCTCGTCGCCACTTGGCTCAAGCCGAAAACCCCACCATGCAACAGGCACCAGGCAATGATCGGGTACAGCACCAGGAAGCTCAGCCCGTACACCGCTTTGCGCGGGAAGCGCGAGATGAACAGCGGTGCCACGCCGATGACCGCCAGCCACACGGTCAGGTCCACGCGCCAGCGCATGTCCACCGGGTAGTAGCCATACATGAACTGGCCAAAGCGCTGCTGGATGAACACCCAGCAAGCGCCGTCCTTGGTGCAGTCGGCCTGGCTGGTACCGACCCAGTTGGCGTCGATGATCGCCCACTGCAGGATCGGCGGCACCACCAGGTAGATCAGGTAGAACGCGAACAGCGTCAGCAGGGTGTTGAGCCAGCTGGAGAACATGTTGGCGCGCATCCACGCCACCACGCCGATGCTGCTGCTCGGCGGTGGCATGTCCGGTTTGAAAGTATGAGTACTCATGCGCTATTCCTTACCGCTCGATCAGCGCAATGCGCTTGTTGTACCAGTTCATCAGCAAGGAAATGCTGATGCTGATCGCCAGGTACACGCTCATGGTGATGGCAATCACCTCGATCGCCTGTCCGGTCTGGTTCAGCACCGTGCCGGCAAACAGCGAGACCATTTCCGGGTAACCGATACCGGCCGCCAGCGAGGAGTTCTTCGCCAGGTTGAGGTATTGGCTGGTCAGCGGCGGAATGATCACCCGCAACGCCTGGGGAATGATCACCTTGCGCAGGGTCGGGCCGTTGCGCAAACCGAGGGAGTGCGCCGCCTCGGTCTGGCCGTGGCTGACCGACTTGATGCCCGAACGCACGATCTCGGCGATGAACGCCGCGGTGTACACGGTCAGGGCCAGGGTCAGTGCCAGCAGTTCCGGGATCAGCACCCAGCCGCCGACAAAGTTGAAGCCTTGCAGCTTGGGCAACTCCCAGTGCAGCGGTGTGCCGAAGATCAACGCACAGAGCGCCGGGATCAGCAGGAACAGCGCCAGGCCCACCCAGAATTTATGAAACGGTACACCGGTCGCCTCGAAGCGTTTGGTCGCCCAGCGGTTCATCAGCACAATCGCCACAATGGCTACGCCGATGCTGGCGACAAACGGCCAGAAACCGTCCGCCGTCAACGCGGCCGGCATGTTCAAGCCGCGGCTGCTGACGAAGAAGGTGTCGCCGAAGTTATGGCTGTTGCGTGGCCCCGGCATGGTCAGGAACACCGCGAAGTACCAGAACAGGATCTGCAGCAGCGGCGGAATGTTGCGGAAGACTTCCACGTACACAGTCGCCAGCTTGGCAATGATCCAGTTCTTCGAAAGCCGTGATACGCCGACGATAAACCCCAGGATCGTCGCCAGGATCACGCCAATGAAGGTCACCAACAAGGTGTTGAGCAGGCCGATGACAAACACCCGGGCATAACTGTCCGATTCGGTGTAGTCGATCAGGGTTTGCGCGATACCGAAACCGGCACTGCGCTCAAGAAAATCGAAGCCGGAGGTAATACCCCGGTGTTGCAGGTTGGTCTGCGTGTTGTCGAACAGATACCAGCCCATCGAGACCACCGCCACAATGGTGATGATCTGGAATAGCCACGCACGCACTTTTGGATCGCTGAGGCTGAGCCTCTGCTTTGGTGCGCCGATAGAATTTTGCATGGAGTGCCCCAGAAATAATGGTACAGAACATCACCCGGTGGTTGGCCCACCGGGTGATAGAACCATCAGCGCACTGGTGGTGCGTATTGAATGCCGCCGTTGTTCCACAGAGCGTTCAGCCCGCGGTCGATTTCCAGCGGAGTGCCCTTGCCGAGGTTTTTCTCGAACACTTCACCGTAGTTGCCGACTTGCTTGACGATCTGCACGACCCAGTCTTTCGGCAGCTTCAGGTCCTTACCGTATTCACCATCCGCCCCGAGCATACGAGCGACATCCGGGTTCTTGGTGGACTTGGCTTCGGCTTCGACGTTTTTCGAAGTAATGCCGGCCTCTTCAGCGTTGAGCATGGCGTAGCCTGTCCAGCGGATCACGGCCAGCCACTCGTCATCGCCATTACGCACGACAGGGCCCAGTGGCTCCTTGGAAATGGTTTCCGGCAGAACCACGTAGTCCTTCGGTGCGGCCAGCTTGCTGCGCTGGGCGAACAGCTGGGACTTGTCCGAGGTCAGCACGTCGCAACGACCGGATTCCAGCGACTTGGCGCTTTCGTCGGAGGTGTCGAAGGTGATCGGCGTGTATTTCAGGCCGTTGCCGCGGAAGTAATCGGAAACGTTCAGCTCGGTCGTGGTACCGGCTTGAATGCAGATGGTCGCGCCGTCCAGTTCCTTGGCACTCTTGACGCCCAGCTTGTTGTTTACCAGGAAGCCGATGCCGTCGTAGTAGGTGATGAAGCCAGGAAACTTCAGGCCCATGCCCGCGTCGCGGGAGCTGGTCATGGTGGTGTTGCGCGACAGGATGTCAATTTCACCGGACTGCAGCGCGGTGAAGCGTTCCTTGGCGTTCAACTGACTGAACTTCACTTTGGTTGCGTCGCCGAATACCGCGGCGGCCACCGCGCGACAGAAGTCGGCATCAATACCGAGGATCTTGCCGGTGGAATCCGGTACCGAGAAACCCGGCAGACCGTCACTGACGCCGCACTGTACGAAACCTTTCTTCTGCACTGCATCCAGGGTTGCACCCGCCTGAGCGAACCCGCTGACACCGAGTACTGCGGCCGCAGTCATCACTGCCAGGGTGGATTTCAACATCTTCATTCAAACCTCCAGTTTTGCTCTTGTTGTGTCGGAGCTTGAGTCCTGCCGCACCCTTATGAGGCGCTGTTGACCCGTGTTGGCTTGTTTTAGGGTCAAGCGGCGTAAGACCTTAGCTATGAGTCTAGTAGGAGAAAATCCACATCATGGAAAACTCACTGCTCACCAATCGGCCGAACGGGCTGTAGCCCTTTCTTGTCTGCCAAGCCCGTAGCGGCCATTGGCGAACGTCCATCACCGGATTTTTTGCTCTCCCGCGGCGGGCGGTTGCCTGATAGTGTTACCGCCAAGCGTAGGATCGCACGTACAGGTTTTCCCATAGCAAGGCCCGTACCACACCGGGCGCTAAAGCGATTCAGCCGCAGGTCAAGAGCAAAACTTGCAACCTTGCGACAACTTCTTAACTGATCGACCCGCCGTGCACTTTGAGCTCGCACTCAAAGCGGGCGAACGCACAACAATGGAGCAGCCATGAACCATCCCTTGATTCTTGAACCCGTCAAGACCGCAGATGCTTGTGTCATCTGGCTCCACGGCCTGGGCGCCGACCGCTACGACTTCCTGCCCGTGGCCGAAGCCCTGCAGGAAACTCTGCAGACCACGCGCTTCGTCCTGCCCCAGGCGCCGACCCGCGCAGTGACCATCAACGGTGGTTACGAGATGCCCAGCTGGTACGACATTCTGGCCATGAGTCCGGCCCGGGCAATCGACCGCGAGCAACTGGAAGCGTCGGCGCAACGCATCATCGATTTGATCGAAGAGCAGCGCGCGGGCGGAATAGACCCTTCGCGGATTTTCCTCGCGGGTTTTTCCCAGGGTGGCGCGGTGGTCCTGCACAGCACCTTCCTCAAGTGGCAGGGTCCACTGGGTGGCGTACTTGCCCTCTCCACTTATGCCCCCACCTTCACTGACGAACTCGAGCTATCCGCCAGCCAGCAACGTATTCCGGTGCTGTGCCTGCACGGCCAGTACGATGAGGTGGTGCAAAACGCCATGGGCCGCAGCGCCTACGAGTACTTGAAGACCCGTGGTGTCACCGTGACATGGCAGGAATACCCAATGGGGCATGAAGTGTTACCCGAAGAAATTCGTGATATTGGCGCCTGGCTCGCCGAGCGTTTGCGCTAATCCACCCACATCTATGTAGCAGTGTGACCAACGCACTACGCCGCGCCCGATTCTTGCATTACACTGGCCGGCGTACATTCCTTAACCAATTGATGAGATGACCGTGCTCAAAGCACTCAAGAAAATGTTCGGTAAAAGCGAGGCTGAGCAGCTCGCGCCCAGCTCCAGCGCACCCTCCCCAACCACCAGCCACCGCACCGACGGTCATCAGCCTGGGCGGACCGCAGCTGTCGCGGCACCGCAGAACGAGCCAGTGAACACACCGGCCACCGACGTTGCCCCGCCAAAAGCGCGCAGCGAAACCCCGAAGCCGCGTCGCGAACGCGCGCCAAAACCACCGGTCGTGGCCTGGAAACTCGAAGACTTCGTCGTCGAACCCCAGGAAGGCAAGACCCGCTTCCACGACTTCAAGCTAGCCCCGGAGCTGATGCACGCCATCCAGGACCTGGGCTTCCCGTACTGCACGCCGATCCAGGCGCAGGTATTGGGCTTCACCCTGGCCGGCAAAGACGCCATCGGCCGCGCACAAACCGGCACCGGCAAGACCGCCGCGTTCCTGGTCTCGATCATCACCCAGTTGCTGCAGACCCCACCGCCCAAAGAGCGCTACATGGGTGAGCCACGGGCACTGATCATCGCGCCGACCCGTGAACTGGTGGTGCAGATCGCCAAGGACGCCGCCGACCTGACCAAGTACACCGGCCTCAACGTCATGACCTTTGTCGGCGGCATGGACTTCGACAAGCAGCTCAAGCACCTCGAAGCCCGGCACTGCGACATCCTGGTCGCCACCCCAGGCCGCCTGCTGGACTTCAACCAGCGCGGCGACGTGCACCTGGACATGGTCGAAGTAATGGTGCTGGACGAAGCGGACCGGATGCTCGACATGGGTTTCATCCCACAAGTGCGCCAGATCATTCGCCAGACCCCACCAAAAAGCGAACGCCAAACCCTGCTGTTCTCGGCCACCTTCACCGAAGACGTGATGAACCTGGCCAAGCAATGGACCACCGACCCGTCCATCGTCGAGATCGAAGCCGAGAACGTTGCCAGCGAAAACGTCGAACAGCACATCTACGCCGTTGCCGGTGCCGATAAGTACAAGCTGCTCTACAACCTGGTGACCGACAACGGCTGGGAGCGGGTGATGGTCTTCGCCAACCGCAAGGACGAAGTGCGGCGCATCGAAGAACGCCTGGTCCGCGACGGCGTCAACGCTGCCCAACTGTCGGGCGACGTGCCGCAGCACAAGCGCATCAAGACCCTGGAAGGTTTTCGCGAGGGCAAGATCCGCGTCCTGGTGGCCACCGATGTCGCCGGCCGCGGGATTCACATCGACGGCATCAGCCACGTGATCAACTTCACCCTGCCGGAAGTGCCGGACGATTACGTGCACCGCATTGGCCGGACCGGTCGTGCAGGCGCCGAGGGCGTCTCCATCAGCTTTGCCGGTGAAGATGACTCCTACCAGCTACCGTCCATCGAGGCGCTGCTGGGCCGCAAGATCAGTTGCGAAACCCCGTCGACCCATCTGCTGCGCCCGGTAGAGCGTAAGCGCCCGTAAGTTCGGGTCGCCACACCCCAAGCGCAGCCGATCACGGACTGCGCTTTTTTTACGCCTGGATATTGCCAACAAGAACAATAAGTCCACAATGGACAAATTAGTTCACACGCAAATCCACGGAGCCTGCGCATGCCCCCTTCCCCTTTTGTGATCGACCAAGCCCAGGCTCGCGAACTGCTGGCGCAGGTTGACGTGCCGCAGATCCTGCGCAAATTGTTCCGTGACCTGGCCGCCGGCCAGGCCGTGCAACCGGCCCAGCAACTGGTGGAGTTCCCCCAGGGTGCCGGGGACTTCATCAATTACCTCGGGGTGTTGGCCGAAGACGCTGTCTATGGGGTGAAAACCTCGCCCTACATCGTGCGTGCGCAAGGCGGCGCGCTGGTGACGGCCTGGACCCTGCTGATGTCGATGCGCACCGGCCAGCCTCTGCTGCTGTGCGATGCCGGCGAACTGACCACCGCGCGCACCGCCGCCACCACGGCAGTAGCAGTGGACGCCCTGGCCCGGCCGGATGCCACTCGCCTGGTGATCATCGGCAGCGGCCCCGTAGCCCAAGCGCATCTGCACTACGCCCGGCAACTGCGCGAGTGGCACAGCATCAGCCTCTATTCGCCAAGCCTGGCGACGCGTGATCCAGCGGCGCTGGCGCAATGGATGGCCATGGACTCGCGCCTGCAGATCCAGGACAGCCTGGAGGCGGCGCTCGAGGAGGCCGATGTGATCATGCTCTGCACCTCCTCCGCCGGCCCGGTGATCGACCCACTGAGCTTGCGCAAGCCCGCCTTGATCACCTCCATCAGCACCAACGCGGTGCGCGCCCACGAAGTCCCGCCGCACAGCCTCGGCCAGATGCAGGTGTATTGCGACTACCGTCGGACCACTCCAGACGCTGCCGGGGAAATGTTGATCGCCCGCGAACAACACGACTGGAACCCGGCGGCGATCGTCGGCGACCTGGCGCAACTGCTCAGCGGCCAGACACCACGCCCGACGTACGAGCGCCACGTGTTCTTCCGCTCCATCGGCCTGGGCCTGGAAGACATCGCGCTGGCCAATGCCATCTACCACCTGCTCAACTGACCCAAATCCCTGTAGGAGCGAGCTTGCTCGCGATGGGGGGGGGGGGGGGGCGCCCTACAGATGATTGTAAGGCCCCCGCCAGCCACGCACACCCCCCCGCGCCACC
>NZ_JBIUWJ010000044.1:39545-47140 GCF_044743405.1 Pseudomonas sp. NPDC087626
AACCCGGGGGGGGGCCGGGTGGGCGGGGTTGGGGGGGGGCACCCAAAATTTTTGGGGGGCGCCCCCCACCGCCATCGCGAGCAAGCTCGCTCCTACAAGGGACAGGTGTTTACGCCTTTAAGGACACGTTCATGACCCAGGCAGACTTCATCATCATCGGCGGCGGTATTGCCGGGGCTTCCACCGGTTTCTGGCTGTCGCCCCACGGCCGGGTCATCGTGCTCGAGCGCGAATCCCACCCGGCCTACCATTCCACCGGGCGTTCCGCGGCGCTGTACACCGCCGCGTATGGCACCCCGCAAGTACGCGCGCTGACCCAGGCCAGCCGGGAATTCTTCGATGCCCCGCCAGCGGGCTTCTGCGAACACCCGCTGCTCACCCCTCGAGGCGAGATGACCGTGGACTTCACCGGCGACCCGGATGAGCTGCGCAATCAATACCTCAGTGCCAAGGCCACCGTGCCGCAGATGCAGTTGCTCAGCGCCAACGAGGCCCTGGCACGCCTGCCGATCCTGCGCCGGGACAAGGTCTTTGGCGCAATCTACGACCCGACCGCCACCGACATCGACACCGATGCCCTGCACCAGGGTTATCTGCGGGGCATCCGCCGCAATCAGGGACAGCTGCACACCGATTGCGAAGTGCTGGGCCTGAGCCGTGATCCCCAGGGGCTGTGGCACGTGCAGACCGCCGGCCAGACGTTCAGCGCGCCGATCATCATCAATGCCGCCGGCGCCTGGGCCGACCATCTCGGTGCAATGGCCGGCGCCCAGCCGCTGGGGCTGATTCCCAAGCGGCGCGCGGCGTTTATCTTCGAAGGCCCCAAGGACCTTGATTGCCACGCCTGGCCGATGCTGGTGAGCCTCGACGAATCCTTCTACATGAAACCCGATGCCGGGATGTTCCTCGGCTCGCCGGCCAACGCCGACCCGGTAGAGCCCCATGACGTGCAGCCGGAAGAACTGGACATCGCCATGGGCATCTACCAGATCGAAGAGGCCACCACCCTGACCATCCGCCGCCCGACCCGTACTTGGGCCGGCCTGCGCAGCTTTGTCAGCGATGGCGACCTGGTCAGCGGCTTCGACCCGCAAGTACCCGGGCTGTTCTGGGTTGCCGCCCAGGGCGGCTACGGTATCCAGACTTCGCCCGCCATGGGCCAGGCCAGCGCGGCGCTGGTCCGCGGAGAGGCGCTGCCGCCGGCACTGCAACACTTTGGCCTCAGCGCCAGCATGCTCTCCCCTTCGCGCCTGGGTTGAGCCGGCGCCGGGGTGACGTTCGAACCCGATTGCGGCAAACTTCCAGCGCCCCGGCTCACGGGGCGCCGATTGCCTGGAGCAGCACCGATGACCCCACCTCTACAAGACCCTGCACTGGATAACTTCCGGGCAATCGCCGACGCCATTGCCACGCTGTTTTTCCCCCACGCCGAGGTGGTGCTGCACGACCTGCGCACACAGAAAATCGACTACATCGCCAACAACCTGTCCAAGCGTGAAATCGGCGGCGATGCGGCGCTCGAAGACATGCTCAGCGAGGACATCAGCGAACGCAACATCGGCCCCTACGAGAAGCTCAATTGGGATGGCCAGAAAATCCGCAGCCTGAGCAGTGTCCTGCGCGACAGCAACGGCCACCCGATGGCCGTGCTGTGCATCAACCTGAACATTTCGCTGTTCGAGAACGCCAAGGCAGCGCTGGACCTGTTCCTGTCACCGAGCAAACTGATCCCACAGCCGGATTCACTGTTTCGCGATGACTGGCAGGAGCGCATCAACACCTTCCTGCACAACTGGCTGCGGGAACGACAACTGGGCCTGAGCGTGTTGACCCGCGAGCACAAGCGCGAACTGGTGCTGGCCCTGCATGCCGAAGGCGCCTTCAAGGGCAAAAGCGCCTCCAACTATGTGGCCAATGTGCTGAACATGGGACGGGCGACGGTGTACAAGCACCTGAAGGAATTGAAGGCCGTGCACGGCTGAACCGCGGACAGGCACTGGCGGCTTGCCAGCGAAGCACGCGAGGATGCCGTGTTGAATCAGGCTTGGCGCGTCATCGTTGACGACCATCGCGAGCAAGCTCGCTCCTACAAACACCCCCGCATGCACCGATCAAACCTGTGGGAGCGAGCCGGGCGGCGCTCCGCTTGCTCGCGATAGCAGTTAATCAATCGCCGTAGATGTCCGACTTGAAGTACTTCTGGGAAATCTGCTGGTATTCGCCATTGGCGCGAATGCCGTCGATGGCCTTGTTCAACTCGGCGACCAGTTCGCTGTTGCCCTTGCGCACCGCAATCCCGGCGCCCTCACCGACGTATTTCGGATCCTTGAGTTCTGGCCCGACGAACGCATAACCCTTGCCACGCGGCATCGACAGGAAATCGCTCAACGGAATGGTGTCGGCGAAAATACCGTCCAGACGACCGGCGGCCAGGTCCATGTAGATTTCTTCGTTGTTGCTGTAGCGCTTGACCAGCACGCCCTTGGGCTCCAGCACTTCAGTGGCAAAACGATCAGTGGTGGTGGCGCGCTGAACCCCCAGGGTCTTGCCCTTGAGGCTGGCGTACTGGTCATCCACCACGGCACCGTCCTTCATCACAAACCGCGACGAGGTGAAGTAGTACTTGTGGCTGAAATCCACCGACTTCTTGCGGTCTTCGTTGATGGTCATGGACGACAGGGCCGCGTCGATTTTCTTCACCTTGAGGGAAGGAATCAGCCCATCGAATTCACCCTCGACCCACTCGCACTTGACCTTCATCTGCGCGCACAGCGCATTGCCAATTTCATAGTCAAAACCGGTGATCGTGCCTTCGGAGGTTTTCGAGGCGAACGGCGGGTATGCCGCTTCAATGCCCAGGCGCAGGGTTTTCTCAGCCGCGAACAACGGGCTGCACGCCAACAGACTGAGGGCCAGACCACTGATGAGGGGAAGCTTCTTCATGTTGATTTTCTCGCGAGTTGTTGTTGGTTTGGCAAGAGGAAGAGAAGCAATTGCACGCTCAAGGCTTGAAGCCTCAAGCGGTTTTTTATACTTATAATTCCATACTGGACTTTTATGTATTAGTCGTCAATCAGGCGTACAGAGGTATCTCGGCCATTGGTCGAGTGGGGGATATCAAGCGTTGGAGGTTACGGTTTCCAGCGATCCGCCGCCGCGTGATCGCTGTCACGCCCGTCCACCCAGCGCGGGCCGTCACTGGTCAGTTCTTTTTTCCAGAACGGCGCGCGGGTCTTCAGGTAGTCCATGACAAAGGCGCAGGCGTCGAACGCCGCCTGGCGGTGGGCGCTGGCGGCGCCGACAAACACGATCGGCTCGCCCGGCTGCAATGCTCCGATGCGGTGCAGCACTTCTAGCTTGAGCAACGGCCAACGCTGCTCGGCCTCCTCGGCAATCTGGCCCAGCGCCTTCTGCGTCATGCCCGGGTAGTGTTCCAGGAACATCCCGGCCACATCGAGGCCGTCGTTGAAGTCACGCACGTAGCCGACAAAACTCACCACCGCGCCCACGCCGACATTGGCGGCATGCATCGCGTTGACTTCAGCGCCCGGATCGAAGGGCGACGCCTGCACGCGAATCGCCATGACTCAGCCTCCGGTCACAGTGGGAAAAAATGCCAGCTCATCGCCATCGCCGACCGGTTCATCCAGTTGGCATAGCTCTTCGTTACGCGCACACATCAGGTTCTGCTCGCTCAGCACCTCGGCGCCGTCACGTTGCGCCAGCAGCGCCCGGACATCGTCGACCGTGGCGAAATCGCCCTCTACCTGCACCGAATCCACGCCCAGGGCTTCGCGGTAACGGGCAAAAAACTTCACGGTGAGGTTCATTGCCCGGCCACCTGATAGTGCCCGCTCTTGCCGCCCAGTTTCTCCAGCAGGCGCACACTCTCGATGACCATGCCCCGGTCCACGGCCTTGCACATGTCATAGATGGTCAGCGCCGCGATGCTGGCGGCGGTCAGGGCTTCCATTTCCACCCCGGTCTGCCCGGCCAACTTGCAACGCGCGGTGATGCGCACGGCATCGACCCCTTCGGCACTGAGCTCGACCTTGACCCCGGTCAGCATCAGCGGATGGCACAGCGGGATCAGGTCGGAGGTTTTTTTCGCTGCCTGGATTCCGGCAATACGGGCCACGGCGAACACATCGCCCTTGGGATGGCCGCCGCTGACAATCATTTGCAGGGTTTCGGGAAGCATGCGCACCAGCGCTTCGGCCGTGGCCTCACGGGACGTCACGGCTTTTTCGGTGACGTCGACCATATTGGCGCGACCTTGGGAATCGAGATGAGTCAGCACGGGGTTACTCCTGATCAGGAGCGCCAATTGTAAACCCGCGGGTCAATTTTCCGCACGCTTGAATATCAGGGACGCGGCGGGCCATAAAAAACGGGCGGCTGTTGGGCCGCCCGTGTTTGCCGAGGATGTTACAGATGGGATTCGGCGTATTCGGCCAGAATCGAACGTGGCACCCCTTGCAGGGTGATGTGCACACCGTTGGGGAAGTCCTTGAAGCGTTCGGTCAGGTACGTCAGCCCGGAGCTGGTCGCGGACAGGTAAGGGGTATCGATCTGCGCCAGGTTACCCAGGCACACCACTTTGGAACCGGCACCAGCACGGGTGATGATGGTTTTCATCTGGTGCGGCGTGAGGTTCTGGCATTCGTCGATCAGGATCAGGCTCTGCTGGAAGCTGCGACCACGGATGTAGTTGAGGGATTTGAACTGCAAAGGCACTTTGCTGAGGATGTAGTCGACGCTGCCATGGGTGCTTTCGTCATCCATGTGCAAGGCTTCGAGGTTATCGGTGATGGCGCCAAGCCAAGGCTCCATTTTTTCCGCTTCGGTACCCGGCAGGAAGCCGATCTCCTGGTCCAGCCCCTGCACGCTGCGGGTGGCGATAATGCGCCGGTAGCGCTTGCTGACCATGGTCTGCTCGATAGCCGCGGCCAGGGCCAGGATGGTTTTACCGGAACCGGCAGCGCCCGACAGGTTGACCAGGTGGATGTCCGGGTCCAGCAAGGCGTACAGCGCCAGGCTCTGGTAGATGTCGCGAGGTTTCAGACCCCAGGCTTCCTGGTGCAACAGGGGTTCCTGATGCAGGTCGAGGATCAGCAGCTTGTCGACCTGGATTTCCTTGATCCAGCCGACAAATCCCTGCTCGTCGATGATGAATTCGTTGATGTGCACCGCCGGCAGGTTGTCGATCAACTGCACCTGGTGCCAGGTGCGGCCGTGGTCCTGACGGGTTTCGACCTTGCTCACGCGGTCCCAGAAGGAGCCGGTCATGTTGTGATAACCGTTGGGCAGCAACGACACGTCATCAACCAGTTGGTCGGTGCTGTAGTCCTCTGCCGCGATCCCGCAGGCCCGGGCCTTGAGGCGCATGTTGATGTCTTTGGTGACCAGCACCACCGGCAACTCCGGTTCGCGCGCGTGCAGGTCGATCAACTGGTTGATGATGATGTTGTCGTTCAGGTGCTCGGGCAGGACGATGTTCGGTTCGGTACGCTTGCTCATCAGAATCGACAGCAGCCCCTTGGGCCCGCTTTTTCCACGCTGGATCGGCACGCCCAGTTCAACGTCTTCAGGGGATGCGTCGCCCAGGGTCTTGTCGATCAGGCGAATGGCCTGGCGGCATTCGGCGGCAACGCTGTGATGGCCACTCTTGAGCTTGTCCAGCTCTTCAAGGACGGTCATCGGGATGGCAACGTGGTGCTCTTCAAAGTTCAGCAGCGCGTTGGGATCGTGGATCAATACGTTGGTATCGAGTACATAAAGGATTGGCTGGTTGGAAGAAGAACTACGTCCGTGATCATCCATACTCGGTCACCTTTGTGGGAGCCAGTCGACGCAATACCGTGACAGTTCTGCGCCTCGAAGTGGCCACCGAGTCCACTTGACGTGCGCCTACGGCACGACTCAAGTGAACTGCACACAAGGGGTCTTGGAAGACGCCACCTGTGTTGCAGGTTTCGGCGGTCTGTCTTCGTAATACTCCAAAACCCATGACAGAAAAAAGCACTTTGATGCTTTTTTGAAGTTTATTTTTTTACCCGATAAATACCGCTTGGCGCATGGCACCGGCACCGTTAAAGTCGGAAGTCCGCCTGCATCGAATTGCCCCTGAAAATCGGCCGAAAGCCAATGATTCCGGGCTTTTACCTTTTCAACGAAATGCCTGCCGACACTCCTCCCAGCCAATCCCGCTTTGCGCCGTTCGCGCCAACAGCCAAGGCAGCGCCGTTTTCACCCCATCCTGCCGGGTGTTGAAATTGATCACCCCATGGCGCCATAGCAGCATCAGGGTCAAGACCCGCTGTGCACTCTGCTCCCCCGTCAGTTGCCGGGTGCTGTCGGCCGGATCGATGTCCCACAGCGCCACCTGCAGCCCCTGGGCCTGGAAAAACCCCGCGGCATCGGCGCGCCGTTGACCATTGGGTGGGCGGAACAGCGGCACGAAGTTTTCCGGCAGCCGCTTCTTCACCAGTTCGATGCTGCGTGTCACCGAGTACTGCCAGTCCTGCCAGTGACTGTGGGAACGGAACTGCCACCCCTGGACCCCGACGCACTGGCCCGCGTAAAGCCTTTGCAACTGGGCGACCGACTGTTGCGCCAGGCGGCCCTGGATATCACTGCCCAAGACAAAGAACAGCCCGGACAGATTGGCCTTGCGCAGATACTCGGTCAGCCAGGCAGTGTGATCCGGCACCCGATTGGCGCCGCTGTCGAAACTCAGGACAAACAGCCGGTCATGCAGGGGCTCGCCATTACGCTCGTAGTCGCCAAACAGCTCGACCTCACTGCTCGTCTGGGGCAGCAACGCGGCCTTGCGCAATTGTTCGTCCAGGTAGCGCTGGTGAAACTCCCGGCTCGGCTCGGCCCAACGGGTATAAAAGGAGTCCGGCCCAAGTTCGAACTTGGCGGCCTGCTGGCGCAATGTCTCGCGGTCCTCGACCAGGAAACAGAAGGAGGCATCCTGGTCGCAGCTTTGCTCGGCGAACCCGTAGTTGGCCAGCAAGCGCACCCACATCCGCTCGCGCAGGGCATTGATCGCCTCGAGATTGATCATGCGCAAGCCCAGGCGCTGCTTCAGGGCCGGCTCGTCGAGCCCTTCACTGTCGAGCAGAGCCCGAGAGAACGCGAGGATCTCCGCCCGTGAGGCGACATCGAACAGGGTCGGGCTGGTCAGTTGCTCTGGCCAGGTGCTGCGATCGAGGGTGGCCGGTTCGTTGGGCGCGGCAAGCACGCCCGCACTGAACAGCCAGGCGCCAAACAGTAAAGCGATACGCAAAGGGACGTCTCCGTTGCAAAACCCCGCGGCACTATAGCCCATCCGCACCTTGCCTCCCCTCCTTCTGTGGGAGCAAGGCTTGCCCGCGATTGGCATAGGTATCGACACAACGTTGTAGCGGCCTGTGGCGAGGGAGCTTGTTTGCGTGGCGGCCGCTGGGGTGCTGGATTGGGCCCAGTACATATCCATTTTTTCGGTAACGGCCTCCTATGGTTCCGCTTTTACAGCGGCTCACTTTTGGAGGAGCCCAAAAGTAAGCAAAAGGCTCTTGCCCCACCACTTGGCACCTCGCTTGGGCTCG
>NZ_JBIUWJ010000045.1:0-44930 GCF_044743405.1 Pseudomonas sp. NPDC087626
GTAAGAGCGTTTTGCTTACTTTTGCGCTGTTCAAAAGTGAGCCGCCGTCAGGCGGAACCATAGGAGGCCGTTACCGAAGAAATGGATATGTACTCCGCCTAATCCAACCCCCCAGAGGCCGCTACAACGTTGTGTAGATACCTATGCCGAGATAGGGCCTTCAAAAGCCCCGCAACATCAGGCCTTACGCCAAACCCCCTGGCCACTCAAGCGCTGCCGATCATGGGCCGCGTTGAAATCCTGTTGCGGTCCTTTTGGTACCACCCCCGTCGGATTGATGGTCTTGTGGCTGGCGTAGTAGTGATTCTTGATGTGGGTAAAGTCCACCGTCTCGGCAATCCCCGGCCATTGATACAGTTCGTGTAGCCAGTTCGACAGGTTCGGGTAATCGGCTATCCGCCGCAGGTTGCACTTGAAGTGGCCGTGGTACACCGCATCGAACCGGATCATCGTAGTGAACAAGCGCACATCCGCTTCAGTCAGGTACTCCCCCGCCAGATAGCGGTTTGCGCCCAAGACACGCTCCAGGTGATCGAGCTCGGCAAACACCTCATCAAACGCCTCTGCATATGCCTGTTGCGAGGTGGCAAACCCTGCGCGATACACGCCATTGTTCACGGCCGGATAGATCCGCTCATTCAGCGCATCGATCTCGCCGTGCAGCGGTGCCGGGTAGAAGTCCAGGTCATTGCCGGTCAAGTCATCGAACGCACTGTTGAACATGCGGATGATCTCGGCCGATTCATTGCTGACGATGCGTTTGAGCTTTTTGTCCCACAGTAGCGGCACGGTGACGCGGCCGGTGTAGTCGGGCGTGTCGGCTGTATAGCGCTGGTGCATGAAGTCGAAGTGATCGAGTTTGTCGCCGGTTGATCCGAGCGCAGTGTCGAAGGTCCAGCCGTTTTCCAGCATCAGCCAACTGACCACCGAAACGTCGATCAGGTCTTCCAGGCCTTTGAGTTTGCGCAAGATCAGCGTGCGATGTGCCCACGGACAGGCGAGTGAAACGTAAAGGTGATAACGCCCGGCTTCAGCGCTAAAGCCGCCTTCGCCGCTGGGGCCGGGCTGGCCGTCAGCCGTGACCCAGTTGCGGCGTTTCGCCTGTTCGCGCTGGAACGCCCCGTCTTTGCTGCTTTCGTACCACTGGTCCTGCCAGTGGCCATCAACGAGTAAACCCATGATCAAGACTCCGCAAACCAATAATCGTTGGAGCCGAGTCTATTCCGATGAGTTCGAACAAAAAGCGCAAAGATCGGGCGCCAATGATCGGTTAAATCGATTTGTCGCGAGCAGCCCAGTATTTTTCGGCGGTTTCAAATGCTTGCTCACGGGGCTGGCCAAGACCGCGCAGGGCCAGTGCCATGGTCGAAATCAGGGCCATCTGCGGATAGCTGTCGACTACATCGCCGCGCCACACCGCTTTCAGGTGCTCGATATCCAGCGAGGCCGGCTTGACGTGACGTTGCGCCGATAGCTGTGGCCATTCTTCGTCCCAGCTTTCGCCGCCGGCAGTGCCGTACAGATGGCTGTCGGCATCCGGGTTGATCTCGATTTCACCGCCATCGCCCTTGACCACAATCGCCGTGTCACCGAGCAAGCCGCTGGCATCGCGATGCACAGCCTGATAGCCCGGATGGAAAATGCTTTGCAGGCCGCATCGCGCGCCCAGCGGGTTAAGGATCCGCGCCAGCGAATGAATCGGTGAGCGCAGGCCGAGCGTGTTGCGCAGGTCGATCATCTTCTGCAGTTGCGGCGCCCAGTCCATCAGCGGCATGAACGCCAGGCCAGCGTTGTCCAGTGCCGTACCGACTTGCTGCCAGTTGCGGCACAACGCAATGTTCAATTCGCCGAGCAGTTGCTCGCTGTACAGGCGCCCGGCAGTGTGTGCGCCACCGCCATGCATGAAGATGCGCACACCGTTCTGGGCCAGGCACTTGGCTGCCAGCAGGTACCAGGGCAGGTGCCGCTTCTTGCCGGCGTAGGTCGGCCAGTCGAGATCGACCGCCAAGGGCGGGGCGTGCAGGCGCTCGCGCAGGGCTTCGGTGAAGCCCGCCAGTTCTTGCGGGCTCTCTTCCTTGTGCCGCAACAGCATGAGGAAGGCGCCGAGCTGGGTGTCCTCGACCTTGTCGTCGAGCAGCATGCCCATGGCTTCGCGGGCTTCCTCGCGGGTCAGGCTGCGCGCGCCGCGCTTGCCTTTGCCGAGGATGCGCACGAAGGGGGCAAATGGGTGTTCGGCGGGCGTTTCGGTAAGCAGTGGGGCGAAATCGGTCATAGACAATTCGTCGGTTTGGGCAGGCCCGCCAGCTTGGCGGCGAGTTTGGCGGGAGTGCCTTTGAACAGGCGGTTCAGGTGCAGGCTGTTGCCCTTGTCCGGCCCCAGCTTGAGCGCGGTGTACTTGATCAGCGGGCGGGTTGCCGGCGACAGCTGGAACTCCTGGTAGAAACCGCGCAGCAGCTCGAGGATTTCCCAGTGTTCGGCGCTCAGTTGCAGCTCTTCGGTGGCCGCCAGCGCGTCGGCGACTTGCGCCGACCAGTCCGCCAGGTCGAGCAGATAGCCGTCTTTGTCCAGTTCGATCTGGCGTGTACCCACGGTCAGCGTGTTCATAACCAGCTGTTGACCTTGTCGTAGGTTATCGACAGTTCGACGAAGGCCGGGTAGTCAAGGGACTTGATCCACTGCGGCACCGGCAAGCCGCGAGCCTGGACGTCTTCTTCCAGGACAAACAGCTGCAGGCTGTCAGCCCTTTGCTGTAACTGATTGCACGGTGTGGTGCCGGGTTGTAGGGCATAGACCGCGTCCCCTGTGAGCAGCAGGCCATCGTTGCCGCCGAGCAAGCGCAGGCAACTGTCCAGCCGGTTGTCGGAGAAAGGCGAATGAGACAACACATGCAAAGTCGACATCAGAGGGTAATAACCTGGTCATAGCGGTCAATAACGGCCGAGATCTGCCCGGCGGCCAATAGCTGCAGTTCTTCGAGGCTCAAGTCCTGCGCCTGCAAGCCACGTGCGTGGGCACTGTCGGCGCAGACGTAGAGGTCTTCGACACCGAACAGGCCAAGGGCTTGCAGGTTGGCGCTGAGGTCTTTCTGCTGGATGGCCTTGGCATTCTGCTGGCTGGCCAGCTGGAACACGCCATCATCCAGAAACAGCAGGCCGATGGGCAGGTCGAAGGCGCCGCCGGCCAGCACGATGTCCAGTGCTTCACGGGCACCGGGGCCGGACCAGGGGGCCTGGCGGCTGATAATCAACAGGGATTTAGGCACGGCTCACGGCCCTCCAAAGCAAATTAGCCGATCGGCGTCCTGCACCGCGTCGTGCAGTTGACCGAGGCCGGACAATTGCCACGGCGCGTCGACATCGATCGCGCTGCGCTGATAGCGCTTGGCCTCGGTCTCGTCCAGCACACCGCGTCTCAGGGCGGCGGCGATGCACACCACGCCATCGAGCTGGTGCGCACTGACGAAGGTGCGCCACTGCTGGGCGACGTCCTGCTCATCCTGCGGGGTGACGACGCTGCTGGAAGCGTTGTAGACGCCGTCCTGATAGAAAAACAGCCGTACGATCTGGTGCCCGCCGGCCAGCGCAGCCTGGGCGAACAGCAGGGCGCGGCGCGAGGAGGGCGCGTGAGGGGCAGAAAACAGCGCGATGGCGAACTTCATGGCGAACTCTGACGATAAATCTGCGGCCATGATAATGCTTTATCGGCGGTGCGGCGAAGGGCGATTCAGCGTGGCATGTAGCCCAGTTGCCAGCGGCGCGGAATCTTCAGCGAGACAATGCCCAGCACGGCCGCCAACAAGCCGCTGGCGTACAGCGCTTGCAGGCCGAACCGGTGCTCCAGGATCGCCCCCAGCACGGCACCGGCAAACATCCCGGCCCAGGGGATCAACTGCACGCGCCAGCCCGTGCGCCGCTCGCCCAGCATCCAGCGCCCCAGGCCACGGCCGAAGCGTGACAGGGCGCCGGTAACGTAAGTCAGGCCAATTGGCAGGCCGTTGACCTGCTCCACGGCGGCATTGAGCATGCCCATGGCCAGAATGGCCGCCAGCAATGCCGGGAATTGCGTTTCGAATGGCCAGGCCGCAGCGGCGCACAGCAGGGCGGCGATACTCAGCATCAAGGGCAGGGCGCGGCGCCGGCCGATGCGGCTGACGATCACGCCCAAGGCGTTACCGACGATAAACATCAGCACCAGCACTGACAGGTGCAGGGTCAGTTGCCAGTCACTGGCGCTGATCGCCACCGCCAGGCGGGTAGTGTTGCCGCTCATGAAGGAAACAAAGTCGCCGGTGGCCATGAAGCCGATGGCGTCGGTCATGCCCGCCAGGACCGACAGGCTCGCCACCAGGCACAGGCCGACCCGGCCGCGCCATTTCTGCACGTGCAACAGCCCGCTGGTGGGTGCGCGATGGGGTGGGGAAGGCAGCATCGGCTAACGCTCGAGGCCGTGCAGTTCGCAGTACTCCTGCCAGTCCATGCCGGCCATCTGCGCCACCTCCTTGTGCACTTCCAGCCGTTGGGCGGCGAAGTCCTCGGGGGTAGCGGCGGTCAACTGCAAGGTCAGTTCCCAGGCAAACAGGCCCAGGCGCTCGGCCTCGGCTTCGTAGGCTTGGTGCAGGTGTTCGCTGCGAAACCGCTCCATGCTCTCGCCTTTGGCCTGGGCAGCCAGCGGATTGAGGTGGTCCAGTTCTTCGCGCAGTGCCGGATGGGCATTGAGAAAACGTTGCAGCGCCAGTTCGTGTTGCGATTCGATCGAGGCCATGAATCATCCTGGTCAAAATGAAAGTATGCGCGCGGTACCGGGCCGGGCCTTGATCCGGGTCAGGAAGTCTTCTTGCGGTTGGCCTTGGCCTCGGCTGCCAGGCACTCGAGGGCAAATTGTTCGGTGTAGGTCATCTGGATCGGCGTGGTCTCGCCCTTTACCGTGCGTTCGCCGTCGAGAATGTAGCGGATGCGTTTGTCGGTCACGCCAATGCGCTTGGCAATCCAGGAGGGGGTCTGGCCGATCTGGCTGATCAGTTTGTCGGCGTAGTCGGTGGACGGTTTGTACAGCTCGGCGTTGGGGGTCATTGGCTTTCCAGAAAGAGTACGTGGCGCAGGGCGCCCATAATGGCGCGACAGGGTGCGTGAATAACCGTGGCCTGTCGCGCCTTATCTCGAAGTAAAGCAGAGCCTTTGCACTTCGAGACGGCGGTGTGGAGTGATAGAGTCGCCGTTTTACCTATTTAAGGAAGCACGATGCGTATTTGTCTGGTGGCACTGGCGGGGCTGTTATTGGCCGGGTGTGCGGGATCGACGATGAACCAGGCCCGCACCCAGAGCCCCTACAAGACGCTCGCTTCGAACAAGGCTGATCTGGTGGTTGCCCAGTGTGTGCAGTTTGCCTGGCAGGATGAGGCAGTGTTTGGGGTGGATGCCAGCGGTTACCTGGAGCCGGGGGACGGTGGTGGGTTTACTGTTTATACCCGGTCGGCTGAGTCGTTTATCGATGTGCAGGGCGGGGTGTTGAAGTATTACGTGGTGCAAGATAGCTGGGTTGCCACGCGTCGGTTGGCGGCTTTGGCGACCTGCTTGTAGGGGGTTATCCATAGATGTGGCAGCGAGCTTGCTTGCGATGGGGCCTGAGCCACTGCTATCGCGAGCAAGCTCGCTCCTACAGCTGTGGCAAGGCAGCCACCGGGAAGTCGAACGCGGCCAGCTGGAATCCCTGCTCATCCACCTGCAGCGCCCAGCCTTGACGGTCCCAGTCACCCAGCACAATGCGCTTGGCTGCCAGGTCGCCAATTTGCAGCTTGTGGATGGCGGGGCGGTGGGTGTGGCCGTGGATCAGGGTTTTTACCCCGTATTGCTGCATGATCCGCGGGATTTCCTCGGGGGTCACGTCGACGATGTCGTTGGCCTTCATGCGGGTCTGCGCGCGGCTTTCGCTTCGCAACTTGCGCGCCAGCGCGTGGCGGGTGCGCAGGGGCAGGTGGCGCAGGATGAACAGCGTCAGCGGGTTGCGCAGGTAGCGTCGTAGTTTCATGTAGCCGATGTCGCGGGTACACAGGCTGTCGCCGTGCATCAGCAGCACCGGTTCACCGGCGAGTTGCACCACACTCGGGTCTTTTAGCAGGGTACAGCCGGCTGCTTTGCAGAAGGCCTTGCCCAACAGGAAGTCGCGATTGCCGTGCATCAGAAAGATAGCCGTGCCGCTGTCGCTCAAGTTGCGCAGGGCTTGGCAGATGGAGCGTTGGAAGGGGCTCATGGCGTCGTCGCCGATCCAGGCCTCGAAAAAGTCGCCCAGTATGTACAGCGCACTGGCCGTGCGGGCACGGGTGGCGAGCAAATCCAGAAACGCCCGGGTGATGTCCGGGCGCTCCTCTTCCAGATGTAAGTCTGAAATCAGCAGTATCACTCAATGATCTCGGCTTTCTCGATGATCACGTCTTCTGCTGGAACGTCCTGGTGGCCGGACTTCATGGTGGTGGAAACACCCTTGATCTTGTCGACAACGTCAGTGCCGGCAGTCACTTTGGCGAACACCGCGTAGCCCCAGCCCTGCACGTTCTTGCCGCTGTGGTTGAGGAAGCTGTTGTCCGCCACGTTGATGAAGAACTGCGCGGAAGCCGAATGCGGCTCCATGGTGCGAGCCATGGCCACGGTGTACTTGTCGTTGGAAAGACCGTTGTCCGCTTCGTTCTGGATGCTTGGACGCTTGTCTTTCTTTTCCTTCATGCCTGGCTCGAAACCACCGCCCTGGATCATGAAGTTGCCGATTACACGGTGGAACACGGTGTTGGTGTAGTGACCGGCCTTAACGTACTCGATGAAGTTGGCCACGGTGATCGGGGCTTTCTCGGCGTTCAGGTCCAGGACGATGTCGCCGTGGTTGGTGGTCAGTTTGACTTGAGTCATGATCGCTACTCTTTAAGGAATTCGTGGGTTTCGGGGCAGCACGGCCCCCAACCGGTTTGGCCAGCGTCGGCCAAGGTGCGCAGTTTAGCGTGCCGGGCGCGAATTTCGAGGCTGTTTTTTCATCTGGGTTCGATTAAAAGCAGCAGTTTTCCGGCCTGCTCTGTCAGGCACTTGACCGCATCGGCTATGATAGCGGCTTTGTTTTGTTCGGCCTGCATGTAGGCCACGCACTTGTACGCCCAAGGATCCTATGAGCAAGCCCACTGTCGACCCTGCCTCGAATTCCAAGAACGGCCCAGCCGTGCCGGTCAACTTCCTGCGCCCGATCATCCAGGCGGACCTGGACTCGGGTAAGCACACGCAGATCGTCACCCGTTTTCCGCCAGAGCCCAATGGTTACCTGCACATCGGTCACGCCAAGTCGATCTGTGTGAACTTCGGCCTGGCCCAGGAATTCGGTGGCGTCACGCACCTGCGTTTCGACGACACCAACCCGGCCAAGGAAGACCAGGAATACATCGATGCCATCGAAAGCGACGTCAAGTGGCTGGGTTTCCAGTGGTCCGGTGAAGTGCGCTATGCCTCGCAGTATTTCGACCAGTTGCACGACTGGGCGGTCGAGCTGATCAAGGCGGGCAAGGCCTATGTCGACGACCTGACCCCTGAGCAGGCCAAGGAATACCGCGGCAGCCTGACCGAGCCGGGCAAGAACAGCCCGTTCCGTGAGCGCAGCGTGGAAGAAAACCTCGACCTGTTCGCCCGCATGAAAGCCGGTGAGTTCCAGGACGGTGCACGGGTGCTGCGGGCCAAGATCGACATGGCCTCGCCGAACATGAACCTGCGCGACCCGATCATGTACCGCATCCGTCATGCCCACCACCACCAGACCGGTGACAAGTGGTGCATCTACCCCAACTATGACTTCACCCACGGTCAGTCGGATGCCATCGAAGGCATCACCCACTCGATCTGCACCCTGGAGTTCGAAAGCCATCGTCCGCTGTACGAGTGGTTCCTGGACGCGCTGCCGGTGCCGGCCAAGCCGCGCCAGTAC
The DNA here is from genome assembly GCF_044743405.1 of Pseudomonas sp. NPDC087626. Taxonomy (NCBI): domain Bacteria; kingdom Pseudomonadati; phylum Pseudomonadota; class Gammaproteobacteria; order Pseudomonadales; family Pseudomonadaceae; genus Pseudomonas; species Pseudomonas sp. NPDC087626. The sequence continues at coordinate 7,951 of NZ_JBIUWJ010000045.1, forward strand.
GAATTCAGCCGCCTGAACCTGAACTACACCATCACCAGCAAGCGCAAGCTCAAGCAACTGGTCGATGAAAAGCACGTACATGGCTGGGATGACCCGCGTATGTCGACGCTGTCGGGCTTCCGTCGTCGCGGCTACACCCCGGCGTCGATCCGCAACTTCTGCGACATGGTTGGCACCAACCGTTCCGATGGCGTGGTCGACTTCGGCATGCTGGAATTCAGCATCCGTCAGGATCTCGACGCGAACGCCCCGCGCGCCATGTGCGTGTTGCGTCCGTTGAAGGTGGTGATCACCAACTATCCGCAAGACCAGGTCGAAAACCTCGAACTGCCGCGTCATCCGCAGAAAGAAGAGCTGGGCGTGCGCAAGCTGCCGTTCGCCCGTGAAATCTACATCGACCGCGATGACTTCATGGAAGAGCCGCCAAAAGGCTACAAGCGCCTGGAACCGAACGGCGAAGTGCGCCTGCGCGGCAGCTACGTGATCCGCGCCGACGAAGCGATCAAGGATGCCGACGGCAATATCGTCGAGCTGCGCTGCTCCTACGATCCAGACACCCTGGGCAAGAACCCTGAAGGCCGCAAGGTCAAGGGTGTGGTGCATTGGGTGCCGGCCGCTGCCAGCATCGAGTGCGAAGTGCGCCTGTACGATCGCCTGTTCCGCTCGGCCAACCCTGAGAAGGCCGAAGACAGCGCCAGTTTCCTGGACAACATCAACCCTGACTCACTGCAAGTCCTCACCGGTTGTCGTGCCGAGCCTTCGCTGGGCGATGCACAGCCGGAAGACCGTTTCCAGTTCGAGCGCGAAGGTTACTTCTGCGCGGATATCAAGGACTCGAAACCGGGCGCTCCGGTATTCAACCGTACCGTGACCCTGCGCGACTCCTGGGGTCAGTGATTCAGTCAAGGAACTAACGTGCTAACGATCTACAACACGCTCACCAAGAGCAAAGAAGTCTTCAAGCCGCTGGATGGCAACAAGGTGCGCATGTACGTGTGCGGCATGACCGTGTACGACTACTGCCACCTCGGCCACGGCCGCAGCATGGTCGCGTTCGACCTGGTGACCCGCTGGTTGCGGTTCAGCGGGTACGACCTGACCTACGTGCGCAACATCACCGACATCGACGACAAGATCATCAATCGGGCCAATGAGAACGGTGAGTCGTTCGAAGCCTTGACCGAGCGCATGATCGCGGCGATGCACGAAGACGAAGCGCGCCTGAACATCCAGAAGCCGGACATGGAGCCGCGCGCCACGGATCACATTCCGGGCATGCACGCGATGATCCATACCATGATCTACAAGGGATACTCCTACGCCCCGGGCAATGGCGACGTGTACTACCGCGTCGGCAAGTTCATGGGCTACGGCAAGCTGTCGCGCAAGAAGATCGAAGACCTGCGCATCGGTGCGCGGATCGAGGTCGACGAAGCCAAGGACGATCCCCTGGATTTCGTTCTGTGGAAGGGCGTCAAGCCGGGCGAGCCGAGCTGGGAGTCGCCGTGGGGCGCCGGGCGTCCGGGCTGGCACATCGAGTGCTCGGTGATGTCCACCTGCTGCCTGGGCGAGACCTTCGACATTCATGGTGGCGGCAGCGACCTGGAGTTCCCGCACCACGAGAACGAAATCGCCCAGAGCGAAGCGGCCACCGGCAAGACCTACGCCAACGCGTGGATGCATTGCGGGATGATTCGCATCAATGGCGAGAAGATGTCCAAGTCCTTGAACAACTTCTTCACCATCCGCGATGTGCTGGAAAAGTACCACCCGGAAGTCGTGCGTTACCTGCTGGTGTCGAGCCACTACCGCAGCGCCATCAACTACTCGGAAGACAACCTCAAGGACGCCAAGGGCGCCCTGGAGCGTTTCTACCACGCGTTGAAAGGCCTGCCGAAGGTGGCGCCGGCCGGTGGCGAAGCCTTTGTCGAGCGGTTCACCCAGGTGATGAACGACGACTTCGGCACGCCGGAAGCCTGCGCGGTGCTGTTCGAGATGGTGCGCGAGATCAACCGCCTGCGTGAGAGCGATCTCGATGCGGCGGCCGGTCTGGCAGCGCGCTTGAAAGAACTGGCCAGCGTGCTGGGTGTGTTGCAGCTTGAGGCCGACGACTTCCTGCAGGCTGGCGCCGAAGGGCGGGTGGATGCGGCTGCAGTCGATGGCTTGATCGCCGCGCGCCTGGCGGCGCGTGCCGCTAAAGACTGGGCCGAATCCGACCGCATCCGCGACCAGCTCACCGCCATGGGCGTGGTGCTGGAAGACGGCAAGGGCGGCACGACCTGGCGTCTGGCTGACTGAGTGGTGTCATCGCTGCAAAACCAAACCCGCCTAGTGCGGGTTTTGTTTTGACCGGCATCGCAAGGCATTGATTCGGCAGATCATCCGTGAGGCTAAGGGCTGACCGCTGATCGTTATCTGCGGGTTTTTTCCCACTCAGTGGGAATCCGGTTTCAGTTAATGGAAAACTCGGTGCACCATGCCCGCAAGAGCATGAGGCCGATATGAACTACAACACGCCCACTGATCGCTTGCTGCAAATCCTCGTCACCCTGGGGCAATCCGGCGAGGCGATCTCCGCCAAAGAACTGTCCGAGCAACTGGCACAGCCGCTCAGCAGCACTTATCGCCATCTCAAGACCCTGCTGCGCTGGGGGCTTGCCGAAGAGAACGGTCAGGGTCGCTATTTGCCGGGGCCAACTTGTTTGCAACTGGCCAAGAAATTCGACCGCGAAGCCGTGCTGGTGACCCTCGCCAAGCCGGAACTCAAGCGCCTGGCCGAGCAAAGCCAGGAAAGCGTGGCGTTAATGGTGCCCAGCAATGGCCAGGCGATTTGCATCGAACTGGTCGACAGCCCGCAACCGCTGCGTTGCTGCTACCAAAAAGGGCTGGCCCAGCCGCTGTTGGTCGGTGCGTCGGCGAGAGTGCTGTTGGCCTATATGGATGAGGCGCAAAGCCTGTCGGCTCTTTTGGCGCAAGGCGTCGAAAGCGAGGACGTCGCCACGTACCAACGCAGTTTTGCCGATATCCGCGCTGCCGGTTATGCCGTGAGTGTGAGTGAAATCGACGACGGCATTTGGGGTATCAGCACGCCGTTGCTCGACAGCCGAAATCGCCTGCACGGCGCCATCAGCCTCATGGCTCCTGCCTTCCGGGCGCACACCCGCAGTGAACGCCTGATCCGCTGGACCCAGGACGTGGCCCTGCGCCTGAGCGCCCGGCTCGACTGAATTTGACTGGAATTTCAAGCATGACTGCTGTTTCTGACATACCCCTGTGGACAGGTCGTATCGACGCTGGCGAAGGGCAGGCTGCGCTGCGCTGGCATCAATGGGTCAAGCCCTTCTGCGAGGGTCAGTCTGCGGGTGCAGCACTGATTGGACTGGCCTGTGATGAAGGCGTCAAACGTAATCAAGGACGCACCGGCGCCCGTCTTGGCCCGTCAGCACTGCGCAAGGCGCTGGCCAACCTGGCGTGGCACGGCCGTGCGCCGCTGTATGACGCGGGCGATGTGAGCTGCACCGACAGCAACCTCGAAGGCGCGCAGCAGATTTACGCTCACCACGTCAGCTATATGCTCAACCAGGGGCATTTGCCGTTGGGGTTGGGTGGCGGCCATGAAATCGCCTTTGCCAGCTTTAGCGGCCTGGCCGATCACCTGCGCCAGGCCACCCCGCATGCGCGGATCGGCGTTCTCAACTTTGATGCCCACTTTGATCTGCGCCATGGTGAACAAAGCAGTTCGGGTACCCCTTTTCGCCAGATAGCCGAGTACTGCCAGCGTGCGCAGATGCCGTTCACCTATTGCTGCCTGGGTGTCAGCCAGATGAACAACACCCAGGCGCTGTTTGAGCAGGCGCAGCGACTGAATGTGCGTTACCGCCTCGACCGGCAAATGAACAGCTGGGACATACCCGCCTGCGAAGCGCTGATCGATGAGTTCTTGCAAGACGTCGATCACCTCTACATGACCATCTGCCTTGATGTCCTGCCCGCCAGCCAGGCGCCCGGTGTCAGTGCGCCGTCTGCCCATGGCGTGGACATGCAGATCGTCGAGCACCTGATACGTCATGCCAAGGCCAGCGGCAAATTGCGCATGGCCGACATCGCCGAACTCAACCCCGGCCTGGATATCGACAATCGAACCGCCCGCATTGGCGCGCGTCTGCTCGCCAGCCTGATCGATTAAGTTTTTCCGTAAATCCCTGAAACCGCTTGTTGAATCATAAGAAAAAGAGAAATTCGCCATGCTGACATTCGAACTGGATGCGCTGAGCACCCTCGCTCTCGCTTTGCTCCTGCTGGGCCTGGGTGCCCAACTGAAAAAACGTAGCTACTGGCTGCGTCACCTGTGTGTTCCTGCACCGGTGATTGGTGGTTTTGGTTTTGCCTTGGTGATCTGGCTGTTACGTGATCAGCAACTGCTCAACCTGACCCTCGACACCAGCCTGCAAACCCCGCTGATGGTGGCGTTTTTCACCACTGTCGGTTTGGGTGGTAGCCTGGGCTTGCTGCGCAAGGGCGGTAAATTGCTGTTTATCTACCTGGGTGCGTGCTGGGGCCTGGCGCTGGTGCAAAACGTGGTGGGTGTCAGTGTCGCCAAGCTGCTGGGCATCGACCCGTTGCTGGGGATCATGGCCGGCGCGGTGTCACTGGAAGGCGGTTTTGGTGCGGCGGCAGCTTTCGGGCCGATTGCTGAAAACCTCGGTGCGGTCGGTGCGACCACTGCAGCGCTGGCAGCTGCAACCTTTGGCATGGTGGCAGGCGGCTTGTTGGGTAGCCCGCTGGCGCGCTGGTTGATCGAGCGCAACAAACTCGTAGTCAAGGCCGAAGCCGTTGGCAGCCTCAAGGCGTTCGAAGAAGTGGTCCACACCCCGCAGCCCGCGCTGGATGCTGCCACCTTGTTGCGCTTGTTGACCTGCATTGTGGTGATCATGGTGCTTGGGTTCTGGCTGGGCTCCAGCTTGCAACAGCATCTGGGTATCGTGTTGCCGAGCTATGTGGGCGCCATGTTCGTCGCGATCATCCTGCGCAACCTCAATGACCGTGCTCAGGTTATCGAGATGCCCGACCATGCCGTCAGCACTATCGGCGATGTGTGCCTGGGCATGTTCCTGACCATGGCAATGATGAGTCTGAAGTTTTGGGAGCTGGAGAAGCTTGGCTTGCCGCTGCTGGTGATTCTGGTGGTGCAGGTGGTGATCATGATTTTGCTGTGCGTGTTCGTCCTGTTCCGCCTGTTTGGCCGCAACTACGACGCGGCAGTCTTGTGCGCAGGCTTCATGGGGCACGGGCTGGGCGCGACGCCCAATGCAGTGGCCAACATGGGCGCCATTTGTGACCATTACAAAGTGTTCTCGTACAAAGCCTTCATCATCGTGCCGCTGTGCGGTGCCGTGCTGATCGACATTGTGGCTATCCCGATGATCACCTGGTTTATCAACGCATACAGTTGAGAATCACCTGGTTGCTTCATTGCTAAATCGCGCCGAAGCCAGCTTCCACAAGTTGGCTTCGGCGCATGCAAAATCCGCGAGCACCCCAGAACCACTGTGGGAGCGAGCTTGCTCGCGATTGACCGCGCAGCGGTCAGCTCTCGCACTGGCGCAACCTTTTATAGAGGGTATTGCGACTAACCCCCAACCGCCGTGCCAAATGCGAAATATTCCCCCCAACTGCCTGCAACTGCCGATTCAAATCCTCGGCATCATTCAAGTCCACCGCCAAAGTCTCGGGCGTCTCAAGCGGCTCCATCTCCAGGTCGACAAAAAAATCGTCCGGTAAATGCTCCGGCCGCACCGGTTGGTCTTCGGCCATGGCCAGGGCCACCTGGATCACGCTGCTGACCTGGCGCAGATTGCCAGGCCATGGATGGCGTTCGAACAGGGCCAGTACCTCCGGGCTCAAGCCGGCCCACTGGAGCGCCTCGCGGTGCTGTTCCCAGAGACACTTGAACAACGCCTGCTTATCGCTGCGCTCGCGCAGCGGTGGCAGTTCCAGGGTCAGGCCGCCGATGCGGTAATACAGGTCCTCGCGAAAGCGCCCCAGTTGCACCTGCTCGCGCAATGAACGGTTGGTGGCCGAGATGATGCGGATGTCCACCGCGAACAGTTCACTGCTGCCCACCGGCTGCACACAACGCTCCTGCAGCACGCGTAGCAGCCGGGCCTGGGTCGGCAGTGGCATGTCGCCGATTTCGTCGAGAAACAGGGTGCCTTTGTCGGCCTTGCGGATCAGGCCGATGCTGCCTTTCTGATTGGCGCCAGTGAAGGCGCCTTTTTCATAGCCAAACAGCTCGGATTCCACCAGTTCGGCGGGGATCGCCGCGCAGTTGACGGCGATAAATGCCTGTTTACTGCGTGAGCTCGCCTGGTGCAGGGCCTTGACGAAGACTTCCTTGCCCACCCCGGTTTCGCCGTGAATCAACAGGGGAATGTCTTTTTCCAACAGGCGCTCGGCCTGGCGCACGGCCTTTTCCACGCGACTGTCGCCAAAGTGCAGGGTGCCGAGGCTGATGGGCTGTGGCGCGGGGAGGGGGGCTTGGGCAAACACCCGGGCCTGCACCGGGCGCTGCAACGGCCGCTTGAGCAGGCAATGGAAACGATTGCGCCCGGCCGCCTGCAGGGCAAAGGGCAGACCGTCGGGCTGGTTGAGCAACTCCAGCAACGAGACCTGGAACAGACTGTCGATGCTGACTCGCGACAAGCTGATGCCCAGCAGATTGTCCGCGCGCCGATTGGCCGAGAGCACCTGACCGCTTTCATCAAAAATCAGCAGGCCGGCCCATTGGCTGTCGAGGTTGTTCAGCCCGGTGTTGAACACCAACTGGAAGTGTTCACCCTTGAACAGATTGAGGATCAGCCGGTTTTCCACGGTCTGGCTCATCATCTTGACCATGCCCAGGGTGTGGTCCGGGGGCAGGTAGCTGTCGCTGGATACATCGAGCACGGCGATCAGCCGCCGCTCGGCATCGAAAATCGGTGCGGCGGAGCCGGTCATGAAGCGGTTGGCCTTGAGAAAGTGCTCATCGTGGGCGATATGCACGGCCTGTTCGCAGGCCAGGGCGGTACCGATGGCGTTGGTGCCGCTGGATTGCTCACGCCAACTGGCACCGGCGTTGAAGCCACGGCTCAGGCTCGGCTCGATAAAGCGTTGGGTACCCCATGAGGTCAGTACTTGGCCCTGGTTGTCGGCCAGCATGATCAGGCAGTTGGAGTTGCTCAGGATGTTCTCATAGTAGGGCAGCACTTCCTGGTGGGTGGTCTGCACCAGTGCGTGCTGGCTTTCCAGCAGACGTGCGATGCCGGCGGCGGGGAGCTGGTCGAAGGCCGGGGGGCTTTGATGTTGCAGGCCGAAGGCGCGGCAGCGGCGCCAGGAGTCCTGGATGATGGCGTCGTGGGGCAAGGGCGAGGCAGGCGCGGGCATGGCAGGCAGTCCCTGGGCAAACATTTATTGTTTTTGTTATGGACGAACGCAACGACGTAATCGATTGAGTGTTGTTCACAATTGTTCAAAGTCAACTCGGCAACTGTTCAATTGCGCAGGTGAAGTTGTTCATTTCTGTTCAGGCGCGAACCCATCATCCTGTTCTTTTTCGTCAAAGCCCAGGCAGATCAAGCCTTTGGAATTTCTGGCACGAATGTCGCTCTGTCACCTCGGTCGCTTGACTCCAATAAGAAAAAGGCCGAGCCATGTCATTAACGCTGGAGCACGTCAGCCGCACCGTCGAGGGCCAAGTCTGGATCGATGATGCCAACCTGCACTTCGAGCCCGGGTCGTTCAACGTCCTGCTGGGCCGCACGCTGTCGGGCAAGACCAGCCTGATGCGCTTGATGGCCGGTCTCGACAAGCCGGACAGCGGGCGTCTCCTGATGAACGGGGTCGATGTCACCCAGCGCCCGGTGCGCTTGCGCAACGTGTCGATGGTCTATCAGCAGTTCATCAACTACCCGACCATGACCGTGTTCGAGAACATCGCCTCGCCCTTGCGCCAAGCCGGGGTCTCGGCCGAGCTGATCCAGAGCAAGGTGCACGAGACCGCGCAGATGCTGCGCATCGACAAGTTCCTCAAGCGTTATCCGCTGGAGTTGTCGGGCGGCCAGCAGCAGCGCACCGCCATGGCCCGGGCGCTGGTCAAGGATGCCGAACTGATCCTGTTCGACGAACCCCTGGTCAACCTCGACTACAAGCTGCGCGAAGAGCTGCGCCAGGAAATGCGCGAGTTGTTCCAGGCGCGCCATACCATCGCCATCTACGCCACCACCGAACCCAACGAGGCGCTGGCCCTGGGCGGCACCACCACCATCCTGCACGAGGGCCGGGTGATCCAGAGCGGCAAGACCGCCGAGGTCTATCATCAACCGCAGACCGTGCTGGCCGCCGAACTGTTCTCCGAGCCACCGATCAACCTGATGCCGGGGCGCATCGCCGGCAACGAAGTCAGCTTCGCCAATTTTGTGCACTTCCCGCTGAACGTCGACTTGCGTCCGGTGGGTGAAGGTGAGTTCCGCTTTGGCGTGCGCCCCAGCCATATTTCCCTGGTGCCGAGCAACGACGACGACCTGGAACTGGCGGTGACCGTCGAAGTGGCGGAAATCAGCGGTTCGGAAACCTTCCTGCATGTGCGCAACGAACACTTCCTGCTGGTGCTGCACTTGCCCGGGGTGCACGAGTACGACGTCGATGCGCCGATCCGCATCTACATCCCGACCCACAAACTGTTTGTCTTCGACGGCCAGGGACGCCTGCTGCAGGCGCCCGGCCGGCGTGTCGCGAGGGTTGCCTGATGGCCGAAATTCACTTGCACAACCTCGCCCACAGCTACACCCGCACCCCGACGGGGCCTGAAGACTACGCGATCCGCGAGATGAACCATGTCTGGGAACAGGGCGGGGCCTACGCCTTGCTCGGGCCTTCCGGATGCGGCAAGTCGACCTTGCTTAACATCATTTCCGGCCTGCTCAGCCCTTCCGAAGGGCAGGTGCTGTTCGACAACAAGGTGGTCAACCAACTGACCCCGGAGAAGCGCAACATCGCTCAGGTTTTCCAGTTTCCGGTGGTCTACGACACCATGACGGTGTTCGATAACCTGGCTTTTCCCCTGCGCAATCAAGGCATGGCCGAGGCCCGGGTACACAGCAAGGTCCAGGAAATCGCCGAGGTCCTCGACCTGCGGGCGCTGCTGGGGAAAAAGGCGCGCAACCTCAGCGCCGACGAAAAACAGAAAGTCTCCATGGGCCGCGGGCTGGTGCGTGACGACGTGTCGGCGATCCTGTTCGACGAGCCGCTGACGGTGATCGATCCGCACCTTAAGTGGAAGCTGCGGCGCAAGCTCAAGCAGATCCACGAGCAATTCAACATCACCATGGTCTACGTCACTCACGATCAACTCGAGGCCTCGACTTTCGCCGACAAGATCGCGGTGATGTACGGCGGGCAGATCGTCCAGTTCGGTACCCCGCGCGAGCTGTTCGAGCGACCGAGCCATACCTTCGTCGGTTATTTCATCGGCAGCCCGGGGATGAACCTGATCGAGGTCAGCCCACGTCCCGGGGGCGTGGGTTTCGCTGACATCGACTTGCCGTTGTCCGAAGGCCTGCAGCAGCGCATCGCCGAGGCCGCCGGCAAATCGCTGAAGGTTGGCATCCGCCCGGAGTTCGTGCATGTCTGGGACGAGCCCTTCGATGAGGCAATGCAAGCGACGGTGGTGCATGTCGAGGACCTGGGCACCTACAAGATCATGACCCTGAACCTGGGCGGCGTGCCGCTCAAAGTGCGCCTGGCCGAAGACAAGCCGGTGCCCCAGGGCACCGCCTATATCAGCTTTCCGGCGCAGTGGCTGATGGTCTACGCCGATGACTATCTGCTGCCCATGCACGCCAGCAACGAGGGGCAGCCATGAACAAGGTGCAGAACAACAAGGCCTGGTGGCTGGTGCTGCCGGTGTTCCTGCTGGTGGCGTTCAGTGCGGTGATCCCGATGATGACCGTGGTCAACTATTCGGTGCAGGACATCTTCGACCAGTCCAGCCGCTACTTCGTCGGGGCCGACTGGTACAAACAGGTGCTGCTGGACCCACGGCTGCACGACTCGCTGCTGCGCCAGTTCATCTATTCCGCCTGCGTGCTGCTGATCGAGATCCCGCTGGGCATCGGCATCGCCCTGACCATGCCGACCAAGGGCCGCTGGTCGTCGCTGGTGCTGATCATCCTGGCAATCCCGCTGCTGATTCCATGGAACGTGGTCGGCACCATCTGGCAGATTTTCGGCCGCGCCGACATCGGCCTGCTGGGCTCGACCCTCAACGCCATGGGCATCAGCTACAACTACGCGGCCAACACCATGGATGCCTGGGTCACGGTGTTGGTGATGGATGTCTGGCACTGGACCTCACTGGTGGCCTTGTTGTGTTTCTCCGGTCTGCGGGCGATCCCGGATGTCTACTACCAGGCCGCCCGGATCGACCGGGCATCGAGTTGGGCGGTGTTTCGCCACATCCAGTTGCCCAAGCTCAAGAGTGTGCTGCTGATCGCGGTGATGCTGCGTTTCATGGACAGCTTCATGATCTACACCGAGCCGTTCGTGCTCACCGGTGGTGGGCCGGGCAACGCCACCACCTTCCTCAGCCAGACCCTGACCCAGATGGCGATCGGCCAGTTTGACCTGGGGCCGGCGGCGGCCTTCTCGCTGGTGTACTTCCTGATCATCCTGCTGGTGTCCTGGCTGTTCTACACCGCCATGACCCACTCCGACGCCAACCGCTGAGGCCCGACATGAGCAAGACAAAGCTGCTGCCTCTGTTGCTCTACATCCTGTTCCTGCTGGTGCCGATCTACTGGTTGCTGAACATGTCGTTCAAGAGCAACACGGAAATCCTCGGTGGCCTGACCCTGTTTCCCCAGGACTTCACCCTGGCCAACTACAAAGTGATCTTCACCGACCCGAGCTGGTACACCGGCTACCTCAACTCGTTGTACTACGTGAGCCTGAACACGGTGATTTCCCTGAGCGTGGCGCTGCCAGCGGCCTACGCGTTCTCCCGTTATCGCTTCCTCGGCGACAAGCACTTGTTCTTCTGGCTGCTGACCAACCGCATGGCGCCGCCAGCGGTCTTCCTGTTGCCGTTCTTCCAGCTGTATTCGTCGATCGGCCTGTTCGACACCCACATCGCGGTGGCCCTGGCCCACTGCCTGTTCAACGTGCCGCTGGCGGTGTGGATCCTCGAAGGGTTCATGTCCGGAGTGCCGAAGGAAATCGACGAAACCGCCTACATCGACGGCTACAGTTTTCCCAAGTTCTTCGTCAAGATTTTCATCCCGCTGATCGGCTCGGGCATCGGTGTGACGGCGTTCTTCTGCTTCATGTTTTCCTGGGTCGAGCTGCTGCTGGCGCGCACCCTGACCTCGGTCAATGCCAAGCCGATAGCCGCAGTGATGACCCGCACCGTGTCGGCCTCGGGGATCGATTGGGGGGTGTTGGCGGCGGCCGGGGTGCTGACGATCCTGCCGGGCATGCTGGTGATCTGGTTCGTACGCAACCATGTGGCCAAGGGCTTTGCCTTGGGACGAGTGTGAGGAACTGATGATGGAGTGGATGAACTGGACCCAGCCGACCGCGCTGTTCTTCGGCGCCATCGCCTTGCTGCTGGTGGGCATGACCACCTGGGAACTGCGTTCGCCGAGCATCGCCCGGCGCGGCTTTCTACCGATCAGCACCACCCGTGGTGATCGGCTGTTTATCGGTCTTCTCGGCAGCGCCTACCTGCATCTGCTGGTGATTGGCGCTACCGGCTGGAGCATCTGGGTGGCCACCGGCCTGTCCCTGGTGTGGCTGTTGGTCGTGATGCGTTGGGGCTAGCCGACACCCGGCAATCGTGCTCCGAAACCTAATACAGGAGGTCTCTATGTTCGAGAAAAACAATAAGCTGCGACATAGCATTTCAGTGGCAGCCATGCTGGCACTCAGCGGGTTGAGCGTTGCAGCCTGGGCCGATGCCTATGAAGACGCCGCGAAAAAATGGATTGGCAGCGAATTCAAACCCTCGACTCTCACGGCCGAGCAACAGCTGGAAGAGCTGAAGTGGTTCATCAAGGCCGCCGAGCCGTTTCGTGGAATGAAGATCAACGTGGTCTCGGAAACCATCGCCACCCACGAATACGAGTCCAAGGTGCTGGCCAAGGCCTTCAACGAAATCACCGGGATCAAGCTGACCCACGACCTGTTGCAAGAAGGCGACGTAGTGGAAAAACTGCAGACCCAGATGCAGTCGGACAAAAATATCTATGACGGTTGGGTCAACGACTCGGACCTGATCGGTACGCACTTTCGCTATGGCAAAACCGAATCGATCACCGACCTGATGGCCAATGAAGGCAAGGACTACACCTCGCCGACCCTCGATCTCAAGGATTTCATCGGTCTTTCCTTCACCACCGCGCCAGACGGCAAGATCTATCAACTGCCCGACCAGCAATTCGCCAACCTCTACTGGTTTCGCGCCGACTGGTTCGAGCGGGCGGACCTGAAGGCCAAGTTCAAGGAAAAGTACGGCTACGAGCTGGGCGTGCCGGTGAACTGGTCGGCCTATGAGGACATCGCCAAGTTCTTCACCGAAGACGTCAAGGAAATCGACGGCAAGCGGGTGTATGGGCACATGGACTACGGCAAGAAAGACCCGTCCCTGGGCTGGCGGTTCACCGATGCCTGGTTCTCCATGGCCGGTGGGGGCGACAAGGGCCTGCCCAATGGCTTGCCGGTGGATGAGTGGGGCATTCGCGTAGAGGATTGCCACCCGGTCGGCTCCAGCGTGACCCGTGGTGGCGATACCAACGGCCCGGCGGCGGTGTTCGCGACACAGAAATATGTCGACTGGATGAAGGCCTACGCGCCACCGGAAGCGGCCGGCATGACCTTCTCCGAATCCGGGCCGGTGCCCTCCCAGGGCAATATCGCCCAGCAGATCTTCTGGTACACCGCCTTTACGGCTGACATGACCAAGCCAGGGTTGGCGGTGATGAACGCCGACGGCACGCCGAAATGGCGGATGGCGCCATCGCCGCGCGGACCGTATTGGGAGGAGGGCATGAAGCTGGGCTATCAGGACGTGGGGTCCTGGACGTTCATGAAGTCGACGCCGGAGAAACAGAAACTGGCGGCCTGGCTCTATGCCCAGTTCGTCACTTCAAAAACCGTGTCGCTGAAAAAGACCATCGTCGGCCTGACGCCGATTCGTGAGTCGGACATCAACTCCCAGGCCATGACCGACCTGGCACCCAAGCTCGGTGGCCTGGTGGAGTTCTACCGCAGCCCGGCCCGCGTGCAATGGACCCCGACCGGGACCAACGTGCCGGACTACCCGCGCCTGGCCCAGCTGTGGTGGAGCCACATTGCCGAAGCCGCCAGTGGCGAGAAAACCCCGCAACAGGCCCTCGACGGCCTGGCCAAGGACCAGGACGCCATCATGGCCCGCCTCGAACGCTCCAAGGTCCAACCGGTTTGCGGCCCGAAAATGAACCCGGAACGCGACGCGCAATACTGGTTCGACCAGCCGGGCGCACCAAAACCGAAACTGGCCAACGAGAAACCCAAGGGCGAGACCGTGAGTTATGCCGAACTGCTGAAGTCGTGGGAGGCGGCGCGTAAGTAATTTGGCTTGATAAACGAACGGCGCCGCAACGGTGCCGTTTTTTTGTGCGCCAGGATAGCGCTTCCACTCGGAAGTGAAAAACACCTGCGCGCTGGGTAAAGGGGCGCACTGTAAATCCAGAAGCGTTTACGCAGACGGTAGTTTTATTGGCCATTGCAAGGTAATTGATGAGGGTGATGTTAAGTCTGAGTGTCGGCGCGACAATATCGTGGGCATTCTGGGTTCACAGTGAACGGACATGTGGGTATGCCGTATTGATGTAATAGCTGTTGCGTAACATCTCGTTGCGGATTGTTTTATGGTATTTGCCATTTTTGAAGTGGAGCGCAATGCCATCATCTACTGCATAGGCAGGGTGAATGTTTTTTGAACGCACTAACTCGACGAAGGATGCATGTCGTTCGGCCTCTGAGCTGAAGTGCGGACATAGTGCTCCGGAGAGTAACCCTAGGCCGTTGATCAGTGCGTATTCTCCTCCAGAGTCCGAGTGTCCGTAGTCGAACCAACAAATTGCTCCGGCGCTGACACCACAGAGAATTTTACCGTTTACCCACGCTTTTCTCAGACAGTCGGTTACACCGAATTCCCGCCAAATGGCGAGCATTGCTCTCGTGTTGCCACCAGCGACGTAAATAATGTCAGCTTGGTCTATCAATGATGAAATATGTGCTGCGTGCGTGAACGGCGGTATGAAAAATGTCAGTTGAATGACAATGCAGCCTGAACTTTCATATTTGTTAAAGAACTCGCGGGCCTTGATCGGATCGTCACCATTGGCTGTTGAAATAAAAAGAATCGTAGGGTTGGCTTTTTCTGATAGTGACCGTATGTATTCATCAATAGGCGCCATGTACTTTCGTTCTTCAGGTGATTCGCCCCCGATGACAATAATGTCTCTATTGGTTTTTGTCATGTTGTCTATCCTATATGTGATGTTTTATGTGTATTTATGTTGTTTCAGGTGTTGGAGGTGGCTCTGTAAGGTTGCGTTTTTGGTGGGTTAAAGTTGGCTTGATGTGGTGATGTTGTTTTCTGTTTTAAGGTGCGTGGTCGATGAAATTCAGTTGTTTTGCTTTCGTGGGTCATTAATCTTGGATGGCTTTCTATGATGTCTCGTTCAGTGTTTTTAAGGTGGATACGTTGAGGTTTTGATTTGTTCATAATGCAAGTTTGACTATTCACGATTGTCGAGAGTTTGTTGAGTCGGCTTTATCCTGTGTTATCGCTCTACTTTCCTCTTGTTGTGAGGGATGAGTCCTACAACGTGTTTGGTCTATTCGGCTTTTTAGGCCTGCAGCGTAAGCACGCCACAATGCTTGATTTAGACTCCCCCTCCAGGTGACTTCTGATGCTGTACATCATTTTTGTTTCTAGAAAATTATCCAGTTCGCGAACCGAGCCGTAACTGCCGTCACGCATGTTCATCCACTAACTGGGCGTCGGAGTAAATGCATATGAAAGTGCTTTTACTTTGCCTGCCCGACTTTCATTGCGGCGTGTCGACGGTTTAACTCGGCTTTTTCGTCGAAACGACGCGAAACCGTCCACCGGTACGGCATGCCCTGATCGGCGAAACCGGCTAAACTGCCGCACGATTTTTGTTGAGTGTTTTCCATGCAAATTGCCTTGGCGCCCATGGAGGGGTTGGTCGACAACATCCTGCGGGACGTGCTGACCCGGGTTGGCGGTATCGATTGGTGCGTGACCGAGTTCATCCGGATCAACGATCAACTGCTCACGCCTGCCTATTTCCACAAGTTCGGTCCTGAATTGCTCACCGGTGCCAAGACCGCTGCCGGCGTGCCGCTGCGTGTGCAATTGCTCGGTTCCGATCCGGTGTGCCTGGCGGAAAACGCGGCGCTGGCCTGTGAGCTGGGCTCGCAGGTGATCGACCTGAACTTCGGTTGCCCGGCCAAGACCGTCAACAAATCCCGTGGCGGCGCGGTATTGCTCAAGGAGCCCGAGCTGCTCAACCAGATCGTCGAGCATGTGCGGCGTGCGGTTCCGGCGCACATTCCGGTGACCGCCAAGATGCGCCTGGGCTTCGATAGCCCGGACGGTTCGCTGGTGTGTGCCACCGCACTGGCCGAAGGCGGCGCCGAGCATATCGTGGTGCATGCGCGGACCAAGATGGATGGCTACAAGCCGCCGGCGCATTGGGAGTGGATCCCGCGGGTGCAGGAGGTGGTCAAGGTGCCGGTGTTCGCCAATGGCGATATCTGGAGCGTCGACGACTGGCGCCGCTGCCGCGAGATCAGCGGAGTGGAAGACATCATGCTGGGTCGCGGCCTGGTGTCGCGCCCGGACCTGGCGCGACAGATCGCTGCCGCGCGGGCGGGTGAAGAGGTGGTGGAGATGACCTGGGCCGAGCTGTTGCCGTTGATCCAGGAATTCTGGCTGCAGGCCAAGGCGCAGATGACCGCGCGCCAATCGCCGGGTCGCTTGAAGCAATGGCTGGCGATGTTGACCCGCAATTATCCCGAGGCGGTGGAGCTGTTTACCCTCATGCGCCGGGAGACGGAACTGGACCAGGTCTCGCGTTTGCTGGGTTTGCAGGTCGCGGAGGCGGCCTGAAAAAAACTGCAGAAAACCTCTTGAAATGCAATCAGCGGTCCCTATCTAAGGGTTACGCGATGCCGAATTCGGGTCGCGGAGACAAAAAACCTTGCTGATTGTTTTCAGGAGATTTGAACCATGAGTACCGCATTTTCCCTGGCTCCACTGTTCCGTTCTTCGGTAGGTTTCGATCGTTTCAACGATCTGTTCGAGTCTGCGCTGCGCAATGAGCCCGGCAGCAGCTACCCACCCTACAACGTTGAAAAACACGGTGACGACCAATACCGCATCGTCGTGGCGGCAGCCGGCTTCCAGGAAGAAGACCTGGAGCTGCAAGTCGAAAAAGGCGTGTTGACCATCAGTGGCGGCAAACGCGACAGCAACGACAGTGTGACCTTCCTGCACCAGGGCATCGCCCAGCGCGCTTTCAAACTGTCGTTCCGCCTGGCCGATCACATCGAGATCAAGGCCGCGGACCTGCGCAATGGCCTGTTGAGTATCGACCTGCTGCGCATCGTGCCGGAAGAGGCGAAAGCCAAACGCATCCCGATCAACGGCGAGCAAAAACCAGCACTGCAGCACTGAGTCACCGCAATGAAGAAGGGCGCCGATGGCTAATGCCGATCAGTTAGGCGACGCTGTCAATTGTAGGAGCGAGCTTGCTCGCGAAAAACGTCAACGATAACGCGTGTATCCAGTATAAACGCGGCGCCTTTGAGTTCTTCGCGAGCAAGCTCGCTCCTACAAAAGGGCTTAACTGACCGGCATTAGCGCCGATGGCGCCCTTTTTTATCGGCTGTCTGTAGGAGCCGCCGGACTCACGTCCATCCATACCGCACCAGGTGAAAGAAGATCGGCGCGGCGAAACACACCGAGTCCAGGCGGTCGAGCATGCCGCCGTGGCCTTCGATCATGTGCCCCCAGTCCTTGACGCCACGGTCGCGCTTGATCGCCGACATCACGATGCCACCGGCAAACCCCAGCAGGTTGATCAGCAGGGCGATCAGGAACGACTGCCAGGCATTGAACGGGGTAATCCAGCACAACGCGGCCCCGATCACGGAAGCCAGGAGGATACCGCCGATAAAGCCTTCGACGGTTTTGGACGGGGACAGGTTGGGCGCGATCTTGTGTTTGCCAAACAGTTTGCCGCAGACGTACTGCAACACGTCCGACATCTGCACCACGATCACCAGGTAGGCGATCAGCAGCAGGTTGCGGCCCTCGTATCCAGCAATGTCCAGGGTCAGCAGGGCGGGTACGTGGGACACGCAGAACACCGCAATCATCAGCCCCCATTGGACCTTGGAGGCGCGCTCGAGAAAGTGCGTGCTGTCCCCGCCCAATGACGCGAGGATCGGCAGCAACAGGAATACGTAGACCGGAATGAAGATCGAGAACAGCCCGTACCAGTCGAAATAAATCAGTAGGTACTGCAGCGGCAGCGCCAGGTAGAAGGCCGCCACCAGGGCCGGGTAGTCGCTGCGCCGGGTCGGGGTGAGGGTCATGAACTCGCGCAGGGCGTAGAAGGATACGGCGTAGAACAGCAGGATGACCGCGCTGGTGCCGAGCCAGAAAGCGATGCCGATCACCGCCACCATCACCCACCAGGCGTTGATCCGCGCGTTGAGATTATCGATCACCGGGTCCGGTGTACCGCGCTTGCGTAGCTTGAGGATC
The DNA here is from genome assembly GCF_044743405.1 of Pseudomonas sp. NPDC087626. Taxonomy (NCBI): domain Bacteria; kingdom Pseudomonadati; phylum Pseudomonadota; class Gammaproteobacteria; order Pseudomonadales; family Pseudomonadaceae; genus Pseudomonas; species Pseudomonas sp. NPDC087626. The sequence goes on from NZ_JBIUWJ010000045.1 coordinate 25,829, forward strand.
CAGCCGATCAGCGAGGCGAGCAGCAGGAAAGCACCAATCCCGCCAAACAGCATCAGGGTTTGTCTGTCCATGTCAGGCCGGCTCCTCAGCCAGGTCCAGCAGCGCTGCACGGCTGCGCTGGAGAAACTGTTCTTTGCTTTCATCAATATCGAGGGTCAGCGCCGCGCCAAAACGGGTGGTGCATAGCAAGGGCAGCGGCAGGAACCGGCCCTTGGGCATGACGCGGTTGAGGTTGGCGATCCACACCGGCACCAGCTCGACCTCGGGGTGTGCTTTGGCCAAGTGATAGATCCCGCTTTTGAACGGCAGCAGGCCGTCCGCGAGGTTACGTGTGCCCTCGGGGAAGATGATCAGTGAGTCGCCGTTGGCCAAGGCCTCGAGCATCGGCAGCAAGGGGTTGTCAGTCGGTTCCTTGCGCTCACGGTCGACCAGCACGCCATTGAACACACGATTGATGATGTAGCGGCGCAGCGGGGTGGTTTGCCAGTAATCGGCGCCCGCCACCGGCCGGGTCATTTTGCGCAGGGCCGGGGGCAGCGAGGCCCAGAGCAGCACGAAGTCGCCATGGCTGCTGTGGTTGGCGAAGTAGATGCGCTGCACCGCTTGCGGCGCGCAACCGAGCCACAGGCTACGGGCGCCGGTAATGGTGCGTGCCGCGGAGGTGATGAGGGTGGCGACCAAGGGTTCGAGCATGAAAGTTCCTTATTCAGCGAAGGCCAGCCAGGGGCCGGCCAGGATGAAGCCCAGTGTCAGCAGCACCTGCACCGCCACCAGCAGGGCCTGGCGCCGAAGCAGGTTGAGGGCGCCGCCGGTACGTTCGCTCCACAGGCGACCACCCCGCGCGGCAGGTTGCAGGCCGAGGGCGGCGAGGGCGTGATCCAGGGCCTCGGTACGCAGGGGCAGGGGTTGATTGCCGTCGGCTATGCGCTGGAACAGTTCCGCGTCGAGCGCGACCCGCACGGCCCAGTATTTTTGCAGCACGCCCAGTACCAGCAGGGCGGCACTGCACAGCACCGCCCAGACACCGGGGCTGGCCAACAGATACTGGCTCAAGCCCAGCAAGGCGCCGACCAGCGCGAGGCCGGTGGACAGTTGATCCAGGGAGGCCCCGCGGCGCAGCAGGCTGGCGGTCGTATGCAGTTCCATGTCAGTGGTCATGGGCAGGCTCCGTGCTCAAGCACAAGGGTGTCAGGGCGACTCGGTGGGCCTGGCGCAGGACGATGCCCGGGCGGGCTCGTTGCAGTTGCAGGAGCGCTTGATCGAGGTTGGCAGCCCTGCCGCTGCGCAACAGCCAGGCGGCCACCGCAGTGGCACTGCGTGAATAACCGAGGGCGCAACAGACCAGCAGCGGACCGTGCTGGCGCAGGTCTTCGATGGCCTGCGCGGCTTCCAGGCATTGCGCGGTGGTGGGGGCGGTCAGGTCGAGCACGGGCAGCGAGCGGTAGGCCAGGTTTGCCGGGTCCAGCGACAACTCGGCACACAGGTCGAGCACCGCCTTGAACGGGCTGTCCTGCAGTTCCCGGCGGGTCGGCATCCGCCCCAGCCACACGCCATCGAGCACAAGGTCGGGCTGCGGATGGTGGCGCGTCCACCCGCGTGAGTTGAGCCAGGCCGCGGCCAGGTAGGGCGCCAACAACCAGCGTGCGGCCCAGCTCAGGCGCCCGTCGGCGCGCTTTTGAAAACCATTGGCGTCCAGCACCGCGTAATTCAGCGCGACCAACAGCAAGGCCAGCGCCGGCCAGAGCAACCACAACCCGCCGCCACCGATGCGCCAGGCCAAGAGACCCAAGATCCCGGCACCTGCCAGGTAGCACAGGCTGAGTTTCCAGCGTTGGCTGTCGCGGGCCAGCCGGGCACTGCACAGCGGACTCGGGCGATCCAGCGGCCACAGCCAGACACACAGCCAGCCGAGCAAGGCGCCCGTGGGCAAATCGATGAAGTGATGCTGGTAGGTGGTCAGCACCGACACCCCGATCAGGCCAAACCAGACATGCATCAACCCGCGCCAGAGGCCCGATAGATGTCGCTGGTAGCAGGTCCATAACACCACCAGCAGGGCAATGTGCAGGGAGGGAGCCTGATTGAACGGTTTGTCGAAGCCGGCCAGGACCTCGAACAGCCAGCCGAAAACCCCATCGAGTTCGGGCCGTTCGAAGGTGAAGCGTAATGGCCACAGCAGAAAACAACTGACCGCGATCAGTTGCGCGGTCAGCAGGCGAAAGGCATGGCGCTTGAGCTCCTGGCGAGTGTCGGGTAGCAGCAACGACAGGCCATACAGTAGGTCGATCGACCAATAGGGCACGATGGTCCACGCCCAGAACGGCATGTGGTTTTCCCAACCAAATACCAGGCTGCCGACTTCGGCGCGCTGGGTAGTGGCCCAGGTGGCAAAGCCGTAGGTGGCAAAAAACAACGGTGCCAACACCAGCAGCCAGAGCACCGCGGGCTTCAACAAGCCGGGTTCACGCTGCCCGGTGATGGCGTTGCTCATGCCTGCACGCGCTGGGCCAGGGCGACGCTGAAGATGCCCCACTCATCGACCCGCTGGGTGATTTTGCGAAAACCTGCGGCTTCCACCAACTGGTCCATTTCTGCCTGGCTGCGGCGGCGCATGACCCAGGCCTGGCCTTCGCGGTGGCTGGTCAGGGCGCGGGCAATCAGTTCCAGTTGCGGGTGCCAGGGTTGGCCGGTGTAGACCAGGTAACCGCCGACGGGCACCGCGTCCGCCAGACCCGCGAGAGAGCTGCCGACCCTCTGGTTGTCGGCGAACAGTTCATACAGGCCGGACACCACGGCGAGGGTCGGTTGCGGGTCGAGGGCCGCCAGGTCGGCGCGGTCGAAGGCATCGGCCTTGATGAAACGGGCGATGTTTTCCAGGCCCTTCTCGCGGATCAACGCACTGCCGTCGCGCACGTTGATGTCGCTGTAGTCACGCAACAGTATTGATTCGGGCAGCGGGGTAACCCCCTGCAAGGCTTCGAGAATGTAGCGTCCGTGACCGGCGGCGATGTCGACGATCCGCACCGCGCTGCCTTGCTCGCGCAGTTGGGCGATCGCCTGGCGCAGCAGTTCCTCGACATGCAGTTTGCGCTGGCGAATGCCGCGCCAGCCGATCGAGTCCAGGTAACTGCGGTCGATCATCCGCCCGATCGCAGAGGTGCCAGTGGGGGTGTTGCGGTAGACGTAGTCCAGGGTGCTGCCGGAGTCGAAACCGGTGTCGAAACCCAGCTTGACCCCGCTCGACAGTCGACTGCCCAGGCGCATGCTGGCGCGGGTCATGCGCCAGTAGCGGTCGCGCAGGGAGTTGTGCGGCAAGGGCGCGGCCAGGGCTTCCGATTCGGCGCACGTCAGGCCCAGGCGGTCGGCGGCCAGCAGCGAAGGGCGTGCGAGCGGTTGCTGGAAGTTCTGCACTATGAAGCGCCGGGCACTGGCGACGGCGATAGCGCGACGCTTTTCGCCGAGGGTGTCGTGGAAGAAGCCCGGCAGGATGTGTTTTTCCTTGTGCAGGCTGCCCAGGCGCTCGAAGAACTGCTCCTGCGGATGGCGATGCACCACGAAGTCGGCACCAGAGATCAGGAGCTGGGTGGGCACCTGAATCGCCTGGGCATCGGCCACCACGCGCTCGGCGGCGTCATACAGGCCGAGCAGTACATTCACTGAAATGGCTTTGGTGATCAGCGGGTCGCTGTCGTAGGAGGCCACCCGTTCTGGGTCATGGCTGAGAAAGCGTGCCTTGACGTAGCTGTTGACGAAGAAGTTACCGCGAAACCGCCGCATCAGGGCCAGCCCCTGGCGGGCGAATGGTACGTAGAGCTTTACTTTGAACGCCGGCGACGCCAGCACCAGTGCGCGGATGCGTGGGGCGTAGTCGTGGACCCAAGTGGCGACTATCACCGCGCCAACGCTCTGGGCAATCACGGCCATGTCCGACTCGGCGATCTGGTAGGTCGCCTGCAGGTGATCGCAGAACGTCTGCACGTCACGCACGCTGGTGGCGAAGCTCGGGCTGTCGCCGCGTTCGCCCGGGGACAGCCCATGGCCACGTGAATCCCAGGCAAAAAAATCCACTTCAGGCAGGTCCAGTTCGTCTGCCAGATGGGCGATGCGCGCAGAATGTTCATGGCCGCGGTGGAACAGCAGCACGGCTTTGCGCGGTTCGCCGGGGGCCGGGGTGCCTGGCCAGTAGCGATAGAACAGTTGCACACCGTCGTGGGTGGTGAATGTCTGGTGCTGGGCTTGGCGCATGACAGCTTCCTTAGACTGAGGGGGCGTTTTCCTGGACTTCCTTGAGACCCTGGCGGACCCGGTTAAACAGGGTGTAGGCCAGCAGGACCGCGATCAGCGCGAACACCCCGTTGATCCACGGGGCGCTGGCCCAACCCAGGGCGATAGCCATGGCCAGGAGCCCCAGCACCAACGCCCGGTCGCTCTTGCCCATCGGCCCGTCATAGCGTCGCGAAGCACCGATCATCGGGCCCAATACGCCGCTGTATTCGCTGAACACCGCAAGCAGGGTGACCAGCATTACCAGCAGCAGGCTGACGTCGGCGATCAGGGCGAAGGGCAGGATCAGTGCACAGTCGGCGACCACGTCGCACAGCTCATTGAGATAGGCCCCCAGCGGTGATTGCTGGTTGAACTCGCGGGCGAGCATGCCGTCGATGGCGTTGAGGGCCATGCGCAGCAGCATCCACAGGGGAATCAGGGCGAACATCCAGGCGTGCTGGGCAAACGCGCTGATCGCGACCCCCACCAACACCGAACCGAGGCCTGCCAGCAGGGTGATCTGATTGGCCGTGGTGCCGTTGGCGAACAAGCGCCGGACCAGCGGTCGCAAGCAGTTCTGAAACGCAGGTTTGAGCTGATAGATGCTGGGCACGGCAAGGAGTCTCGGCGAGGGAGCGTGCGGCAAGGCAATGCCGGGAAATATGAGGTGTGAGTGTAGATGGCTTCTGGCTGCTAGCCGCGCGGGACAAGCTAACCGGCGAGTGCGACCTCGCCACCGGTTATTGCAACAGCAACTGAAACTCCTCCACCGGCAATGGCCGGCTATGCAGGTAGCCCTGGTACAAGTGACAGCCCAGGCCCTGCAAAAACTCAAGCTGTTCCGGGGTTTCCACGCCCTCGGCGATGACTTCCAGTCCCAGGCTGCGGGCCATGGCGACAATGGCGCGGATGATTTCGGCGTCGTTGGGGTCGCTGGTAGCGTCGCGGATGAACGACTGGTCGATTTTCAAGGTGTCCACCGGCAGGCGCTTGAGGTAGGTCAGCGATGAGTAGCCGGTGCCGAAGTCGTCCATGGCAAAGCTGACGCCGAGTTTTTTCAGGCGACGCATTTTGCTGATGGTGTCCTCCAGGTTCTGGATCACGATGCCTTCGGTGATTTCCAGTTTCAGCAGCGAGCAGGGCAGGCCGTGGCTGCTGAGGCTGCGCTCGATGCGCTCGACGAAATCGGCCTGGCGGAACTGTCGCGGGCTGATGTTCACGCACAGGCTGAAGTTCAGCGGATCGACCTTGCCCCTGGCGATCAGTTGCTTGAAGGCCTGGCAGGCTTCATCGAGGATCCAGGTGCCGACTTCGAGGATCAGACCGCTGTCTTCCAGTACCTTGATGAACTCGTTGGGCGACTGGGCGCCCAATTGCGGGTGGTTCCAGCGCACCAGCGCTTCGGCGCCGACGATGCGCTCGCCGCGGGCATCGACCTGGGGTTGGTAGTGCACCCGGAACTCACCCCGTGACAGGGCCAGGCGCAGGTCGGTTTCCATGCGCAAGCGCTCGCTGGCGGCCTTCTGCATGGTGTTGTGGTACATCTGCGTGGTGTTGCGCCCCGAGTCCTTGGCTCGATACAGGGCAATGTCCGCGCGCTTGAGCAGGTCGGTCGGGGTGGAGCCGTGGTCGGGAATCAAGGCCACGCCGATACTGGGCGTGACCTGCAGGCGGTGACCGTCTAGGAACATCGGCTCCGACAGCAGCTCGCGCAGGGTGTCGGCCAGGTCCCGGACCTGATCGCTGACTTCATTGCGCGAGCCTTCCAGGCCACTGAGCAGGACCACGAACTCGTCACCGCCCAGGCGGGCCACGGTGTCTTCCATGCGTACGCTGGCTTCCAGGCGCGCGGTGATGATCTTCAGCACCGTATCGCCCACCGGGTGGCCCAGGGAGTCATTGATGTGCTTGAAGTGGTCGAGGTCGAGGAACAGCAGCGCGCCACGCAGGTTGTGGCGCTTGAGCAGGGCGATCTGCTGGCTCAGGCGGTCCATCAGCAGGGCGCGGTTGGGCAGGTTGGTCAGGGAGTCGTGGTAGGCCAGGTGACGGATCTGCGCTTCGGCATTCTTCAGCAGGCTGACGTCCCGCGCGGTCAGTAGCAGGCAGTCGGTTTCATTGAGGGTGATCGGTTCCACCGAAACCTCGACGGTGAGCAACTGCCCGCTCTTGTTGCGCCCGAGCATTTCCAGGTGGTGCACCCGGCCCTTGAGTTGCAGCTCCGCCAGCAGCATCGAGCGCTGCTTTTCTTCGGCCCAGATTCCGACCTGGTACACGGTTTTGCCGACCACTTCCTCGGCACGGTAGCCGGTCAGGCGGCAGAAGCCGTCGTTGACCTCCAGGTAACGCCCAGTGTCGCGTTCAGTGATGGTGATGGCGTCGGGGCTGGAGTGAAACGCCTTGGCGAATTTCTCTTCACTGGCCTTGAGCGCGGCCTCCGAGCGCTGTTGCTGGGTTATGTCGCGCAGGGTGGTGACGATGCACGGTTGTTCGCCGACGCTGATCTGCCGGCTGGAAATCACGCAGGTCAGGGACTGGCCGTCCTTGTGCTGGACCATGATCGCGACATTGTTCAGGCCCTGTTCGCGGATCACCTGTTCGATCCGCCGCAGGCTTTGCGCCGAGGCGTCCCACAGGCCGATGTCGTCGGCGCTGCGGCCGATCACGTCGGCGGCGGTCCAACCGAAGGTCTGGGTGAAGCTGTTGTTGATTTCGATGAACTGGCCGCTGTCCTGGCGGGTCACGCAGATCGGGTCCGGGCTGACCTGGAACAGAGTGGCGAACTTCTCTTCGGAAGCCACCAGGCGCTGCTCGCGCTCCACCTGGTCGGTGATGTCGAGCAAGGTCCCGGCCATGCGCAAGGGCTGGCCGTCTTCGTCGCGGTACAGGCGCGCGCGGCTTTCCAGGTAGCGTGAGGTGCCATCGGCCAACTGCACCCGGTAAGTCAGTTGATAGTTGCCGGCCGGACCTTCACGCAGGCTGCGGTAGGCGTCGCGCATGCTGTCGCGCTCTTCGCCGGGAACCCCTTCGAAAAACTCCTCGAAGGATTCATGAAATGGGATGGGTTCCAGCCCGTGCAGTTGGGCGGCCCGCGCCGAGCCATAGAGCATGCCGCTGGGGATGTGCCAGTCCCAGGTGCCCAGTTGGGCGGAATCCAGGGCCAGGTCCAGGCGCTCCTGGCTGTCCTTGAGCGCGTCTTCGGCGATTTTGCGTTCGGTGGTGTCGAGAAAGGTGCTCAGCAGGTAGGGCTGGCCTTCGAGTTCGACCTTCTGCGCGCTGAGGATACCGTCATGGATCTGCCCATTGCTGGCGCGGAACTGCACTTCCATGCTTACCAGCTCGCCCTTGGCCTTGGTCGCCTTGACCAGCTTGGCCCGCTGCTCGGGGTGCACCCACAACCCCAGCTCCAGGGTGGTACGACCAATGGCGTCCTGTACCGGCCAGCCGAACAGGCTTTCGAAATACTGGTTGGCCTCGGTGATCAGGCCGTCTTCCTGGCGAGTCAGCAAGACCATGTTGGGGCACAGGTGAAACAGCGTGGCGAAGCGTTTTTCCGAGCTGCTCAGGGCCTGTTCGCGCTGGCGCTGATGGGTTATCTCGCGGATCACCCCGATCATCCGTGGCCGGCCCTGTTTGTCCGGCAGCAGGCTACCGCTGATTTCCAGCCAGTGCAGGCTGCCATCCGGCCAGCGGATGCGGTGGTGCATCACTTGTTCCAGGGGCGCGCCGGCGATCACCGCATTGAACGCACGCAAGGTCTTGGGCCGGTCCTCGGCGGGCAGCAGGTCGAGGTATTCAAGGTCGGCCGGCAAGGGTTTGCGGGGGTCGAAGCCGAACAATGCCTGGGTGCCCCGCGACCAACTGATCAGCCCGCGCTCGATGTCCCAATACCAGGCACCCAGGCGCGCGCCGTTGAGCGCCGCCAGCAACTGCGGAGCGCTTTCCCAACTTTGCTCCGAAGTGTGGGGGTCAAGCGCCTGGATACGCGGCATCAATGGCGTATGGGGACGAGGGCGGTCAACAGATTTGGGCATTGGCAGCAGGCCTTGGGCTGAATGGGGCGTTAGGCACGGGTTTTGCGGCTCTATAGGAGTAGCACAAGTTAGCCATCAGTCCCTGGCAAATCGATCTGTGCGTCCAGCAAAGCCATGAAGGCCCGCGCGGCATTCGACAACGTCCTTTCGGTGTGCACGATATAGCCTAGCTGGCGAGTGAGTTGTATGCCCGGCAATGGGATGCGCGCCACCTGGTCGTCGAGCATGGTGCGCGGCAGGACGCTCCAGGCCAGGCCGATGGACACCATCATCTTGATGGTTTCCAGGTAATTGGTGCTCATGGCGATGTTCGGCGTCAGTCCCTGGGCCTCGAACAGGCGCTGGACGATGTGATGGGTGAAGGTGTTGCCGCCGGGGAAGACCGCCGGGTGCAGGGCGATGTCGGCCAGGCTGACCGCGCCATTGCTGATCAGCGAATGCTCGGGGGCCACCACGAAATCCAGCGGGTCGTCCCAGACCGGGGTGGCCTTGACCAGGGTGTGGGGTTCCGGGGCCAGGGTAATCACTGCCAGTTCAGCGCGGCCGTGAAGAATTTCCTCATAGGCCACTTCCGAGTCGAGGAACTGGATGTCCAGCGCCACCTCGGGGTATTGGCGGGTGAACGCCCTTAATAAGGGTGGCAAGCGATGCAGGCCGATGTGGTGACTGGTGGCCAGGGTCAGGCGACCGGTGACCTCGCCGGTCAGGTTGGTCAGGGCGCGGCGGGTGTCATCCAGCACGTTGAGGATCTGGTAGGCCCGCGGCAGCAGGGCGCGCCCGGCTTCGGTCAGGCCCACTTCGCGACCCAGGCGATCAAACAGGCGCACCTTGAGCTGTTGCTCCAGGCCGGCGATGCGTTTGCTGATGGCCGGCTGGGTCAGGTGCAGGCGTTCACCGGCCCCGGAGAAGCTGCCGGTCTCGGCAATGGCAATAAAAGCATTGAGGTTGGCCAGGTCCATGTTCGTATTCCAGTTGGTTATCCAAAGCATAAAAAATATGAATTTGAGTTATTTAATGTAACCCCATAGGATCGACCTCACAAGCCAAGGGGTTATTGAGTCGATCAAGGCCCAGGGCATAGAAACAAGCTGATGAGGAAACGTCTGATGGCCGGCAAAACGCTCTACGACAAGCTCTGGGATTCGCATTTGGTCAAGCAGCGCGACGATGGTTCGGCGCTGATCTATATCGATCGTCACATCATTCACGAAGTGACCTCGCCGCAAGCCTTTGAAGGCCTGCGTCTGGCCGGGCGCAAGCCGTGGCGCATCGATGCCAACATCGCGACCCCGGACCACAACGTACCGACCACCCCGGAGCGCAAGGGCGGCATCGAGGCGATTGTCGACCAGGTCTCGCGTTTGCAGGTTCAGACCCTCGACGACAACTGTGACGAATACGGCATCGTCGAATTCAAGATGAACGACGTGCGCCAGGGCATCGTCCACGTCATCGGCCCGGAGCAGGGCGCCACCTTGCCGGGCATGACCGTGGTCTGCGGCGACTCCCATACCTCGACCCACGGCGCCTTTGGGGCCCTGGCCCACGGCATCGGCACCTCCGAGGTCGAGCACGTGCTCGCCACCCAGTGCCTGGTCGCCAAGAAAATGAAGAACATGCTGGTGTCCGTCGAAGGCACCTTGCCGTTTGGCGTGACTGCCAAGGACATCGTGCTCGCCGTGATCGGCAAGATCGGCACCGCCGGCGGTAATGGCCATGCGATCGAATTCGCCGGTAGCGCGATTCGTGACCTGTCCGTTGAGGGCCGCATGACCATCTGCAACATGTCCATCGAAGCTGGCGCTCGCGTAGGTCTGGTGGCAGCGGACGAAAAAACCGTGGCGTACGTCAAGGGCCGTCCTTTCGCCCCGAAAGGCGCGGAATGGGACTTGGCGGTCGAAGCGTGGAAAGACCTGGTGTCGGACGCCGATGCCAAGTTCGACACCGTCGTTGAACTCGACGCGACCCAGATCAAGCCACAAGTCAGCTGGGGCACCTCGCCTGAGATGGTACTGGCGGTTGATCAGAACGTGCCGGATCCGGCCAAGGAAATGGACCTGGTCAAGCGCGATTCCATCGTCCGTGCCTTGAAGTACATGGGTTTGACCGCCAACCAGGCGATCACCGACATTCAGCTGGACCGCGTGTTCATTGGCTCCTGCACCAACTCGCGGATCGAAGACTTGCGCGCGGCAGCCGTGATCGCCAAGGGCCGCAAGGTGGCCTCGACCATCAAGCAAGCCATCGTGGTCCCGGGTTCGGGCCTGGTGAAGGCCCAGGCGGAATCGGAAGGCCTGGACAAGATTTTCCTCGAGGCCGGTTTCGAATGGCGTGAGCCAGGCTGCTCGATGTGCCTGGCGATGAACCCGGACCGTTTGGAAAGTGGCGAGCATTGCGCGTCCACCTCCAACCGTAACTTCGAAGGCCGTCAGGGCGCCGGTGGTCGTACTCACCTGGTAAGCCCGGCGATGGCCGCCGCGGCCGCTGTCAACGGCCGTTTCATTGACGTCCGCGAATTGATCTGAAGGAGCGCAGCATGAAAGCTTTTACCCAGCACACTGGTCTTGTCGCGCCTCTGGATCGTGCCAACGTCGACACCGACCAGATCATTCCCAAGCAATTCTTGAAGTCGATCAAGCGCACCGGTTTTGGTCCGAACCTGTTCGACGAGTGGCGCTACCTCGATGTCGGGCAGCCGTACCAGGACAACTCCAAGCGTCCGCTGAACAAGGACTTCGTGCTCAATGCCGAACGTTACCAGGGCGCCAGTGTGTTGCTGGCCCGTGAGAACTTCGGTTGCGGCTCGAGCCGCGAGCATGCGCCGTGGGCCCTGGAAGAGTACGGCTTTCGCAGCATCATCGCGCCGAGCTACGCCGATATCTTCTTCAACAACAGCTTCAAGAACGGCTTGTTGCCGATCATCTTGAGCGACGCTGAAGTCGACGAACTGTTCCAGCAGGTGGAAAGCACGCCGGGCTATCAGTTACAGGTCGACCTGCAGGCCCAGACCGTGACCCGTCCCGACGGCAAGGTGCTGAACTTCGAGATCGACGCCTTTCGCAAGCACTGCCTGCTCAATGGCCTGGATGACATCGGCCTGACCTTGCAGGACCACGAGGCGATTGCCACGTTTGAGGCCAAGCACCGGGCGAGTCAGCCTTGGTTGTTTCGTGACGCGTGATTGAACCGAGATTCAGGTAGGTAGTGTCGCCCTGATCGCGGGCAAGCCCGCTCCCACAGTGATTTGCACTGTCACAAAACCTGTGGGAGCGGGCTCGCCCGCGATCAGGCCAGATCAGACACCACAAGGCTAACCGCCTAAAAGGAAGTCCCCATGACCAGCACCACCCAGCACACCCAAGTCGTACAAAAGCAATTCGGTGAACAGGCTGCGGCCTACCTGAGCAGTGCCGTGCACGCCCAGGGCACTGAGTTCGCGCTGCTCCAGGCCGAAGTGGCAGGGCGCGGTGATGCGCGGGTGCTGGACCTGGGCTGCGGCGCCGGGCATGTGAGTTTTCATGTGGCCGCGCTGGTCAAGGAAGTGGTGGCCTACGACCTGTCGCAGCAGATGCTCGATGTGGTCGCCGGTGCTGCGGTTGAGCGTGGCTTGAGCAACGTATCGACAGTCCTGGGCGCCGCCGAGCGGTTGCCGTTCGCCGATGCTGAATTCGACTTCGTCTTCAGCCGGTATTCGGCGCACCATTGGAGCGACCTCGGCCTGGCCCTGCGCGAAGTGCGGCGGGTTTTGAAGCCGGGCGGGGTGGCGGCGTTCATTGATGTCTTGTCGCCGGGTAGCCCGTTGTTCGACACTTACCTGCAGAGCGTCGAAGTGCTGCGCGACACCAGCCATGTGCGCGATTATTCCGCCGGCGAGTGGTTGCGCCAGGTCAGTGAGGCGGGGTTGTTTGCCCGAAGCACCAGCCGTCAACGGCTGCGCCTGGAATACAGCTCCTGGGTCGAGCGCATGCGCACCCCTGAAGTGATGCGCGGGGCGATCCGCGAGCTGCAGCAGGCAATGGGTAGCGAAGTGCGCGAGTATTTCCAGATCGAAGCCGACGGTTCGTTCAGCACCGACGTGCTGGTGTTGATGGCCGAACGCTAGAATTTTTCCGGGCGTGCCTCGTATGGCGCGCCGACTGATGACATGAGGAACCCATGAGCAAGCAGATTCTGATTCTCCCAGGCGACGGTATTGGTCCGGAAATCATGGCCGAAGCGGTCAAGGTGCTGGAGCTGGCCAGCGACAAGTTCGCCCTGGGCCTGGAACTGAGCCACGACGTGATCGGCGGCGCGGCCATCGACAAGCACGGCGTACCGCTGGCGGACGAAACCCTGGAGCGCGCGCGCGCGGCCGACGCGGTACTGCTGGGCGCCGTGGGCGGCCCGAAATGGGACACCATCGAGCGTGACATCCGCCCTGAGCGCGGCCTGCTGAAAATTCGTGCGCAACTGGGCCTGTTCGGTAACCTGCGTCCGGCGATCCTTTACCCGCAACTGGCCGAGGCTTCCAGCCTGAAGCCGGAAATCGTTGCCGGCCTGGACATCCTGATCGTTCGCGAACTGACCGGCGGTATCTACTTCGGCGCGCCACGCGGCACCCGCACCCTGGAAAACGGCGAGCGCCAGTCCTACGACACCCTGCCGTACAGCGAAAGCGAAATCCGCCGGATTGCCCGTGTCGGTTTTGACATGGCCATGGTCCGTGGCAAGAAGCTGTGTTCAGTGGACAAGGCCAACGTGCTGGCGTCCAGCCAACTGTGGCGTGAAGTGGTCGAGCAGGTGGCCAAGGATTACCCTGAGGTCGAACTGAGCCACATGTACGTCGACAACGCCGCCATGCAACTGGTGCGTGCACCCAAGCAGTTCGACGTGATCGTTACCGACAACATGTTCGGCGACATCCTGTCCGACCAGGCCTCGATGCTCACCGGCTCCATCGGCATGCTGCCGTCGGCGTCCCTGGATACCCACAACAAGGGCATGTACGAGCCTTGCCACGGCTCGGCGCCGGACATCGCAGGCCTTGGCATTGCCAACCCGCTGGCGACCATTTTGTCGGTGTCGATGATGCTGCGCTACAGCTTCAACCAGCAAGCGGCGGCCGATGCCATCGAGCAGGCGGTCAGCCTGGTCCTGGACCAGGGCTTGCGCACTGGCGACATCTGGTCGACCGGTTGCACCAAAGTCGGAACGCAGGAAATGGGCGACGCAGTAGTCGCGGCGCTGCGGAATCTGTAATCTCTCGGGCCCCGCTTGTTGCTGATGCCGGCAAGCGAGCCCACTTTTTGTAAAAGGTGTAGTTGCGATGAAACGTGTAGGTCTGATCGGTTGGCGCGGTATGGTCGGTTCCGTGCTCATGCAGCGGATGCTGGAAGAGCAGGATTTCGATCTCATTGAGCCGGTGTTTTTCACCACTTCCAATGTCGGTGGCCAAGGCCCGTCCGTGGGCAAGGATATTGCTCCGCTCAAAGACGCTTACAGCATTGAAGAGCTCAAGACCCTCGACGTGATTCTGACCTGCCAGGGTGGCGACTACACCAGCGAAGTCTTCCCCAAGCTGCGTGAAGCCGGTTGGCAGGGCTACTGGATCGATGCCGCTTCCAGCCTGCGCATGCAGGATGACGCGGTCATCGTGCTGGACCCGGTCAACCGCAAGGTCATCGACCAGCAGCTGGATGCGGGCACCAAGAACTACATCGGCGGCAACTGCACCGTCAGCCTGATGCTGATGGGCCTGGGTGGCCTGTTCGAAGCCGGTCTGGTGGAGTGGATGAGCGCCATGACCTACCAGGCGGCCTCCGGTGCCGGCGCGCAGAACATGCGTGAGCTGATCAAGCAGATGGGCGCGACCCACGCCGCGGTTGCCGATGAACTGGCCAACCCGGCCAGCGCCATCCTCGACATCGACCGCCGTGTGGCCGAAGCCATGCGCAGCGACGCCTATCCGACCGAGAACTTCGGTGTACCACTGGCCGGCAGCCTGATCCCGTGGATCGACAAGGAACTGCCGAACGGCCAGAGCCGTGAAGAGTGGAAGGCCCAGGCCGAGACCAACAAGATCCTCGGTCGCTTCAAGAGCCCGATCCCGGTGGACGGTATCTGCGTGCGGATCGGCGCCATGCGCTGCCACAGCCAGGCGCTGACCATCAAGCTGAACAAAGACGTGCCGATCGCCGATATCGAAGGCTTGATCAGCCAGCACAACCCATGGGTCAAGCTGGTACCGAACAACCGCGACAGCAGCATGCAGGAGCTGAGCCCGACCAAGGTCACCGGCACCCTGAATGTACCGGTTGGCCGTCTGCGCAAGCTCAACATGGGCACCCAGTACCTGGGCGCGTTCACCGTCGGCGACCAGTTGCTGTGGGGCGCGGCCGAACCGCTGCGGCGCATGCTGCGGATCCTGCTGGAACGTTGATCGGTTGAAGTCATGAAAGAACCCGTGCCTTGCGAGAGGCGCGGGTTTTTTTTTGCCGACCGAAAGTCCGTCATCGCGCGCATGCGTTGAACCCTGTGGGAGCGGGCTTGCCCGCGATGGAGTCGATACAGACATTGCATAATTGCCTGTGCGCCACCCACCCGGTAAAGTGCCGCTCCCCCCGTTTCGCCTGAGGTAGAACCATGAGCCAGTCCTTTGATATCGCCGTTGTCGGCGCCACCGGTACTGTCGGCGAAACCCTCGTCCAGATTCTCGAAGAACGCGACTTCCCGATCGCTAACCTGCACCTGCTCGCCAGCAGCGAATCGGCCGGGCATTCGGTACCGTTTCGTGGCAAGAACGTGCGGGTGCGGGAGGTCGATGAGTTTGATTTCAGCAAAGTCCAGCTGGTGTTCTTCGCCGCAGGCCCAGCGGTCACCTTGAGCTTTGCCCCGCGTGCGACGGCCGCCGGCTGCTCGCTGATCGATCTGTCAGGAGCCTTGCCGGCCGAGCAGGCGCCCCAGGTGGTGCCGGAGGCCAATGCCCAAGTGCTGGCCAGCCTGAAAAAACCGTTCCAGGTCAGCAGCCCGAGCGCCTCGGCCACCACCCTGGCAGTGGTGCTCGCGCCGTTGCGCGAACTGCTGGATGTGCAGCACGTGACCCTGACCGCCAGTCTGGCTGTGTCCACCCAGGGCCGCGAGGCGGTGACCGAGTTGGCCCGGCAGACCGCCGAGCTGTTGAATGTGCGTCCATTGGAGCCGCGCTTTTTTGATCGGCAGATGGCATTCAACCTGCTGGCACAGGTCGGCACGCCGGATGCTCAAGGCCACACCCTGCTGGAAAAACGCCTGGTCCACGAACTGCGTGCGGTCCTCGGACAGCCTGCATTGAAAATTTCCGTAACCTGCGTTCAAGCCCCGGTGTTTTTTGGCGATAGCTTTAGCGTGACCCTGGCGTCGGCCAAGCCGGTTGACCTGGCGGCGGTGAACGCTGCGCTGGAGGTTGCCGAGGGTGTCGAGCTGGTGGAGGCGGGCGATTACCCGACTCCAGTCGGCGATGCGGTTGGCCAGGACGTGGTCTACGTCGGTCGGGTTCGCAGCGGGGTCGACGACCCGACGGAACTTAATTTGTGGCTGACGTCAGATAACGTGCGCAAAGGCGCAGCGCTCAACGCGGTGCAAGTGGCCGAGTTGTTGATAAAAGCCCTTGTGTAAAAGATACTTGGCAACAATTTTCAGAATGATTCTAGCTGAGCGCTATGCTTGCAAGCGGAGCGCCTGCGGGGGCTCCCTGGCGTGTCAGTGAAATAATCGCGTACAGCCTCATCCGAGGCCTGTGCGCAATGCCTTGTGGCAGCGACAAACAACACCTTCTCGCTGGCCGAGGAATGTTCAAACAAAGGATGAGGCTATGGTTCAAGTTCGCAAACTGGTGTTAGCAATAGCGGCCGCCTCGGCGCTGTCCTCCGGTATGGCGCATGCCCTTGGGCTCGGGGAACTGACCCTGAAGTCGACCCTGAACCAACCGTTGGTGGCCGAGATCGAGTTGCTCGATGTCAAGGACCTGACGGTGGCCGAAGTGGTGCCGAGCCTGGCCTCAGCCGATGACTTCGCCAAGGCCGGCGTGGATCGCCAGGCGTTCCTCAATGACCTGACCTTTACCCCGGTGCTCAATGCCAATGGCAAGAGCATTCTGCGGGTGACCTCCAGCCAGCCATTGTCCGAACCCATGGTCAAGTTCCTGGTCCAGGTGATGTGGCCCAACGGCCGCCTGCTGCGCGACTACAGCGTGCTGCTCGACCCGTCCAAGTTTTCGCCGCAAACGGCCGAGGCTGCCGGGCAAGCCGCGCCGGCGATCAATGCGCCAGTCACCGGGGCGACAGCACAACACACCACCGTGGCCCGCGACACCCTCTGGGAAATCGCCGCCAAGGCACGCAACGGCGGTTCGATCCAGCAGACCATGCTGGCAATCCAGGCGTTGAACCCCGATGCGTTCATCGATGGCAACATCAACCGCTTGAAGGCCGGCCAGGTCCTGCGCCTGCCGGATGCCACGCAAATCACCCAACTGCCGCAGACCCAGGCCATTGCCGAAGTGGCTGCGCAGAACAAGGCCTGGCGCCAGGGCCGTCGGTATGTGCCACGGACCCAGGCCCAGCAACTGGATGCCACCGGTCGTGCACCTGACGCTGCCGCGGCGCAGGGTGCGGCCCGCGACAGCTTGAGCCTGGTCTCGGCCGAGTCGGGCAAAAACACCGGTAAAGGCGCGGTCGGCGACAGCAAGGGCATCAGTAACAAACTGGCGGTGACCCAGGAAAGCCTGGACACCACCCGGCGCGACAATGCCGAGCTGAAAAGCCGCGTGGCCGACCTGCAAAGCCAGATGGACAAGCTGCAACGCTTGATCGAACTGAAGAACAATCAACTGGCCAAGTTGCAGGCTGAAGGCGGCGCGACGCCTGAGGCGGCTGCGTCCGAGGCGCTGCCTGCTGAGTCCGTACCGGCCACTGCGCCTGCAGTGACTGACGCTGTACCGACTGCCGCCCCTGGCGAAACACCTGCCAAGGCGACACCTGAGCAAACCTACAACGAACTGCTGACCAGTCCGCTGTTGATGGGGCTGATCGGGGGTGGCGCGATTGTCCTGGCGTTGCTGCTGTTGCTGCTGGCCCGCCGACGCAAGGCGCAGCAGGAAGCCGAGAAGCATGTGCGCATGGCGCGTGCGTTGGCCGAGGAATCGGATTTCAACGAAGACCTGGATCTGCCGGAGAGCAGTTTCGAAGGCCTCGAAGAACCGGCCCCGACTGCCAAGTTGGCCACCGCGCCGACGCCAGCGCCGGTCGTTGCGGCAGTTGTTACCCCGGTGGTAATGACCACGCCGATTGCCGCGCCATTGGTGGCGCCGGCCGGCGAGCGGGCGGACGACGTGCTGGGCCATGCCCAGGCCCATATCGATGAGGGGCGCCTGAACCAGGCCGCCAGCCTGCTCGAGGAAGGCATCAAGCAAGAGCCACAACGCAGCGAGCTGCGCCTCAAGCTGATGGAAGTCCACGGCATGCAGGGCGATCGCGATGCGTTCGTGGTGCAGGAGCGCCAGCTGGTTGCCAATGGCAAGAACTTTGCACAAGTCGAAGAGCTCAAGAGCCGCTTCCCGGCCATGGCGGCGGTCGCTGCAGTCGGTGGTATCGCTGCCGCTGCGGTAGCGGCCGAGCTGGATGCGCAATACGTCAAGGACCTGCTGCTGGACGAGCCGCAAGAACCTGCGCCGAGCGCTGAAGAACCGGCGCTGGACGATGATTTCGACAGTGCCTTCGACCTCGATCTGGACGCACCACAGGCCGCCCCGCAAGTAGAGCCGGCTGCAGCAGTGACGGCGCTGGAAGATGACTTCGACAGCGCCTTTGATCTCGACCTGGATCAGCCCGAGGAGCCGGTTGCGGCACCAGTTGCGCCAGCAGAAGTTGCGCTGGATGACGACCTCGACGCTGCCTTCGATCTCAGCCTGGACGAACTGGAGGCGGTGTCGCCGGCCGTGGTCGCGACCGAACCGGTTGCCGACCTGGAAGACTTCCCGCTGGACGACGATCTGAGTTTCGAGTCGCCGGCTGAGGCGCCGCAAAGCCCGGCCGACCTGGCGGATTTCGACCTGGACCTGGCTGGCGATGTACCGGAGTCGGTCCTGGCTGAGGACGCCGCGGTCCTGGGCCTGGACGATGAGCCCCAGGACCTGGCCGTAAGCGAGGAGCCGGCGGTAGCCGAAGTGACGCCTGACGACCTGGAGTTGCCGGCGGATTTCGACCTGTCCCTGGCTGATGAGATGGATGCACCCGCCACATCGGATGATTTCATCACCGACCTGGATGATGTTCACGCTGAGCTGGACCGTTTTGCCGAGGATCTCGAACATCCGCCTATCGGCGAGCCGAGCTTCACCGCCGAAGACGCGGCGCTGGCGATGGACAACGACGAACCGGAGTTCGACTTCCTGTCGGGCACCGATGAAGTCGCTACCAAGCTGGACCTGGCCCAGGCCTACATCGACATGGGCGACAAGGACGGCGCGCGGGATATTCTCGGTGAGGTCCTCAGTGAGGGCAACGACGGACAGAAGGGTGAAGCCAAGGAGATGCTTGCTCGTCTGGTGTGATTGAGCAGCTCTGGAAGCGGTAAACCTGTGGGCATATCCGTTGGTGGGGTCGGGGCGGCTTATGGTTCCGCCTGACGGCGGCTCACTTTTGAACAGCGCAAAAGTAAGCAAAACGCTCTTTCCCCACCACTCGGCACCTCGCCTGGGCTCGGTGTGCCCTCACTCCGGCTTGAATCCGTGGGCCGCCGCCACGCGCCATCCATGGCGCGGGGCGGCTAACCCGGCGTCCTGCCGGGTT
>NZ_JBIUWJ010000046.1:0-42304 GCF_044743405.1 Pseudomonas sp. NPDC087626
GCCTAAGCGAGGCACCGAGTGGTGGGGTAAAAGCGTTTTGCTTACTTTTGCGCTGTTCAAAAGTGAGCCGCCGTCAGGCGGAACCATAGGAGGCCGTTACCGAAGAAATGGATATGTACTTTGCTGCGTGTCAGCTGTTGGAGCGCAACGCCGAGCCCAGTTCGACCTTGCTCTTGACCCCCAACTGCACGTAGCAATTGCGCAGGTAGGTGCGCACGGTGGCGGGGCTCAGGGCGAGGATCCTGGCGATTTCCTTGTACGAGTGACCCGCGGCAAACAGCATGGCCGCCGTGCGTTCGCGGGGGGCCAGGACCACCCCGCGCGGTGGCGCTTCGAGGGACAGGATCACATGCTCGGCATTCGGGCTCAGGGTCAGGGCGCAGCGGCCCAGGCGCATCACGCAGGGGACCTTGGCCAGTTGGGCGATGACCTGAGGCGGCAGGATCGAGCCGTTCCACCCCGGCACTTCGCGGCCAATCGCGGCGCATAACTGCGCGCCCACATACAGCAGGCTGCCGTCCATGCGCGCCACGCCAAAATCGCTGGCGCCATTACCGGTGTCGAGGCGGATCATGTCCTGCACCTGGAATCGCCACAGCTGCAACAAGTGATCACAGAAGGCCTGGAACAACCCGGCCTCGCACTCATTGAAAGTCGCGTCGTCGACGCCCCGGTACAGGCAGACAAAAAAGTACAGGCCGCTTTCAGGCAATTCGAAAGTGATGCTCATCAGGTGATAGAGATCATGCCGGCGGGCGAAGTCGTTCACTTCCTCGCTGGGGTCGGTGAACTCGCTGTCGCGCATCACCTGCCCCAGGCGGGTAAAGGTGTCATTGGCGAAGCAGTCCAGTTCCGCCACCTGGCTCCACTCCTCGACAAAGGACTCCGGCAGGTCGATACGCCCGTGCATCCAGCTTTGCGGCGGCGCGCTGGCATGGGAGGCCGACATCTCACCCCACCAACCCGAGGCAAACGGCACCAATTGGCGGAAGGCCTGCAAGCCTTCGGCAATGAAGTGCGAACCGCCCCGCTCCCGCGCAACCCGCGCCAGCTGGAGCAGGCAACCATTAAATGCCTCGAGCGTGGCCATCGACATCTGTGCAGCGCACAACTCACCCGCAACCATCACGACAACCCCGACTACTGAACAAGCCTGACGTACCTGAGCGCTGGACCATGCCACAGGCGACGCAACAGCGTCCAGCCGGCAAACCGGGTCATTGGCGCACTGAGTAAAAAGGCGTTGTGTTCCCTCGATAACGAATGTTATGTTCATAACACGGTCACAATAAATGACACACATATAACAATCCCGTACCTGGCGCGCCCCTATGTCCATGGAAAAGAACAGTTTTCTGCAGTTGCTGGAACACAAGTTCTCCAGCCTGACCCCGACCGGCAAGCGCATCGCCAGTTACCTGCTCGGCAACCCCGAGCAATTGCCCTTCGAGTCGGCCGACAGCATCGCCCAGCAGACCTCCACCACCGGGATTTCCGTGGGGCGGTTCTTGCGCTCCCTGGGCTACCAGAATATCGATGAGGTCAAACAGAGCCTGCGCGGCGAGGCGCCCACTTCCTGGCTGATCACCGACCGGATTGCCGCCTTCCGTGCCGAAACCAACGCCGACGACGCCCTGGAGCGCTCCCAACATCGCGAGATCGAAGCGATCCAGATGGTCTACGCCCTGGCGCGCAGCGAGACCTTTGCCCAGATCGTGCAGCGCATCTACGAAGCCGATGCGGTGTTCATTCTCGGGATCCAGTCCACACGCGGGATTCTCACGGCCTTCCACAGTCACCTGGAATACATTCGCCCCAAGGTCTACTACGTCGATGGCCTGTCGGGCATCTATGCCGAAACCCTGAACTCCGGCTTCGCCAACCCGTACGCCATCATTGCCGACTTTCGCGCGTACTCCAGCGTGACCCAGACCTTCTGCGACGCGGCGATCGACAACGACCTGCCGCTGGCGCTGATCACCGACCTGCAATGCCCCTGGGCCCGTGACTATCCCCTTGACCTGTTGCAGCTGAAAACCGATGTCGGGCAGTTCTGGGACTCCCCGGCGCCCCTGGCGTGCCTGTTGAACCTGGTGGTTTCGGCCGTCGCGGAGAAATACGGCGAGCGCCTCGATGAACGCCTGGCCAGGAACCGTCAATTGCAAAAAGCCTTCGGCCAGTTCGAAGGCTGATCCCCCCGCCCCACTGAATCCCAACTGGAGTGTTTGCGTGAGCCACAGCCCCCTTGTAGAAATTGACGCCCAGCGTTATCAGGTGCAAATCGATCTGATCTACGCCAGTGCCGACAACCTGGCTGGAAAAGTGATCTACCCGACGGCGCGCTGCCTGTTGCACGCCGCAGCCGCCGAGTGCCTGGACAAGGCCAGCCAACTGGCGCGCCTGGCCGGCTACACCCTGCGCATCTATGACGCCTACCGCCCGCCGTATGCCCAGTACCTGTTATGGGAAGCCTTGCCCAACAACGACTACGTGCGTGATCCCCACCTGGGCTCGCACCACAGCCGCGGCGTGGCCGTCGACCTGACCCTGGTGGACAGCGATGGCACACCGCTGGACATGGGCACGGCCTTCGACGCGATGGAAGAAAAGTCCCATCAGTTTTATCCCGACCTGCCAGCGAGCGTGCAGCGCAATCGCCTGCTGCTGCTGGGGATCATGCTCGGCGCCGGCTTCCAGGCCATCGCCACCGAGTGGTGGCATTTCGAACTGCCGAATGCCGACGACTACCCCCTGCTGGAGGAATGAACCGCCCCCGGCCAAGACGTACCGAAGAAACCGCAGAGTTTCTGCCGCGACCTACAACAACAAAACGCTCCACCCTGCTTCACCTGCTACTGCCCGGTTATAGATTTTATAAAAACAAACCTGACGTACTTCCATACATCGAATGATCAAGGAAACCGGCATGACCCTAATCACCACCGTGACCCGCAAACCTTTCCCCGGCGTCGGCAAACTGCTGCTGAGCGTCCTGTGCAGCGCGCTGAGCCTCGGCGCCTGGCAAGCCGCCAGCGCTGCCGTCGCCCAGGACACACTGGTCATCGGCAAACCCGCCGACCCGCAGACCCTCGACCCGGCCGTGACCTTCGACAACAACGACTGGACCATCACCTACCCGTCCTACCAGCGCCTGGTGGGCTACAAGATCGAGGGTGACAAGAGCAGCACCGAAGTCCAGGGCGACCTGGCTGAAAGCTGGACCGTTTCCCCGGACAACCTGGTCTGGGAATTCAAGATCAAGCCCGGCAACAAGTTCGATGACGGCGCCAGTGTGGACGCCGCCGCCGTGAAGTTTTCCTTCGACCGCCTGATGACCCTCAAGCAAGGGCCGTCCGGTGCGTTCCCGGAAGACATGGTGGTCGCCGTGATCGACCCACAGACTATTCGTTTCACGCTCAAGACGCCGTTCGCCCCGTTCCTGTTCACCCTGGCCCACAACGGCGCTTCGATCGTCAACCCGGCCGTGGCCAGCAAAGGCGCGGAAACCAACGCCTGGCTGTCCAGCCACACCGCAGGTTCCGGCCCGTACCGCCTGAGCAACTGGCAGAAAGGCCAGTCGCTGACCATGGAGCCCAACCCGCACTTTGCCGGGCCCAAACCTGCGCTGAAAACCGTGGTGCTGAAGATCATCGCCGAGCCGTCGGTGCGCCGCCTGCAACTGGAACGCGGTGACCTGGACATCATCGAGGACATGCCCGAAGACCAGTTGGGCGCTCTCGCCAGCAAGCCGGGCGTGGTGGTCAAGGAGTTCCCGTCGCTGCGGGTCACCTACCTGTACCTGAACAACAAGAAAGGCCCGCTGACCAGCGTCGACGCTCGCCGGGCGATTACCGAAGCAGTGGACTACAACGGCATCGTCAAGGGCATTCTCAAGGACAAGGCCAAGCTGCTGAACGGGCCGATCCCGGATGGCATGTGGGCCTACGACAGCTCCCTGCCCGAGATGAAGCAAGACATGGCAGCCGCCAAGGAGAGCCTGGCCAAGGCACCGCAGAAGATCAC
Source organism: Pseudomonas sp. NPDC087626 (assembly GCF_044743405.1). NCBI lineage: Bacteria > Pseudomonadati > Pseudomonadota > Gammaproteobacteria > Pseudomonadales > Pseudomonadaceae > Pseudomonas > Pseudomonas sp. NPDC087626. Next base: position 4,024 of record NZ_JBIUWJ010000046.1, read on the forward strand.
CAACCTGAGCTACATGTACTCGGACAAGGACGCCAACTGGGAGCCGATCGGCCTGACCCTGCAAGCGGCCCTGGCGCCGTTGGGCATCAACCTCAAGCTGGAAAAAACCGCCAACGCCACCCTGCGTGAACGCGTTGGCCAGGCCGACTACGACATCGCCGTGGGCACCTGGAGCCCGGACTTCGCCGACCCCTACATGTTCATGAACTTCTGGTTCGACTCCAAGATGCAGGGCCTGCAAGGCAACCGTTCGTTCTACAGCAACCCCCAGGTCGACACCCTGATCCGCGAGGCCGCCACCACCAGCGACACGGCCAAGCGCGTCGAGCTGTACCAGAACGCGCAAAAAATGGTGCTCAAGGACAGCGTCTACGCCTACCTCTATCAGAAGAGCTACACCCTGCCGATGCGTGATTCGGTCAAGGGCTACGTGTTCAACCCGATGCTGGAACAGGTGTTCAACCTTGGCAGCATGAGCAAGTAAACCCGCTCCCTCGCGCCAGCCAGCAATGGCTGGCGCGGCTGTTGAATTTTGTCGTTGCTGTGACTGAGGTGCCAAATGGCCTTCCTGACTCTGTTGCGCAAGCGCCTGTTCGGCCTGGTGTTGGTCGTGTTCGGCGTTTCGCTGATTACCTTTGCAATTTCCCACTTGATCCCCGGAGATCCCGCCCGGTTGATCGCCGGCGACCGGGCCAGCGATGCGCTGGTGGCGGGCATTCGTCACCAGTTGGGGCTGGACCTGCCGCTGTACCAACAATACGGCCGCTACCTGATGGACCTGTTGCACGGCGACCTCGGGACGTCGATCCGCACCAACCGTCCAGTGCTGGAAGACTTGCAGGCATTCTTCCCTGCCACGCTGGAGCTGGCCCTGGTGGCGCTGTTCCTGGCGATCCTGGTGGGCGTGCCCCTGGGCGTGCTGTCGGCGGTCTATCACAACCGGGCGATCGACCAGATCGCGCGGACCCTGGCGGTCACTGGCATTTCCACACCGGCCTTCTGGCTGGGCCTGGGGGCCATAGTGCTGTTCTACGGCCACCTGGGCTGGTTGCCCGGCGGCGGCCGCTTGTCCGAAGGCGTGGCACCGCCGCCGACCTTCACCGGGTTCTACCTGATCGACGCCCTGCTGGCCGGTGACGGCGGGCTGTTTCTCGACGCCCTGGAACACCTGATCCTGCCGGCCGCGACCCTGGGCTTCGTGACCCTGGGCGTGGTCGCCCGGCAGATCCGCTCGGCGATGCTCGACCAACTCGGCGAAGACTACATTCGCACAGCCCGGGCTTATGGCCTGTCACGCTGGACAGTGATCCTGCGCCATGCGCTGCCCAATGCGCTGATCCCTTCGGTGACGGTGCTGGGGCTGACCCTGGGCGACTTGCTGTATGGCGCGGTGCTGACCGAAACCGTGTTCGCCTGGCCCGGCATGGGCGCCTATGTGGTCAAGTCGATCCAGTCCCTGGACTTCCCGGCAGTGATGGGCTTCGCGATCCTGGTGTCGTTTATCTATGTACTGCTGAACATGGCCATCGATCTTCTGTACCGCGTGATCGATCCACGCATTGGCGAGGTGAATTGAAATGTCCCTGACCCTGACGGCCGCGCGTGGTCCGCGCTGGCGCGAAAAACTCGCCTACCTGGCCTACCAGATCCGCCGCAGCCCGCTGACCATGGCCGGCCTGGCAATCACCCTGATGGTCCTGCTGTGCATGATCTTTGCGCCCTGGCTGGCCAGCCATGATCCCAACGCACTGAACCTCGCCGAGCGCCTGGCACCGCCGTCGGCCGAGCACTGGTTCGGTACCGACGAAGTCGGCCGCGACCTGTTCAGCCGAGTCCTGTACGGCAGCCAGCAATCAGTGGGCGTCGGCCTGTTCGTGGCCTTTGCCTCGTGCTTGATTGGCGGCTTGCTGGGCTGTTTTTCCGGAGTGATCGGCGGGCGCTTCGATGCCCTGACCATGCGCCTGATGGACATCATGCTGTCGGTGCCGTCGCTGGTGCTGATCATGGCCCTGGCCGCCGCGCTGGGCGCCAGCCTGTTCAATGCCATGTTGGCAATTACCCTGGTACGGATTCCGTCCTATGTGCGCCTGGCCCGCGGCCAGGCCCTGAGCATCCGCCAGATGGGCTACGTCAAGGCTGCCGAAACCTTCGGCGCCGGGCGTTGGCACATGGTGCACTGGCACGTCGCACGCAATGCCATGCCCCCTTTGCTGGTGCAATTGAGCCTGGATATCGGCAGCGCGATCCTCATGGCATCGGCCCTGGGCTTCATCGGCCTGGGCGCACAACAACCCACCGCCGAATGGGGCGCCATGGTCGCCACCGGGCGCAACTACATCCTGGACAACTGGTGGTACTCGACCTTCCCGGGGCTGGCGATCCTGATCACCGCCACCGGTTTCAATTTGCTGGGCGATGGCGTGCGCGATCTGCTCGACCCACGGCAACAGGGGAAATGACCATGCACACTGCTACGCCTGTATTGGCCATCAAAAACCTGAGCCTGGAATTCCCGGCCTACAAGAACAACGTCAAGGCGTTGAACGGCGTCTCGCTGCACGTCAATCCGGGGGAAATAGTCGGCGTGGTCGGCGAGTCCGGCTCGGGCAAGTCGGTGACCGCGATGCTCAGCATGCGCCTGCTGCCCGAGCGCAGTTATCGCGTGACCGGTGGCAGCCTGCACATGCTCAACCGCGACATGCTCGCCGCCCCGGAAAAAGACTTGCTGCAGATTCGCGGTCGCGATGCGGCGATGATTTTCCAGGAGCCGATGACCGCGCTCAACCCGACCCGGCGCATCGGCCGGCAGATGCTCGACGTGATCATCCACCACCAGAAGATCAGTGCCGCCGAGGCGCGCACCAAGGCCATTGCCTTGCTGCGCGACATGCACATCGCCAGCCCTGAACAAGTGCTGGAAAGCTATCCCTTCGAGCTGTCCGGCGGCATGCGCCAACGGGTGATGATCGCCCTGGCGTTTTCCTGCGAACCACAATTGCTGATCGCCGACGAGCCGACCACCGCCCTCGACGTCACGGTGCAACGCCAGGTGCTGTTGCTGCTACGCGAGAAGGCCCGGCAAAAAGGCACGGCGATCTTGCTGATCACCCACGACATGGCGCTGGTCTCGCAGTTCTGCGACCGGGTCTACGTGATGTACACCGGCGCCGTGGTCGAGCAAGGCAGCACCGCCGAAGTCATGGGCAACCCCCAACACCCTTACACCCAGGGGTTGCTCAGCGGCCTGCCGGAAATGGTCGAGCCGGGTCAGCCGCTGATGACCATTCCCGGGCAAGTGCCCAACCTGGCCTCCCTGCCCGTGGGCTGCACTTTCGAAGAACGCTGCCCGCACAGCATGCCAGTGTGTGGCAAGCGTCCGGTCCTGACCCCCATCCAGGGTAATGAGCAACGCCAAAGCGCGTGCTGGTTGCCGCTCAAGGAGTTTGCGTGATGAACAGTGCGCTGATTCACCCCGTTAGCGAATCCGCTGCCGAGATCCTGCGGCTCACGGACGTGCGTGTGCGCTTCCCGGTGAGCAACGACTGGCTGGGGCGACCACGGGGTTACGCCCACGCCCTCAACGGCATTGACCTGCAGGTGCGGGCCGGGGAAACCCTGGGTATCGTCGGCGAGTCCGGCTGCGGCAAAAGCACTTTGGCCCAGTTGCTGATGGGCCTGCTCGCGCCCAGCAGCGGTGAGCTGAACTGGGCCGCTGGCAGCAAGGGACCGGGCAGCAGCAACGTGCAGATCGTGTTCCAGGATCCGCAATCGTCCCTTGATCCGCGCCTGCCGATCTGGAGGATCATCACCGAACCGCTGTACGCCCGCGGCCACCGCAACCGCAGCGAAATGCGCGAGATCGCGGCCAAGGTTGCGGCGCAGGTGGGGATCCGCCCGGAGTACCTGGACCGGTTTGCCCACCAGTTTTCCGGTGGCCAGCGGCAACGGATCGCCATCGCCAGGGCCCTGTCCTCGGACCCGGACATCATCGTCCTCGACGAGCCGACCTCGGCCCTGGATATCTCGGTGCAGGCGCAGATCCTCAACCTGCTGGCCGAATTGCAACGGGCCCGCAACCTGACGTACATATTAATTTCGCACAACGTCTCGGTGGTGCGACACATGGCCGACCGTGTGGCGGTGATGTACCTGGGACAGATTGTCGAACTGGGCAGCGCCGCCCAGGTCCTCGAAGAACCGCGCCATCCCTACACCCGCCTGCTGTTCGAAGCAGTACCGCGCCTGGGGGTTGCCCTGCATGCCGAACAGGTCGCCGCGCCAACCGAGCTCCCCGGTAACCGGCAACTGCCCACAGGCTGTTTTTTCCGTGAGCGCTGCAGCTTCAGCACCCACGGTTGTGAACAACCACAGGTGATGCGTGGGGATGAGCAGCAGCGAGTCAGGTGTCACGTCCAGCTGTGATCGGGCTGGGCCAGCCGGGGAGCCACTCCCCGGCTGCTACGGCTGGGTTGCGGGTCAGCTAAGGCTCATCGTCCTTCTTGCCCGACAACGGCGAGCGGTACTCGTGGCGCTCCTCGGCGTCGGGCGCCTCCATGTTGCTGCCCGGCATGAACACGTTAGTCAGCAGTTCCCGGGCATCGACTTCCATGACCCCGGGCACGCCCCGGGCCAGTTCAATGGCCTGTTCACACTGGCGATGGGTCAGCACCCTGCCGCTCAAGGCCACTGTGCCGGCATGAGTCTTGACGTGGACATTCAGGCTCAACGTCTTATCGGCGAAGGCCAGGGCGGATTTCACCCGGGTGGTGGTCCACGTGTCGTGAACGGCCATGCCCAGGTCGTGGGACAAATGCTGCAAGGAATGATTTTTCATGGCAGAACCCTCTGTTGTGAGCCGTCGTATGGCCAGCGGGTTCGCCGGGCAATACGCGCCACAACACAGGTTAATTATAGTGCCTGGCGCGCGGTGCCGATTGGCCACGCAAGAAGGCCGCCAGGAAGGCGGCCCATGGGATCTGCCGGGGTGGATATTACTGCGCCATGGCGTCTTTTTTCATGGCGTCCTTGGACATCGAGCCCTTGCTCATGCCGTCTTTGCTCATCGCATCCTTGGACATCGAGTCCTTGCTCATGGCGTCTTTGCTCATCGCATCCTTGGACATCGAGTCCTTGCTCATGGCGTCTTTGCTCATCGCATCTTTGGACATCGAGTCCTTGCTCATGGCGTCTTTGCTCATCGCATCTTTGGACATGGTGTCAGCGGCATACACGCTGGCGGCGCCTAGTGCCAGGCACATGGACAGGACTGCAGTGGTGATCTTGTTCATGGTGTAACTCCTTGAAGCTCAGGTTGCGAATCGACGCAGCGAGTGCCGCGCCGTAGAAATTCTCGGCGCCCGTCAGCTACCACCGAACCAGTTGTAGCCCTGGTCTTCCCAGTAGCCACCGCTGTAGGTATTGCTGACGAATATCGCCTGGATGTGTTTGGGGTTCTTGTAGCCCAGCTTGGTCGGCATGCGCAGCTTCATCGGAAAGCCATAGCGGCGCGGCAGTACTTCGCCGTCATAGGTCAGGGCCAGCAAGGTTTGCGTATGCAGGGCGGTGGCCATGTCGATACTGGTGTAGTAGTCGTCGGCGCATTTGAAGCCGACATACTTGGCGTCGGTGTCGGCACCGATCCGCTTGAGGAAATCGCTGAAGCGCACCCCGCCCCAACGGCCAATTGCACTCCAGCCTTCCACGCAGATATGCCGGGTGATCTGCTCGGACTGCGCCATGGCGCGCAATTCATCGAGGCGCCAACTGCGCCGGTCCGCCACCAGGCCGGTGACTTCCAGGCGATACTCGGCTTCTTCGACCACCGGCACCTGGTCGATGCCGTAGAAGGCATTGAAGGGGAACGGCCGGGTAATCATCGATTGCGGATAAGTCGGCGCCAGTGCGTTGGGGTCGAACAGCCAGCCCTGCACCCGATCATTGAACCGCGACATCGCTGACAGCGCGGTTTCGACACTGTCGTTGTCGGTCAGGCTGCAACCGGACAACATCGCCACACCCCCCAGGGTCAGGCCCCTGAGCAGGAACGAGCGACGCGAGCGGTCCTCGACTTGCAGCTGTGGCGCGAGGATTTTCCTGGCATCGGTCAGAATGGAGGACTCATCCAGTTGTGGACCTTGCGTGTGCTTGTTCATGTGCGCTCCTTGCGGCCGACGATCATCGCCCAGAGTGTTTTAGGCACCACGGCGACCATCAGCAGATGGACCGCAACGAATCCCACCATCAGCGCCATCGCCACGAAATGCACATGCCGGGCGGCTTCGTAGCCCCCCAGCAGCTCGCGCAACGTGGCGAACTGCACCGACTTCCAGAGCACCAGGCCGGAGACCACCAGCACCGCGATGTCGAGCATCACGAACAGGTAGGCCAGCCGTTGCACCTGGTTGTAGCGGCTTAGGTCGGCATGCCCCAGGCGACCCCTCAACGCGGCCCACAGGTCCTGTGCCACGCCCTTGGCCGACAAGGGAAAAAACTGCCGTGACAGGCGACCACTGGCAAGGTTGATCAGCAGGTAGGCAATGCCGTTGAACAACAGCAGCCACATCGCCGCAAAATGCCACTGCAAGGCGCCGCCCAGCCAGCCACCGAGGGTGATCGCCAGGGGGAAACTGAAGTCATACAGAGGGGAGGCGTTATAGATGCGCCAGCCGCTGGTCACCATGATCAGCACGGCCAGGGCATTGAGCCAATGGGTCAGCCGCAGCCAGCGCGGATGGCTGGCATACGGATGCTCGACAGGAGCGCGGAGAGGGGTGGGCAGCACTGACATGATCAGTTCCTGACGTTGGATTTGTCAGGGAGTATGCCGACCAATAGATCGCTAAATCCTCACGGAAAGTTCAACTTAATGTGATAACTGCAAAGCGGGTTCCCGAGGTTTCGCCTACTGGACGAAGACCCCGGGATGGGCCCCAGCCTCAGGTGTGATGAATATCCCGGTCCTTGGTTTCCGGCATGAAGAAGATGCCCAGGATGGCCGTCATCATCGCGATGACGATGGGGTACCAGAGCCCGTAGTAGATATCCCCCGTGGCCGCCACCATGGCGAACGCGACCGTCGGCAGGAATCCTCCGAACCAGCCATTGCCGATGTGGTACGGCAGCGACATCGAGGTGTAGCGGATGCGCGCCGGGAACAACTCCACCAGCCAGGCGGCGATGGGCCCGTAGACCATGGTCACATAGATCACCAGGATGGTCAGGAGCAGCAGCACCATTGGGTAGTTGGTCTTCGCCGGGTCGGCCTTCTCGGGATATCCGGCGTCCTTGAGGCCGCTGCCGAGGGAGGCGACGAACGCATCGTTGCGCGTCTTGAAGTCGGTGGCCGGCATGCCGGTGCCCTCGAAACTGGGGATCACCTGGTCACCGATACGCACCTGGGCCACGGTGCCAGGTTCGGCCTTCTCGTTCTTGTAGGGGATCGCCCGCTTCGCCAGCACGGTCTTGGCCAAGTCGCAGGAGCTGGTGAATTTGGCCTTGCCCACCGGGTCGAACTGGAACGAACACTGCGCGGGATCGGCGACCACCGTGACCGGGTTTTTCTCCTGGGCGATGAATACGTCGGGGTTACCGTACTGGGTCAGCGCATGGAAGATCGGGAAGTAGGTCAGCGCCGCCAGGATGCAGCCGGCCATGATGATGCCCTTGCGGCCGATGCGATCGGAGAGACTGCCGAAGATCACAAAAAACGGCGTGCCGATCAGCAGGGAACCGGCAATCAGCAGGTTGGCGGTCTGCGGGTCGATCTTCAGCGTCTGCAACAGGAAGAACAACGCATAGAACTGCCCGGTGTACCAGACCACAGCCTGGCCAGCGGTGCCGCCGAGCAACGCCATGATCACAATCTTGAGGTTATCCCAGCGGGCAAAAGACTCGGTCAGCGGCGCCTTGGAAGCTTTGCCTTCGGCTTTCATCTTGAGGAACACCGGCGACTCGCTGAGCTGCAGGCGGATATACACCGAGATGACCAACAGCAGGATCGACAGCAGGAACGGAATCCGCCAGCCCCAGGCCTCGAATGCCTCGGTGCCCAGGATGGTGCGACAGGCGAGGATCACCAGCAGCGAGAGGAACAGCCCGAGGGTCGCGGTGGTCTGGATCCAGGAAGTGAAAAAACCGCGCTTGCCCTTGGGTGCATGCTCGGCGACGTAGGTCGCCGCCCCCCCGTATTCACCGCCCAGGGCCAGGCCTTGCAAGAGCCGCAGGGTAATCAGGATGATCGGCGCCGCCACGCCGATGGTTGCGTAGCCCGGCAGGAATCCCACCACGGCGGTGGAGACCCCCATGATCACGATGGTTATGAGGAAGGTGTGCTTGCGCCCGATCATGTCGCCCAGGCGACCAAACACAATGGCGCCGAAAGGCCGGACCGCGAAGCCCGCGGCGAAGGCCAGTAGCGCGAAGATGAACGAGGTGGTCTCGTTGACCCCGGCAAAGAAGTGCTTGGCGATGATCGCGGCGAGGGAACCGTACAGATAGAAGTCGTACCACTCGAATACCGTCCCCAGGGACGAGGCGAAAATGACCTTGCGCTCCTCCTTGGTGATTCCGTGATGAGGCGCGCTGCCCGTGGAGGTGCTGTCGATTGCCGGCATGGGTGTTTAGGCCGGAGTGCCTCTCTGTCCATGCCGCTTGGCGGGGATCCAGGCTGATGGCCTCCCTGAAGCATAATCGGCTTGCGCCAGATATCCACTCGCCTGCATTCACAAGCCTCCTGAGTGCCTATCACCCTGCTCTATCGTCGATGACTTTCAATTGGCCCTGGCGCAGGGTGAAGTTTCACCCGGAGGGATTCGACATGCTCAACACACTCAAACAGATCAACTCAAGTTCGGCTTTCAACCGCTGGGCCGGCCTGCAAGTCACCCGTGCCGACAGCGGCGAGGTGGAACTAAGCATGGCCTTTCGCGAGGCCGACATGGCGCAATATGCCGGCTTCCTGCACGCCGGGATGATCGCCGCCCTGCTCGATACCGTCTGCGGTTTTGCCGCCGGGACGGTGGCCGGTAACGTGCTGGCCTCGCACTTCTCGGTGAACTGTCTGGCACCGGCGGTGGGTGAGGTATTCATCGCCAAGGGCAAGGTGATCAAGGCCGGCAAAAAACAGGTGTTCGCCCGCGCCGAACTGTTTGCCCAAAACGGCGAACAGTTGAAACTGGTCGCCACCGGGGATGCGATCCTGGTGCCGGTTGAAGCGGGCTGAGGACTGGCCGGACCGCTGCACAGTCTTTGACAGTTTCCCGACAAAGCTGTCAAAGATTGCCTGAGTTCGCGCGCCTAGCATGGCGGCATCCTAATTTCCCCTGGGTGCCCCATGTCTTCCCTGAACAACCGCAAGTGCCTGTGCCTCGTCTTCACCTCCTTCGGCCTGCTGATCGGCGCCGAGCCGTTGCCTGCCGATGACTGGCACGCCAGTGTGCACACCGGCATCGCCAACCTGCCCCGCTACAGCGGCAGCGACGAGCGGGTCAGTGCACCACTGCTGGGTGTGCAGATCACCAGCCCTCATGGGTTCTTCCTGGACAGCGACAAGGGTTTGGGCTGGGCCTTTGACGAGGACGACTTTGGCCTGAGCCTGTATGTCGGCGCCAGTGATGCGCGCAAGGACCGCAAATCGCAGTTCCACGGCAGCGACGCGCTCAATGGCATGGGTTCGATCCAATCGCGCCCGGTGTTCGGCCTTGAGGCCACCTACCCCTTGGGCGAAGCCATCCTTGGCGCGACCTTCGAACACGCGCTGGAAAAGGACGACGAGCATGACACCGGCTCGGCCTACAACCACCTGAAGTTGAGCATCAGCGCCCCGCTGTACAAGGGTGCCTACGGCGAGTTGCTGGGCAGTCTCAACAGTCAGTTCGGTGACGGCAACTATGTGCGCACCTGGTATGGGGTCAGCACCAAACAGGCTTCGCGCAGCCAATTGCGCGCACACGACACCCACGCTGGGCTGGTCAGTCGCGGCGCGGACCTCAGTTGGTCCCTGCCGATCGATGAGCAATGGAGCGTGTCCACGGTGCTGGCGCTGCAGTACCTCAACGGCGATGCCGCCGACAGCCCACTGGTCGAGCGACGGTGGCAGACGGCTGTGGCTGGGCAGGTGGTGTACACCTTTTGAGGGGCACAGTCATTGTGGCAGATGGCTTGCTCGCGATGAGCTGGAGAGCGCTGCGGGTATCCTGAATGTACGTGTAATCGTTGACGACCATCGCGAGCAAGCTCGCTCCCACAGGGTTTGTAGTCGCTCACAGTTTTGTGTTCATCGTGGCAGCTGGCTTGCCAGTGAAGAATCGCAACCGGCGATACACCTGTGGGAGCGAGCCTGCTCGCGATGAGCTGGAGAACGCCGCGGGCATCCTGAATGCACGTGTAATCGTTGACGACCATCGCGAGCAAGCTGTCGCTCACAGTTTTGTGTTGTGAACACCGTCATTGTGGGGTTTGCTGGTTAATCCAGGTGCGCCCAGGTCATGCGAAACGACGCCCCGCCCCACGGCGAGTCCGTCACGTGCACGTGCCCGCCATGGGATTGCGACACTCGCCGCACCAGTGCCAGCCCCAGGCCGAAGCCTCCTGTGCGGCGGTCGCGGCTGGCGTCCAGGCGCGAGAACGGTTCGAAGATCTTCTCCCGCCCTTCCACCGGCACGCCGGGGCCATCGTCATTGACCCGCACTTCATAGTGATCGCCGTTACGCACCAACGACACTTCCACCCGCTGCTCGGCATACCGAATGGCGTTGCGCAGCAGGTTGATCACCGCCCGGGCCATGAAGCGCGGCTCCAGGCGCACCTGCGCTAGCTGGCACTCGACGATCAGCAACTGCACCCCGGCCGCTTCGGCCTCCAGCGCTACACTGCCGACCACGCTGTCGAGCCAGTTGTTGGCCTGGATGTTTTCCCGGCTGATGACCGTCGCGCCGCGCTCCAGGCTGGCGTAGGTCAGCAGCTCGGAGACCATCTCCTCCAGCTCGCCGAGGTCGGCATACATGTCGGCGATCAGCGCCTTGTTGGCACTCGGATCAGCCTGCTGCCTGAGCTGGTCCAGCTCGAACGACAGTCGCGCAATCGGCGTGCGCAGTTCATGGGACACCGCGTTGGTCAGCTCGCGCTGGTTGGCGATCAGGCCTTCGATGCGCGCCGCCATCTGGTTGAAGTGTTCGGCCAGGTCACGAATGTTCGAGCGCTTGGACAACTGGATCCGCGCCGTCAGGTCATTGTCGCCAAAGCGCTCGGCGGCCAGACGCAGTTTTTCCAGGTCACGCCAGTGCGGGCGGACCCAGAAGAACAGCACGATGCCCAGCAACACCCCGAGCATGCTGTAGGCCAGAAGCATGTAGATAGTCGTGTGGCTGGGCTCCTCCGGCAGCTTGATGCTCAGCAGTTGCTCGCCGTCGTCGATGCGCGAGATGAACTGGGTGTATGTGTCGCGGACCACCATCAGGTTATCCGCCAGCTCAGCCCGCTCGGTGTCGCTCAGCGCCAACTCGGCCGGCTCGACCAACTGCAGGCGCAGGCCGTAATGGGGTCGCAGTTTTTCCAGTTGCGCCTGGCGGCCCGGCCCATCCAGCTCACGCAGTTGCTCCACCAGAGAATAGGCAGGCCCGCGCACCGCCTCGCGGTTATAGGTTTTCAGGTCACCGTCGAGGACCGCGGTAAAGGTCCGGTCCACCACCTCGATGGCCGCCACCAGACCAATCGCCAGCACCAGGAACAGGCCAAAGAACAGACGCAGCATCTAGAGCTCCCAGGCAAACGGATTGAACAGGTAGCCCTTGCCCCACACGGTCTTGATGCACACCGGCTCGCGCGGGTTGTCCTTGAGTTTGGCCCGCAGCTTGCTGATGTACACGTCGACGCTGCGGTTGAGGCCGTCGAAGGCGATGCCACGCATGCGGTTGAGGATGTCGTCCCGGGACAGGGTCTTGCCGGCCGCGCTCGCCAGCAACCACAGCAACTCGAACTCCATGGTGGTCAGTTCGATCAGCTCGCCGGCCAGGCGCACTTCGCGGCAACTGCGATCGATCAGCAGCCCGCCGAACTCCAGCGAACCGCGCACCGTGCTTTCCGGGACCTGGCGGCGTTGCAGGGCACGCAGGCGGGCCAGTAGCACCGGTGGTTTGATCGGTTTGATCACATAGTCGTCGGCACCAGACTCCAGGCCGAGGATGTGGTCGAGGTCATCCTCCTTGGCAGTGAGGATGACGATGGGGGTATCGGACAGGCTGCGGATCTCGCGACACAGGTGCAGCCCGCTCTGGCCCGGCAGCATCAGGTCGAGTACGACCATCTTCGGCTTGAACTCGATGAACGCGGCCAGGGCCAGGTCGCCGCGATACACCTGCCGCACTTCGAAGCCGTGCTGGGACAGGAAGTAGGCGATCAGCCCGGAGAGCTTTTCGTCGTCTTCCACCAGCAATACTTTGCCAAAACCCAGGTTATCCATAACGACCGTCGACCACGCCTTGAGTGAAGGGGCCGCATTATGGCGCCAATCGGCGGCGGGACGCAGACGACAGACGGCAAAAACCGCCCTTGGCGGACGGTTTTCAGTGATCTTTCATACTCTTAAGAGTTTTTAACAATTGCCCCGGGTTCTTTGACAATTACCCGGCGGGTGTCAGGCGGCGGCCGGTACACCACTGTGGAAGCGAAATTCGACGTCCGGCGACTCGATCAACTCCTGCTCGGCAGCGCGGACCCGCTCGATTACCTGGGCGATATCCTTGGCGTCGCCGTACTGATAGGCCAGCTTCAGGTATCCCTGGAAGTGCCGGGCTTCGCTTTTCAGCAGGCCGAAGTAGAACTTGCCCAGTTCCTCGTCCAGGTGCGGCACCAGTGCCTCGAAGCGCTCGCAACTGCGCGCTTCGATAAAGGCCCCGACCACCAGGGTGTCCACCAGTTTGACCGGCTCGTGGCTGCGCACCACCTTGCGCAGGCCCGAGGCGTAACGCCCGGCGGACAGCTGGCGCAGCGCGATCTTGCGCTTCTTCATCAGGCGCATGACCTGCTCGTGGTGCACCAGTTCTTCACGGGCCAGGCGCGACATCAGGTTGATCAGGTCAACATGGGAGTGGTACTTGGCAATCAGGCTCAACGCTGTGCTGGCGGCCTTGAACTCGCAGTTCTTGTGGTCGATCAGCAGGGTTTCCTGATCGGCCAGCGCCGCCTGAACCCAACCGTCCGGCGTCCGGCAACCAAGGAACTGATGAATCTCGGGAAGGATCATTGGCTCACTTCCGACAGTTCAACAGGACCATGGGGCAGGACGGCGAGGATTTCAGGGATCGATGACATGGGGCTCACGGGCAAAAGGTTCAAAGCGAGGCGCGATTATACCGGGCTGCCGGCAGACCACCAGTCGCTGCACTTGATATGCATCAAGGCCCTGGATCACCACCAGCATCTATAGTTGTTCAACACGCTTATTTTTTGTCATCGGAGATCCTGACCATGCAAGACATCCGCAGCATTCTGGTGGTGATTGAGCCCTCCCCCGAAGAAAGCCTGGCGCTCAAGCGCGCCAAGTTGATCGCCGGGGTCACCCAGGCGCACCTGCATTTGCTGATTTGCGATAAAAAGCATGATCACTCGGCACTGTTGAGCGTGCTCAAGGCCAGCCTGGTGGGCGAAGGCCATAGCGTTACCACCGAGCAGGCCTGGAACGAAACCGTGCACGACACCATTGTCGATGTGCAGCAGGCCGAAGGCTGCGGGTTGGTGGTCAAGCAGCACTTTGCCGACAATCCGCTGAAAAAATTCCTCCTGACCCCGGACGACTGGAAACTGCTGCGCCAGTGCCCGAGCCCGGTGCTACTGGTGAAAACCGCCAAACCCTGGACCGGCGGGACTATCCTTGCGGCCATCGACGTGGGGAACAACGACCCCGAACATCGGGTATTGCACGCCACTATCGTCGATCATGGGTTCGACATCGCTCACCTGGCCAAGGCCCAACTGCATGTGATCACCGCGCATCCGTCGCCGATGCTGTCGGCCGCCGACCCGGTGTTCCAGCTCAAGGAAACCATCGAGGCGCGCTATCGCGAAGACTGCAAGGCGTTCCAGGCCGAGTTCGACATCGATGACGAGCACCTGCATGTCGAGGAAGGCCCGGCCGATGTATTGATTCCGCACATGGCCCACAAGCTGCAGGCGGCGGTAACGGTGATCGGCAGCGTGGCGCGCAGCGGATTCTCGGGGGCGTTGATCGGCAATACCGCGGAAGTGGTGCTCGACTCGCTGGAAAGCGACGTGCTGGTGCTCAAGCCGCAGGAGATCATGGATCACCTGGAGGAATTGGCGTCTAGCGAGACCTGATGAGGCGCTTTCGCTGGTGAGCCAACCCCACCTTGGGCGTCGGCTTGCCGGCGAGGTTTTTTAACCTAGCCGCCAAATACATCCTTGAGAAAACCCGGGGCGATGTACCGCTGGTAATGCGCCTCGGACAAAAGGAAAAATTCCCGATCAATGGCATCACGCAGCTCCGGCAGGTTCCACTCGCGAAACTCCGGCAGCAGCACCATCCCATAGGCCTCCAGGTTGTTGATCACCCGCGCCCCACGGGCAATCAACTGATAGGCCCAGCAATATTCCGACTGGTGGGGCACAAAGCGGATTTTTCGTGATTCCAGCTGCTCTCGCAGGCGCTTGGCATCGAAAATTTCCAGCTTGCCGGCCATCACCTGCACCAGCAATTGCTCAAGACGCAGCCACACGGCGCGTTTTTCTTCCTCGTTGTAACCGTTCCAATGGATCACTTCATGGTGGAAACGCTTGCAACCACGGCACACCAGATCCCCGTAAACAGTGGAGCAGAGGCCGATGCAGGGGGTCTTGATAGTCTGATTGGGCATAGGTAGGCAGGACGCGAGAAAGCAGGACAGGCCGGCATGTTAGCCCTTTGTCTAACATTCATCACCCCTCAAAGTTCAGGGTCGAACTTACCTTTAATTTTTTTTTGCCGTAGAATCAGCCAGCCTTTTTAGGCGCCAATGTCCGTTAGAAGCTGTTTTCAAAGCGTCACGAGCACAGTCGTTCCTTCAGAGCGGTGTTGGCGAAGGGTTTTTCAGCGGTGAAAAACCTTGCGCCAACCCTCATCAGCTCCCGTTCTGCAGGCGTAAAACTTTGAAAGCAGCTTCTGTAAGGAATTGTCGGTAATTCTGGCTAAGCGGCCCACAACGCCACGCAGCGCATGAGTACGGCAATTTCGGGATGAGCGTCCCGGACACCCATTTGGGACCACTGATGAGGGTAATAACTGTGCTTGAAGCCTACCGCAAACATATCGAAGAGCGCGCAGCACTGGGTATCGTTCCCCAGCCGCTTAACGCCGAACAAACTGCAGGCCTGGTCGAGCTGCTGAAGAACCCCCCGGCTGGCGAAGAAGCCGTTCTGCTGGACCTGATCACCAATCGCGTTCCACCTGGCGTGGACGAAGCAGCCTATGTCAAGGCTGGTTTCCTGTCCGCCCTGGCCAAGGGCGAAGCCACTTCCCCTCTGATCGACAAAAAACGCGCTGTAGAACTGCTCGGCACCATGCAGGGCGGCTACAACATCGTGACCCTGGTTGACCTGCTCGACGACGCCGAACTGGCCCCGGTCGCTGCCGCCCAACTCAAGCACACCCTGCTGATGTTCGATGCGTTCCACGACGTCGCGGAAAAAGCCAAGAACGGCAACGCACACGCCCAAGGCGTCCTGCAATCCTGGGCTGACGGCGAGTGGTTCAAGAACCGCCCGACCCTGGCCGACAAGATCAGCCTGCGCGTATTCAAGGTCACCGGCGAAACCAACACCGACGACCTGTCCCCTGCTCCTGATGCCTGGTCCCGTCCAGACATCCCGTTGCACGCCCTGGCCATGCTGAAAATGGCCCGTGAAGGCATCGAGCCTGACCAGCAAGGCGTCACCGGCCCGATGAAGCAGATCGAAGAAATGCGCAACGCCGGCTTCCCGATCGCCTACGTCGGCGACGTGGTCGGTACCGGTTCGTCGCGTAAATCGGCTACCAACTCGGTGCTGTGGTTCTTCGGCGACGACGTTCCCTACGTGCCGAACAAGCGCGCTGGCGGTTTCTGCTTCGGCAGCAAGATCGCTCCGATCTTCTACAACACCATGGAAGATGCTGGCGCACTGCCAATCGAATTCGACGTCACCAACATGCACAT
Source organism: Pseudomonas sp. NPDC087626 (assembly GCF_044743405.1). Lineage (NCBI taxonomy): Bacteria > Pseudomonadati > Pseudomonadota > Gammaproteobacteria > Pseudomonadales > Pseudomonadaceae > Pseudomonas > Pseudomonas sp. NPDC087626. Next base: position 20,205 of record NZ_JBIUWJ010000046.1, read on the forward strand.
GGGCGACGTGATCGACCTGTACCCGCATGCTGGCAAAGTCTGCAAGCACGGCACCGACGAAGTCCTGACCACCTTCGAAATGAAGACGCCAGTACTGTTGGACGAAGTTCGCGCTGGCGGCCGTATTCCGCTGATCATCGGCCGCGGCCTGACCGAAAAAGCACGTGCCGAACTGGGCCTGCCACCTTCGGACCTGTTCAAAAAGCCGGAAGCACCTGCCGAAAGCACCAAGGGCTTCACCCTGGCGCAGAAGATGGTCGGCAAGGCGTGCGGCGTGACTGGCGTTCGTCCAGGCACCTACTGCGAACCGAAGATGACCACCGTGGGTTCCCAGGACACCACCGGTCCAATGACCCGTGACGAACTGAAAGACCTGGCGTGCCTGGGCTTCTCGACCGATCTGGTGATGCAGTCCTTCTGCCACACCGCGGCCTATCCAAAGCCGATCGACGTGACCACCCACCACACCCTGCCTGACTTCATCATGACCCGTGGCGGCGTATCCCTGCGTCCGGGCGACGGCATCATCCACTCGTGGCTGAACCGCATGCTGCTGCCGGACACCGTCGGCACCGGTGGTGACTCCCACACCCGTTTCCCGATGGGCATTTCGTTCCCGGCCGGTTCCGGCCTGGTAGCGTTCGCCGCAGCCACTGGCGTGATGCCACTGGACATGCCGGAATCGATCCTGGTGCGCTTCAAAGGCGAAATGCAACCGGGCGTCACCCTGCGTGACCTGGTTCACGCCATTCCTTACTACGCGATCCAGGCTGGCCTGCTGACCGTAGAGAAGAAAGGCAAGAAGAACGCCTTCTCCGGCCGCATCCTGGAAATCGAAGGCCTGGACAACCTGAGCATCGAACAGGCTTTCGAGCTGTCCGACGCCTCGGCCGAACGTTCGGCTGCCGGTTGCACCATCAAGCTGTCGAAAGAGTCGATCACCGAGTACCTGAGCTCCAACGTCACCCTGCTGCGCTGGATGATCGGCGAAGGCTACGGCGACGCGCGCACCCTGGAACGTCGCGCCCAAGCGATGGAAGCCTGGATTGCCAACCCTGAGCTGATGGTTGCCGATGCTGACGCCGAATACGCGGAAATCATCGAAATCGACCTGAACGAGATCAAGGAGCCAGTTCTCTGCGCGCCGAACGATCCGGACGACGCCCGTCTGCTGTCCAGCGTTGCTGGCGAGAAGATCGACGAAGTGTTCATCGGTTCGTGCATGACCAACATTGGTCACTTCCGCGCTGCCGGTAAGCTGCTGGAGCAGGTCAAGGGTCAGCTGCCAACCCGTCTGTGGCTGTCGCCGCCGACCAAGATGGACGCTCACCAGCTGACCGAAGAAGGCTACTACGGCATCTACGGCAAAGCTGGTGCGCGCATGGAAATGCCGGGCTGCTCGCTGTGCATGGGTAACCAGGCACGTGTAGAGCCGAACTCGACCGTGGTGTCGACTTCGACCCGTAACTTCCCGAACCGTCTGGGTGATGGTGCGAACGTCTACCTGGCTTCGGCCGAGCTGGCGTCCGTGGCTTCGATCCTGGGTCGCCTGCCGACCGTCGAGGAGTACATGGAATACGCTGGCAAGATCGACAGCATGGCGGCCGATGTCTACCGCTACCTGTCTTTCGACCAGATCGCCGAGTTCCGTGAAGCCGCTGCGAACGCCAACATCCCGGTTGTTCAAGCCTAAGGCTTCGTTGTTGTAGAAGACGCCGCGTGTCGTGAGATACGCGGCGTTTTTTTGTGCTCGGGGAATGTGGTGGCTCTTGTGTTGGGGGGGCATATCCGTTGTTATGCCCCCCACCCCAAGCCAAAAAAAACGGCCAACCCACAAACTGGATCAGCCGCATTCTCTACAAACGAAACAACCAAATCACCCAATAAACGAATAAATCAGCGCTGTAATCGCCACCAACCCCACCGCCGTGACAAACACATTCGACGCCTGACCACGGTACTTGGCCATCGCCGGCACCTTACGGATCGCGTACATCGGCATCAGGAACAGGATCGCCGCAATGATCGGCCCACCCAGGGTCTCGATCATGCCCAGGATGCTCGGGTTCAGCGTCGCGACAATCCAGCACACCACCAGCATGAACGCCGCAGTCATGCGGTCCAGGGCCTTGGCACCCGGACGCTTGCCGCTTTTCACGATCAACCCCTTGAGGCCTTCACTGGCACCGATGTAGTGACCCAGGAACGACTTGGAGATCGCCACGAACGCAATCAACGGCGCCACGAACGCGATGGTCGGGTTGCTGAAGTGGTTGGCCAGGTACGACAGGATCGACAGGTTCTGCGCCTTGGCTTCGGCCAACTGCGCAGGCGACAGGGTCAATACGCAACTGAAGACGAAGAACAGCACCATCGCCACCATCAACAGGTGAGCGCGGGACAGGATCTGCGAGCTGCGTTCTTCGGCGTGGACGCCATAACGACGCTTCTGGTCCACCGCGAACGCCGAGATGATCGGCGAGTGGTTGAACGAGAAGACCATCACCGGAATCGCCAGCCACAGCGTATGCAGCAACGCCGAAGGCTCTGGCAGGGTGCTCGCGGTGCTGAGGATGCCGCCATTCCAGTGCGGAATCAGGAACACCGCCAGGAACAGCAGCGCGACGATGAACGGGTAGACCATCAGGCTCATCGCCTTGACGATCACTTGCTCGCCACAACGTACCACCGCCAGCAGGCCAAGGATCAGCACGAACGACAGGATCGCCCGCGGTGGCGGCATGATGTGCAACTGGTGCTCAAGGAAGCTGCCAACGGTGTTGGTCAAAGCCACGCTGTAGATCAGCAGGATCGGAAAGATCGCGAAGAAGTACAGCAAGGTGATCAGCGCGCCGGCCTTGAGGCCGAAATGCTCTTCGACCACCTCGGTGATGTCGGCGCCCTCGCGACCGGACAACACGAAGCGGGTCAGGCCCCGGTGTGCATAAAAGGTCATGGGGAATGCCAGCAGCGCCAGGATCAACAGCGGCCAGAAACCGCCAACACCTGCGTTGATCGGCAAAAACAAGGTTCCCGCACCAATCGCCGTGCCAAACAGGCCCAGCATCCAGGTGGTGTCATGACGATTCCAGCTAGTGAGGCTTGCTGGTGCCGCCGCTTCATAACGCTCATCAACGCTATTGGCCTGATCATTCATCCGGTCGGATCTCCGCATTCCGGTATTTGCCACCCGGTCAGGACGAGTCAGAAAAAGCTGACAGGCAGCGCCCTGGCCGAAACAGGGGCGCGATTGTCCGGTATTAATGAACAGAAGCAAAGACTTAGCTGAGGAGCGGTGGTGCGGATCAGATAAATGACAGGGGGTTTTCTGTTCTGCTGGAGTCTTGGTGTCGATACTGAAATTGGTAGCAGGCACTCAGGGGCAATCGTTATCCGATGAAATCCTTGAGCAGCACAAGGTTTTCTAAACCGGGACTGAACGACTAACAACGCAATATAATCCATCAATTTATATAAGTAGGAATAGCCCTACAACCCGAACACAATTAAACAAGACAAAACATTACTCCAAATAAACGCACGTAATTGTTACAAGCCACCACCCCGCTATTGAGCAACAGGTCTTCCAGGGCTATATTTTTTTGCGCTTTTAATTCTGATAATTAATAACCAGCAACCTGCAAAATCCTCAGAAGGCGATAACCTCATGCAAAAAAACAAGGTGACTTTTAAATGCCTGCTTCTCGCGGCACTGTTATGTCCACTTAGTAGCTTTGCGCAACAACCCCCCGCCATTGCCGACATCCGGGAAATGGCCTCCTCTGCTCGATGGCTGACAACCAAGGTGTATATCGAGGGCGCCCCCCAAACGGACGTGAAAGACAATTATCCAGGCGTGGTTGGAATATCAACGTGGGACCCGGAACGCAATCGCTACGAGTTTTTTTACACTGACACAGGCGAATCCAAGTACAGCAATGGCGGCGGCGGGTACTTTTTCGTCACTGGCGATCATAAGACCCACATTCTGGTACCCGATGTCGGGCCAATCAAGACAGTGGTCAGGCGCCTGGAAGCACTGAATCGAAACGAGTTCACTTACTCTCGTGAAGTCCCCCACCATACGGGACAAAACACCCCCCCTGTGCGCATCTATGTTGTTCATGCCCCTTACACTGGTTCAGTAGAAACTAAGTCCGCGCTCAAGCCAGGCACACCTGTCACCGACTAATATCAACCGATCGACTTTATGTTATCGACCTGAGAGACCCCAGCCAAACTGTAGCCTCCTTTGAAATACTTCAGCCGCCAAACCAAAACATGGAGAGTCACCGTGCAGAAAATAATCAGAACACTGCTGGCACCCACACTACTTGTTACTTCGCTCTTTTGCAGTGCGGTCAGCGCGCAGCCCACAACAACTTCCGCTGCAAAAAATGCCGTTGCTACGCCAGAGAATGCAGTCATGCTGACTGTTTTTTTAAAACATGATCAGTCAAGGCCCTTGGGCGAACTGAAGACTCAGCTTGCCAGTCAAGGATTTTACAAGACATTTCCACCTGCGGGAGTCGAGGTTGTCAGTTGGAACATCATGATGGGCATTGGGCAAGTGGTCACACTACGACTTCCAGCCTCTCGCTTGGCAGAAGTAAATCTCGCACTCGAAAATACGGCGTGGGGAGCATACAGGACCGAGTTTTATCCGACCTATGATTTCAAAGCCATCGCACTGGCGGAACAAAACAGGGCAAACCAGTCGCCAACAGCCCAGTGACATTGCAGCAGCACACTGCCTTTGCAGTGTGCTGCGCATAGACGTCACTGCGCTTGCGGTGGCCCAGCATCATAAATTTGCTTCTTGCGCGAAGCAGGCCAGACTGGAAAACACTGCAACCGTGATCAACCACCATTGCCAATTGGTTCTGGAATCAGCACTCTGAAACGACGCATGACGCCCGCCACGCCGCCGACTACAGGAGCAAAGTAATGCCCGCAACTGTCCTTGTACTGGTTGAAACCATCAACGACTACCTGCCGATTCTCGAACACCAAGGCTTTCACCTGATCCTCGCCCCCACTCCTACCGAACGCACCCAAGCCATCAACACCTACGGCGGGCAAATCGACGCAGTGCTGACTCGCGGGCCACTGGGTCTGTATGCCGAAGAAATCGCCGCCCTGCCCAACCTGAAGATCATCTGCGTGATCGGCGCCGGCTACGAGCAGGTCGATCTGCAGGCAGCCAGCAACCGGGGCATTCGCGTGACCAATGGTGCGGGGGTCAACGCCTCATCGGTGGCCGACCATGCCATGGCCCTGTTGTTGGCACTGGTGCGTGACATTCCCCGGGCCGATTCGGCAGTGCGCCGCGGCGAATGGCCAAAAATCATGCGCCCCTCCCTCGCCGGCAAGCGCCTGGGCATACTCGGGCTCGGTGCGGTGGGCATGGCTATCGCCAAGCGCGCGGCCAATGGTTTTGACATGAGCGTCAGTTACCACAACCGCCAGGTGCGCAACGACGTGCCCTATGACTTCTGCTCCACCCCCACCGAACTGGCGCGGGCCTCGGACTTTCTGATGGTTTGCACCCCGGGCGGCCTGGGCACCCAGCACCTGATCAACAAGCAGGCGCTGGACGCCCTCGGTCCCCACGGTTTTATCGTCAACATTGCCCGCGCCAGCGTGATCGTCACCAGCGACTTGATCAGCGCCCTGGAGCAGCGCCGGATCGCCGGAGCCGCCCTGGATGTGTTCGATGACGAACCCCTGGTGCCGGATGCGCTCAAGGCCCTGAACAATGTGATCCTCACCCCTCACGTCGCGGGCCTGTCGCCCGAAGCGACCCAGGGCACCGTGGAACTGGTGGGGCAGAACCTGCTGGCGTTCTTCTCCAGTCGCCCGCTGCTGACCCCCATAGAACTGCCACCGGCGGTTCGGCGCGCGCTGCGCTGAAGCACTTTCAAACGCCTGTATCAAAAGCAATGATTAACCGGCAACACGCTCACCTATAAAGGGCCGCCGTGGTTGTGGGTGCCGGGTGTGCGCATTAGATTAGCCAATAATTCCTGCCATCCAGAATAAGCAGAAGGGATAAGCATGGCGCTTAACGACCAGTCCACCCGTATTCGCGCAGGCGAAGAACTCGATGCCAGCCTGATCGATCCGTACCTCAAGGCCCACATTCCGGGCTTGAGCGGGTTGCCGCAGATCAGCCAGTTCCCCGGCGGTGCGTCGAACCTGACGTACCTGCTGGAATACCCCGAGCAGGAATTTGTCCTGCGTCGCCCGCCCTTTGGCCACAAGGCCAAGTCCGCCCATGATATGGGCCGCGAGTTCCGCATCCTCAACCAGCTCAAGGACGGCTTCCCTTACTGCCCCAAAGCCTACGTGCACTGCACCGACGAAGCGGTGATCGGCGCCGAGTTCTATGTAATGGAACGGGTCAAGGGCATCATCCTGCGCTCCGAACTGCCACCGGAGCTGGGCCTGGATGCGACAAAGACCCAGGCACTGTGCAAGAGCTTCATCGACAAGCTCGTCGAGTTGCATGGCGTCGACTACCAGGCCTGTGGCCTGGCCGACCTGGGCAAGCCTGAAGGTTATGTGGCGCGGCAGATTCGTGGCTGGAGCGAGCGCTACGACAAGGCCCTGACCCCGGATGCGCCGAGCTGGGAGGCGGTCAAGGCCTGGCTCAACGACAAGATGCCAGCCGACCACCCGACGTCGAGCATCGTGCACAACGACTATCGCTTCGACAACGTGATCCTCGACCCTCACAACCCAATGCAGATCATTGGCGTGCTGGACTGGGAGCTGACCACCCTGGGCGATCCGCTGATGGACCTGGGCAACTCCCTCGCCTACTGGATCGAGGCCGCCGACCCGGCGCCAGTGCAACTGATGCGCCGCCAACCCAGCCATGCCCCCGGCATGCTGACCCGGCGTGAGTTCGTCGACTACTACGCCGAACGCTCAGGCATCCAGATCGACAATTTCGACTTCTACTACACCTACGGGCTGTTCCGCCTGGCCGGTATCGTGCAGCAGATCTACTACCGTTTCTTCCATGGCCAGACCCAGGACAAACGCTTTGCGCAGTTCATCTCGATGAACAAGCTGCTGGAGCAGATGAGCCTGCAAGTGATCCACAAATCCAGCCTCTGACCGCCCTTCCGGCGCCACGCCCCCTCACAAGGAAAAACCATGTCCAAGACTCAGTTGTTCGACCTCGACGGCAAGATCGCGTTTGTCTCCGGCGCCAGCCGTGGCATCGGTGAGGCCATTGCCCGGCTGCTGGCCCAGCAAGGCGCCCATGTGATCGTGTCGAGCCGCAAGCTCGAGGGTTGCCAGCACGTGGCCGACGCCATCATCGCCGAAGGTGGCAAGGCTACTGCGATTGCTTGCCACATTGGAGAAATGGAGCAGATCAGCCAGGTCTTTGCCGGGATCCGCGAACAGTTCGGCCGCCTGGATATCCTGGTCAACAACGCTGCCACCAACCCGCAGTTCTGCAACGTGTTGGACACGGACCTGGGGGCCTTCCAGAAAACCGTCGATGTGAATATCCGCGGGTACTTCTTCATGTCGGTGGAAGCCGGCAAGCTGATGCGCGAGAACGGTGGCGGCAGCATCATCAACGTGGCGTCGATCAACGGCATCTCGCCGGGTATCTTCCAGGGCATCTACTCGGTGACCAAGGCCGCGGTGATCAACATGACCAAGGTCTTTGCCAAGGAATGTGCGCAGTTCGGCATTCGTTGCAACGCCCTGCTGCCGGGCCTGACTGACACCAAGTTTGCCTCGGCGCTGGTGAAGAACGACGCGATCCTCAATACCGCACTGCAACAGATCCCGCTCAAGCGCGTGGCTGCGCCGAGTGAAATGGCGGGCGCGGTGCTGTACCTGGCGAGCGATGCGTCCAGCTATACCACTGGGGTTTCGTTGAATGTGGATGGCGGCTTCCTGTCCTGACCGCTAGGTAGCCTGTAGGAGCTGCCGAGAGCAACGAAGCTGCATTCGATCAAAGATCGCAGCCTTCGGCAGCGTCTATAGGGGTGGCTGGTGGCCCCGCACCAACCGCTGCGCCAGCGCCTTGGCCTGGCTTGCCACATCCGTCACCGCGGTACTTTCCCACCACATGCCCCGCAAGGGTGGACCCATGGCGAACAGCCGTTGGGCGACCTGGCCCTGGGCGTCGATCACTGCCCCATCGGCTCGCGCGGCAATCCCCAGGGCCAGCGGCCCCGGCTGGATCAAGCCACGGACCAGCAACTGCCGGGGTAATGGCCGGGCAACCCGGCGCCAGTCGTATTCGATGCCACTGGAGTTGATCAAGGCATCGCCGTCGACCACTGTTATCTCAGACTCGCCGCGTCGCCGCAGCGCCAGGCTGAGCCGACCCTCGTGCGCCGGCAGCAGGCCCTTGAACGACGCTGCGTGAATCCGCAGCCGTCCCTGCTCATGCAAACGGGCCACCAATTCGGCACTCAGGGGTGACGAACGGTGGTGATGGCTTTCCCACCAGGGCCGCACATGCCGCACGAACTGCCGGCGCTGCACGTCCGTGGCCTGGCTCCACAAGCGCGCGATATGAGCGCGCACGGTGTCCAGCGGCGCTTGCCAGTCGATGCCCTGGGCCAGCGCCGCCCGGCACTGGCGGCGCACCTCGCGAAGCAGTTGTCGGGGGCTGCGGATGTCCGGGTCCTGGGCCAGGAAATCCATCCACTCCGGCGGTTGCCGCCGCACATGCGGCAGCAGGCCGTGGCGGGAGAACACTTCGATTGGTCCACGGTGGCCGGCCTGCTCCAACGAGACCACGGCATCGACCATGGTCAGGCCGGAGCCGATGATCATCACTGTCGCGTGCGGATCGAGTTCCGCCATCGCCGCCACGTCCCAGGGATCGAGCGCCGCAGCATTGACTCCGCAGGAGTGGGTTTGCGGGGTTCTCGCCGCCGGGAACATGCCAGTGGCCAGCACCGCAAACTCACCGCGTAGCCGGCTGCCGTCACTCAAGGTCAACCAGGTCGCCTGGGCATCGACCTGCAGGTCCACCACTTCGCCGCGCACATGCTCGACGCTCGAGCCCTGCAGGGCACCCTGTTCCTGCGCTTGCGCCAGGCGCTGTTGCACATAGACCCCGAACAGCCCCCGCGGCGGGAACAACTCGGCAACCGGCACCGCTTGCTCTGCCGATTCCGGCCAGCCACCGGTGGCGATGAAGGTGCTCAGCCATTGGCTCAGGTCATCGGCATTGTCCGGATCGACGCTCATCCGCGCCGCGTTGCCATTGAGGGTATGGCCCAGTTCGACGGCACTGTAGGCCTCACCACGACCCAGTTCGGCGCGCGGTTCGATCACCAGCACCTGGCGTCGGCCCGGCAGGCGCATCAATTGCGCTGCCAGTAGTGCACCACTCAAGCCACCGCCGACAATCAGGATATCGGCGCTACGCAAATCCGGCGGTGTTTGCTCGCAGGGAATCTCGCTCATGAATTTCTCATAATTATTTTTAATTCAATGATTTAGATAGCTTTTAGAGAATCTACATGAGATTTAGATCACCACGTTACGGACAAACCTGACAGCCACGGCGCCATCGTTGCGATAGGCGTGGGTGCGGTCGCTGGCAAAACTGATGAACTCACCGCTCGACAATAGCCGTTCCTCATCGCCCAGCACCACCGTCAGGCAACCCTCAAAGACATACACCTGTTCACTCCAGCCTTCGGCATCCGCTTCCGACAGATAGTTCTCGCCGGGCTCTAGCCGCCATTGCCATAGCTCCACCTCGCGTCTGGCGCTGGCCTTGGCCAACAACACTGCCTGGCTGCCGGGGATTGCTCCGGCCCAGGCCAGCTCGTTGATGCGACTGGGATCACGGGCATCGGGGGCTTGGATCAAGTCGCTGAAGGCCACGTCCAGCGCTTCGGCAACCCGGTCGAGGGTGGTCAGGCTGACGTTCTTCTCGCCAGCCTCGATGGCTACCAGCATCCGTCGGCTGACCCCGGACTTTTCTGCCAGCGCAGTCTGGCTCAGTTCGGCGGCATGGCGCAGGCGGCGAACATTCTGGCTGACGTGTTGCAGGACGGAGGCGCGTTGGCCATGGTCTTTGTGCACTATATTGCTCACTTTTTTGATTGCGCAGTATACTGCCCAACTGTCGACGCATTGTGCGTCCCACTCAGGAAGCGCGCAAGACCATGACGCCGGCAACCCCTTGCAATCCCTCTTCCCGGCGCCTGCGTTTAAGCAAGGCCGAGTGCGTGCTGGTGCTGATCACCATGATCTGGGGCGGCACGTTCCTGCTGGTGCAACACGCCATGACCGTCAGCGGACCGATGTTCTTCGTCGGCCTGCGCTTTGCCGCCGCCGCGTGCCTGGTGGCCCTGTTCTCCTGGCGCAGCTTGCGTGACCTGACCCTGTTCGAGTTCAGGGCGGGGTTCTTCATCGGCGCCGCGATCATGATCGGCTACGGCCTGCAAACAGTCGGCCTGCAGACCATCCCCAGCAGCCAGTCGGCCTTCATCACCGCACTATATGTGCCGTTCGTGCCCTTGCTGCAATGGCTGGTGATGGGGCGTCGGCCAGGGCTGATGCCCAGCATCGGCATCATGCTGGCCTTTGCCGGATTGATGCTGATCTGCGGCCCGGCCGGGGCATCGCTGAATTTCAATGCCGGCGAATTGGTGACCTTGATCAGTGCCGTGGCCATCGCCGTCGAGATCATCCTGATCAGCAGCTACGCCGGCCGTGTCGATGTGCGGCGGGTCACGGTGGTGCAACTGGCGACCACCTCGATCCTGGCGATGCTGATGATTGTACCGACCGGGGAAGTCATTCCCGGATTCTCCTGGTTCCTACTGGCCAGCGCCCTGGGCCTGGGCGCCGCGAGCGCCGCGATTCAACTGGCGATGAACTGGGCACAAAAAAGCGTCTCACCAACGCGCGCGACCTTGATCTACGCCGGCGAGCCAGTGTGGGCCGGGATTGTCGGAAGGATTGCCGGGGAACGGTTGCCAGGATTGGCGCTGGTTGGCGCGGGGTTGATCGTGCTGGCGGTGATTGTCAGTGAGTGGAAGGTCAGGGTGAAGGCTGCAGATCGGGTACAGGATGCTGTGTAGGGATATGGCGATTCGACGGGTTGAAGGGCGGCGAGGACTGCGTCCTCGAACGCAGCCTCGCGGGCTCGGCAGCTGCTACGGGGGGCTGGGGTATTGCCCAGATTTGTGGTGTGTGGGGATCGCCATCGCGGGCGAGCCCGCTCCCACAGGGGATACGTTCCAGCCAGGCAAAGCAGGGCGCAACTCTAAGTAGCCGTTACCGCAGCAACGGATATGCACATACATCTACCCACCACCGAAACAATGATAAACAGGTAAATTCAGTCTAACTTGTAGGATTCTGCCACAGCTTGGCAGTTGGTGATCCGGGCCTCGGCAAGTATGATCCTTCACAAACTTGCGCAGAATAGAAGCCTATGTCCCTGATAGTTCTACTGCTTCTGCCATTCATTGGCAGCTGTCTGGCGGCTTTGCTGCCCCACAATGCACGTAATGCTGAATCGATTCTCGCTGGACTGGTCGCCCTCGTCGGCACCATCCAGGTAGCCTTGCTGTACCCGCAAATCGCCGACGGCGGGGTGATTCGCGAAGAATTCTCCTGGCTGCCCAGCCTCGGCCTGAACTTCGTCCTGCGCATGGACGGGTTCGCCTGGCTGTTTTCCATGCTCGTGCTGGGCATCGGCACCCTGGTGTCGCTCTACGCCCGTTACTACATGTCGCCCGAAGACCCGGTACCGCGCTTCTTCGCGTTTTTCCTGGCGTTCATGGGCGCCATGCTCGGATTGGTGATCTCCGGCAACCTGATTCAAATGGTGTTCTTCTGGGAACTGACCAGCCTCTTCTCATTCCTGTTGATCGGCTACTGGCACCACCGCGCCGACGCCCGCCGAGGCGCGTACATGGCGTTGATGGTCACCGGTGCCGGTGGATTGTGCCTGCTGGCGGGGGTCATGCTGCTTGGCCATGTCGTCGGCAGCTACGACCTTGACCAGGTCCTGGCCGCCGGCGATCTGATTCGCGCCCACGCGCTCTACCCCATCCTGTTACCCCTGATCCTGATCGGCGCCTTGAGCAAAAGCGCACAGTTCCCCTTCCACTTCTGGCTCCCCCACGCCATGGCCGCACCGACACCGGTCTCGGCCTACCTGCACTCAGCAACCATGGTCAAGGCCGGCGTCTTCCTGCTGGCGCGCTTGTGGCCGTCGCTGTCCGGCAGCGAAGAATGGTTCTACATCGTCAGCGGCGCCGGGGCCTGCACCCTGTTGCTCGGCGCCTACTGCGCCATGTTCCAGAACGACCTCAAGGGCCTGCTGGCCTACTCGACCATCAGCCACCTGGGCCTGATCACCCTGCTGCTCGGCCTCAACAGCCCGCTGGCGGCAGTGGCAGCGGTGTTCCACATTCTCAACCACGCGACCTTCAAGGCCTCGCTGTTCATGGCTGCGGGGATCATCGACCACGAAAGTGGCACCCGTGACATCCGCAAGCTCAGTGGCTTGATCCGCCTGATCCCGTTCACCGCCACCCTGGCCATGGTCGCCAGCGCCTCGATGGCCGGCGTGCCGTTGCTCAACGGTTTCCTCTCCAAAGAGATGTTCTTCGCCGAAACGGTGTTCATCAACGCCACCGCCTGGGTCGAGACCAGCCTGCCGATCATCGCGACCATCGCCGGCACCTTCAGCGTCGCCTACTCCCTGCGCTTCACGGTCGACGTGTTCTTCGGCCCGACCGCCACCGACCTGCCCCATACCCCTCACGAGCCTCCACGCTGGATGCGCGCGCCGGTCGAGTTGCTGGTGTTCACCTGCCTGCTGGTGGGGATTTTCCCGGCCCAGGTGGTCGGCCCGCTGCTGGCCGCTGCCGCCTTGCCGGTAGTCGGTGGCACCTTGCCCGAGTACAGCCTGGCGATCTGGCACGGCCTCAATGCGCCGATGATCATGAGCCTGATCGCGATGTCCTGCGGCATCATTCTCTATCTGCTGCTGCGCAACCAGTTCAAGCACGGGCGCTTCAAGTACCCGCCGCTGATTGGCCGGTTCAACGGCAAGCGCCTGTTCGAACGCAGCCTGGTGGTGATGATGCGCCTGGCCCGCCGCCTGGAGCGACGGATCAGCACCAAGCGCCTGCAGGCACAACTGTTCCTGCTGGTGCTGGCGGCAGTGCTGGCCGGGTTGATCCCAATGCTGGGCAGCGGTATCAGTTGGGGTGACCGGCCGAAGATTCCGGGCTCGATTGTCTTCGTCACCCTGTGGCTGCTGGCGATTGTCTGCGCCCTGGGCGCCGCCTGGCAGGCCAAGTACCACCGTCTTGCTGCCCTGACCATGGTCAGTGTCTGCGGCCTGATGACCTGCATCACCTTCGTCTGGTTCTCGGCCCCGGACCTGGCCCTGACCCAACTGGTGGTCGAGGTGGTGACCACGGTGCTGATCCTGCTGGGCCTGCGCTGGTTGCCACGGCGGATCGAGGAAGTCTCGCCACTGCCGGGCAGCGAAGCCCGGGCCAAGGTTCGCCGTCTGCGCGACTTGCTGCTGTCGATCGCGGTCGGTGTCGGCATGGCGCTGCTGTCCTACGCCATGCTGACCCGCCAGACACCCAACGACATTTCCTCGTTCTACCTCAGCCGCGCCTTGCCCGAAGGCGGCGGCAGCAACGTGGTCAACGTGATGCTGGTGGACTTCCGCGGCTTCGACACCCTGGGTGAAATCACCGTGCTGGCGGCCGTGGCGCTGACCGTGTTCGCCTTGCTGCGGCGCTTCCGTCCACCCAAGGAAAGCATGCAACTGCCGGCGCAACAGCGCCTGCTGGCACCCGACGTGGTCACCGACCTGGTCAACCCGCGCCAGGCCAGCGACACCGCCCTGGGCTTCATGATGGTCCCGGCCGTGCTGGTGCGCCTGCTGCTGCCGATTGCCCTGGTGGTCTCGTTCTACCTGTTCATGCGCGGGCACAACCAGCCTGGCGGCGGGTTTGTCGCCGGCCTGGTGATGTCGGTGGCGTTCATCCTGCAGTACATGGTGGCCGGTACCCAATGGGTCGAGGCACAGATGAGCCTGCGTCCGTTGCGCTGGATGGGCACCGGGCTGTTGTTCGCCAGCGTCACCGGCCTCGGCGCCATGGCCGCCGGCTATCCGTTCCTGACCACCCATACCTGGCACTTCAGCTTGCCGCTGCTGGGTGATATCCATATTGCCAGCGCGCTGTTCTTCGACGTCGGCGTGTATGCCGTGGTGGTCGGTTCGACCCTGTTGATCCTGACGGCCCTGGCGCACCAATCGGTGCGTGGCCACAAACCGAGCAGCCAGCCCAAACCCATTGCCAAGCCAGGAGCTGCCTGATGGAAGAAGTCATCGCAATTGCCATTGGCGTACTGGCGGCCTCCGGGGTCTGGCTGGTACTGCGTCCGCGGACCTTCCAGGTGGTGATGGGCCTGTGCCTGCTGTCCTACGGGGTCAATCTGTTCATCTTCAGCATGGGCAGCCTGTTTATCGGCAAGGAGCCGATCATCAAGGACGGCGTGCCCCAGGACCTGCTGAACTACACCGATCCCCTGCCCCAGGCGCTGGTACTCACCGCCATCGTCATCAGCTTTGCCATGACCGCGCTGTTCCTGGTGGTGCTGCTGGCATCCCGGGGCCTGACCGGCACCGACCATGTCGATGGCCGGGAGCCTAAAGAATGAACTGGATGCAACATCTGATCGCCGCCCCCATTCTCCTGCCGTTGCTGACGGCGGCCTTGATGCTGCTGCTGGGGGAAAAACATCGCCCACTCAAGGCCCGGCTCAACCTGTTTTCCAGCCTGATCGGCCTGGGGATCTCGGTGATGCTGCTGTACTGGACCCAGCAACAGGGTGCCCCCAACTCCATCGGCGTGTACCTGCCCGGCAACTGGCCGGTGCCGTTCGGCATCGTGCTGGTGGTCGATCGCCTGTCGGCCTTGATGCTGGTCCTGACCGGCATCATCGGCGTCAGCGCCCTGCTGTTCGCCATGGCCCGCTGGGACGGGGCCGGGGCCAGTTTCCATGCGCTGTTCCAGATTCAACTGATGGGCCTGTACGGCGCCTTCCTGACGGCCGACCTGTTCAACCTGTTCGTGTTCTTCGAAGTACTGCTGGCGGCCTCCTATGGCCTGATGCTGCACGGCTCGGGCCGCACCCGGGTATCCGCGGGCCTGCACTACATCTCGATCAACCTGCTGGCCTCCTCGCTGTTCCTGATTGGCGCGGCGCTGATCTACGGCGTCACCGGCACCCTGAACATGGCCGACCTGGCGCTGAAGATTCCCCTGGTGCCCGAAGCCGATCGCGGCCTGCTGCATGCCGGCGCGGCGATCCTCGCGGTGGCGTTCCTGGCCAAGGCCGGGATGTGGCCACTGAACTTCTGGCTGGTGCCGGCCTACTCCTCGGCCAGTGCGCCGGTGGCGGCGATGTTCGCGATCATGACCAAGGTCGGCGTCTACACCCTGCTGCGCCTGTGGACCCTGCTGTTTTCCGGACAGGCCGGAGCCTCGGCGTATTTCGGCGGTGACTGGCTGATCTACGGCGGCATGGCGACCATTGTCTGCGCGGCGCTGGCGATCCTCTCCGCGCGCCGCCTGGAACGCATGGCCAGCCTGAGCATCCTGGTCTCGGCCGGCATCCTGCTCTCGGCCATCGGCTTTGCCCAACCGAACCTGGTGGCAGCGGCGTTGTTCTATCTGGTCAGCTCGACCCTGGCCCTCAGTGCGCTGTTTCTCCTGGCAGAACTGATCGAGCGCTCGCGCACGGCGGTGGAAATCCCCCTGGACGACGAAGTCGAAGCGCTGCCACGTCCACTCGGAGCGAGCCCGCCGACCAAGGGCATCAACCTCGACGACGAACAGCAAGCCGTGGTCGGCCAGGTGATTCCCTGGACCATGGCCTTTCTCGGCCTCAGCTTCATTGCCTGCGCCCTGCTGATCATCGGCATGCCGCCACTCTCGGGCTTTATCGGCAAGCTCAGCCTGCTCAGTGCCCTGCTCAACCCGCTGGGGCTCGGCGCGTCCTCGGGCCAGCCGGTGTCGACTGCGGCCTGGTGCCTGCTCGCGCTGTTGATCCTGTCCGGGCTGGCTTCGCTGATCGCGTTCTCGCGCCTGGGCATCCAGCGTTTCTGGACCCCGGAAGAGCGCCAGCCACCGGTCCTGCGGCGCCTGGAGTGCGTGCCGATCATCGCCTTGCTGGGCCTGAGCATCTTGCTGACCTTCAAGGCCGAACCGCTGATGCGGTTCACCCAGACCGCCGCCGACACCCTGAACAATCCCCAGCAGTACGTCATGGCCGTGCTCGGCACCCGCGCCGTGCCTAGTCCGGAAGCCCAGGCCGCCGCGCAGGAGGTGCACCCATGAGGCGTCTGTTTCCGGCTCCCTGGCTATCCCTGGCGCTGTGGGTACTGTGGTTGGCACTGAACCTTTCAGTCAGCCCGGGCAACCTGTTGCTCGGCGCGCTGCTGGGCTTCTGTGCCCCGCTGATGATGCGCAAGCTGCGCCCGCTACCGATCCGCATCCGCCGCCCGGGGGTGGTCCTGCGCCTGTTCCTGCTGGTGGGGCGTGACGTGCTGGGGTCGAACCTGGCGGTGGCCTGGGGCGTCCTGAATGCCAAGCGACGCCCGCCGCGCTCACGGTTCGTCAAGGTGCCGCTGGACCTGCGCGACGCCAACGGCCTGGCGGCGCTGTCGATGATCACCACGGTGGTGCCCGGCACGGTCTGGTCGGAGTTGGCACTGGATCGCAGCATTCTGCTGCTGCATGTGTTCGACCTGGAGGACGAAGCGCAATTCATCGAACACTTCAAGGCGACCTACGAGCGCCCCCTGATGGAGATCTTCGAATGAGTGCCCTGCTCTCGAATGCGATTGTGTTCAGCCTGTTCGTGTTTTCCCTGGCCATGGTGCTGACCCTGATCCGCCTGTTCAAAGGCCCCTCGGCCCAGGACCGGGTCCTGGCGCTGGACTACCTGTACATCATCGCCATGCTGATGATGCTGGTGCTGGGCATCCGCTATGCCAGTGATACCTACTTTGAAGCGGCGCTGCTGATTGCGCTGTTCGGCTTCGTCGGCTCCTTTGCCCTGGCGAAATTCCTCCTGCGCGGCGAGGTGATCGAATGAACCAGGCTTCTCAATTGCCCCTGTGGGTCGAGATCACCGTGGCCATTTTGCTGGTCATCAGCAGCCTGAGCGCCCTGATCGGTGCCATCGGCATGGTGCGCCTGAAGGATTACTTCCAGCGCATGCACCCGCCCGCACTGGCCTCGACCCTGGGGGCCTGGTGCGTAGCGCTGGCGTCGATCATTTATTTTTCGACGCTCAAGGCCAGTCCGGTGCTGCATGCGTGGCTGATCCCGATACTGCTGTCGATCACCATGCCGGTGACGACCCTGCTGCTGGCGCGCGCGGCGTTGTTCCGCAAGCGCATGGCGGGCGATGACGTGCCGGCTGAAGTCAGCAGCCGGCGCAACGAGAGCGGTAGTTGAGAGGCTGATTCAGACCCAGGCAACGGTCAGCAGCCCCGCCCCCAGGACTACGCACAGGGGGGAAAAGGCCCAGGTGTCGAGGCGCGCGAACTTCGACCCGACCTGCTCCTTGAAGAACCCCACCAGGTCCGAATCACCAATGGCCCGGGCAAACATCAGCAGGGCAATCGCGCTGATCAACCATTGCAGCGACCAATGTTGAATCTGTGGCACCAGCAGTCCCACTCGCAAGCTCACCATCAGGGCAATCAGCAGCAGCCCGACGGCTACCGCCAGGGTGCCCAGTGACGAAGGTTTGAAAGCCGGGCGCAACCCCTTGCCCTCGGGCGTCGGGACGTAGGGCACTACCGCATCATTGGCCCATTGACCACCCAGCGCCCAGTACACATGGATCAGGCTGATCACCACAAATGCTCCTGCAAGCCATTGAGCAAGCACGAAGGTCATGATCGAGTTTCCTTGAATCGTTGGCAGAAAAAACAGCCTAGACCAGACTAATCCTCAATGCTTTGCGATTTATCAATGAAACGCCGATCGGTATGAGCAATATCTCCGTGCCCCTCAGTTCGCTTACGCTGCGCAGGCCTGGCTGCCGCGCTGCCAGTTCAGGTCGGTAAAGTGGATCGGTGCCTGAGCGATGTCAGGACCGCCTGGCGCAGGAAAAAAGCCAGCCGCTGCTTATTCAGTCAATTGACTGCAGTAGAGGGTCCAGTGATCGCGGGACGAGGTTTATCGGGCAGGCGGTTCCTGCAGCTGCTGCAACTCTCGACGCACCATGCTGGCGTACTCCGCCGGGCGCAACAGGTAGAGCTGTGAAGCCACCCAGTTCAGCCAGGCTCCTTGCATGACCGCCTTTTCGGCGAACAACTGCAGCGCATGGGCGTGGGCACGTGCCTGGTGCTGCTGATGAAAATCAGCCCGGGACAGGCTCATTACTCACTGGCCTTGAACGACACCAACTCACCCTTGCGGAACTTCGCTGCCTTGGCGGTAACGGCCTTCAGGGTCTTGGTCAGGCCTTCCTGCAGTTGCTGATGCGCAGCAAACACGGTGACCACGCTATGGCCTTCCTTGAACACGATGGCTTGGCCATCGGTAGTGGTGACGAACGCGTAATCACCCAGGCCGTAGACCGTCAGTTTGATTTCGCGAAACTTGATTTCCAACTTGCCGCCTTCGCGGCTGGGTAATACCGCGGCGCGAAAATGATCGCCGACCTTGAGTTCAAGGCGCTGTTTGTCATCCACCACCAGGGCCGACTCGGTATCGATCTCGGCGACGTAGATACCTTCGGGGTTTTGCTCGGTGATGTAGACGAAACGAGATTGAAACTGCTTAACCAGCTTTGCGCGCAAATCACCCAGCACAAACAAAGCGTGCATATCGAGATTACTTACTGCCAACGAAATATCCCCACATCAGAAATGACACTGCCGGCAGAAAAACAGGCAGCAAAAAAAACGGCCGTACCGAAGATGTCGCAACAATGGCCCAGGCTGTCATCGTGAAGCCGGTAGAGCACCGCTTCATCGCAAGGCACGAGCAGGCTACTGGATAACCACTCGCACCGTCGTCTCTGGCAGTCGTCGGATGTTGAAGGAAATGTTCCTTCTAACGATCAGAGAATACTGGACTATCAACTTTAGGGAAAAAGCTCATAAAAAAAAGCATTTTTCTGACATATAGCCTGAAGAAAATTGCTTTAGATGAGCACCTACCTCCAGTCAGTGGAGGATTCTAGAGCAGCCAAGCGCTCCTAGACTACTGAAAGTGACGTGCGACCGTCGGCAAACCATAGAAAAGGAATTCCTATGTACTCACAACACCTTGCCAGCCTAATCACCAGCAACCGCCACTATTCGCCACAGACCGTTCACGACGGGACTTGCAGGGCGATCGGCGAGCTTTTTCCAGCACCGCTTCAATTGCGTTATCAAGTCATACTCGCTGGGAATGGCTTCTTTCATATCACAGAAACCGCTACAGGTCGTGTAAGGGGTTTCCGTATGAGCCACAACGAAGCCTGTGCCCTCGCCCGCACCTTCGAAGCCAGCCACTAAGTAACCGCCCTGTAAACCGGCGCAGGTGTTTCGTCATACCAATGACATAACTGCGCCGCCTCCCCGCAACAACTGCCATACTGCCCGACCATTGAGACCCAGCCTCCTCGGCGGACTGCGTTGCAATCAATAGAATAATTTCCAAGGGAAGGCGCACGTGACCGAATTTGATATCGGCGAGTTTTTCATCCGGGGCGAAGCCAGAGAAATCGACGGCGAATTCCAGGCAGTGATTGTTATGCGTGCCAAACCACCGCTGACCACCATCACCTATCACCAGGTCGAAAAAGACCGCTGGTTCAAGACCTGCGAAGTGGCTGCCGTCGCGGCCATGGAGTCGGCCAAGGCCCTCAAGCTCGCCGTCGATCAAGGCGCCCTGAAGAGCTGATCAGACTTTCGCTGCTGCGGCCCGTGGCCTCTCGGGCTGCCCGGCATTCAACTGCGCCAACCAGGCATCCTTGCAGGCTTGCGCCTCTGTGCGGCTGCCAAAGGCCGTTCCGTACTGCTCGCCATTGAGCAGGACCACCCAGCACACTGCTTGCCCCAACGCCCGCAACCCGGCAGGCACACCACTGCCAATCATCACGGCAACATCGACCTTACATTGCATGAACCCCCCTCGGGATATTCATTAGCTTCCTATCAATAGGCCTATGATAATGAATAGCCGAATGGGGAAATAGCGATGTGCCTGCACTATTTAGTTGCGTAACCGGTAACAATCGCGCGTAGGAGCGAGCTTGCTCGCGATGAACGTTAACGATGACGCGTATAACCTGAACAAACGCGCTGTCTTTGAGTTCATCGCGAGCAAGCTCGCTCCTACAATGACCAGCATTACGCCAAACGCAAAAATCGCAACCTGCAGCAACATCCGCCTCGGACGCTGTTGCAAGTTGCGATTTGTTTGCGGCAACCCTCTAAGGGTGACCCGCGCGAATCAAGCTTGACGCTGGTGCTTGTCGATCTGCTCGTGACGTTCTTGAGCTTCGATGCAGTACTTGGTGGTCGGGCTGATCAGCAGGCGCTTGAGGCCAATAGCCTCGCCGCTGTCGTCGCACCAGCCAAAACTGTCGTCAGCGATGCGCTCCAGGGCACGTTCCAGCTGAGGCAGCATGCGCTGGTCACGGTCAATGGCGTTCACCAGCCAGGTGCGCTCTTCTTCGACCGAAGCCGCGTCAGCCGGATCTGCCGGGGTGTCCAGGCTTTCAATGGCGATACGGTTCTGCTCGATACGCTCGTGGGTTTCCACCTTCATGTTTTGCAGCAGCTCAGTGAAATAAGCCTGTTGCTCGGCATTCATGTAGTCATCCGCCGGCATGGCCAGCAACTTATCCTTTGTCATTGATTTCTCTATAAAAAATACGTGCATTAAGGCGAATCAGGATGCGTTCCGGTCAACCTGCCAGGTTTCGCAAAGGCGCCATACATTCCAAGCGCCACCCAGCAGTCAATTTACGAGGGGGCGGCAGTCTAAGGCCGAGGGGCGGCCTCAGCAACTGAAAAGACAGGGAATTTGTCTGACAAAGCCCTTAAATTGCTCTGCGGCAAGCTTTGGGCGTTTATCGGAGTGCGTTTATAGCAAGAAATTCAACCCAGCGGCTGTATATAGAAGACAAACGGCGACAGGCGCCCGCCAGAAGTGTTCAAGGCCAGTCATTTAGCGCTAGATTCTGTCCCTAGCCCCGCCACTCTCCAAGGAGTTGTACATGAAGCTGATCGGAATGCTCGATTCACCTTATGTAAGACGTGTCGCCATCAGCCTCAAGACCCTGGACATCCCGTTCGAGCACGCCTCGATTTCGGTGTTCCGCGGTTTCGAGGCGTTCCAGGCGATCAACCCGGTGGTCAAGGCGCCCACGCTGGTGCTGGACGACGGCGAAGTGCTGATGGATTCGACCCTGATCATCGACTACCTGCAAGCCCTGGGCAGCCCGGGTAAAAGCCTGATGCCGGCGTCCCTGGATCAGCGCCTGCGCTCCTTGCGGCTGATCGGCCTGGCATTGGCCGCGTGCGAGAAGTCGGTGCAGATCTATTACGAACGCAACTTGCGCCCCGCCGAGAAACAACATGCGCCCTGGCTGGAGCGGGTCAGCGGGCAATTGCATGCGGCGTACTCGGCACTGGAGCGGGAACTGGCCAGGCAACCGCTGCCTATGGATGGCACCTTGCAACAGGACGGCATCACCCTCGCCGTAGCCTGGAGCTTCACCCTGCTGGTGGTGCCCGACCAGGTCGACATCACGCAGTTTCCACTGATCAGCGCATTTACCGCGTATGCCGAACAGCAGCCGGCGTTTATCGAGACCCCGATGACCTGAGGCCTCGCCTGATGCTTGCCGCTCCCGGCCTGCCCGCGATGGCCTTCCAGATATCGCCATCGCGGTATAGGTATCTACACAGCTGTGGTGCCGACCAGGATGTTGGATTAGGCGGAGTACATATCCATTTCTTCGGTAACGGCCTCCTATGGTTCCGCTTTTACAGCGGCTCACTTTTGAACAGCGCAAAAGTAAGCAAAACGCTCTTG
>NZ_JBIUWJ010000047.1:0-40793 GCF_044743405.1 Pseudomonas sp. NPDC087626
CGGATACCGACCAGGTACTTCTCTTTGTCGGTGCCCTTGATCTGGTTTTCCAGCTCGTAGCTGATGTCGAAGTGGTCTTCCAGGGCGCGTTTGCCGCGACCGGTGACGATCGAGATTTCGGTCAGCCCAGCGTCCAGTGCTTCTTCGACGCCGTACTGGATCAGTGGCTTGTTCACCACCGGCAGCATTTCTTTAGGCATGGCCTTCGTCGCTGGCAGGAAGCGAGTACCGTAACCGGCTGCTGGGAACAAGCATTTCTTGATCATAAAAGTCCTTGAAAGGGCTGTGTGTACGAGTTTCGGCGCAGTCTAATCAGGCGGCGTGCACCTTACAATGCCCCGCACTGGCTAACCGATGCCATCATAGAGAAATAATCTTGAGGATAGTTCCGCAAAGGCTTCACTTTAGACCAGGGAAGACCCTCAGGCACATTTACCGCTATCATTAAGCAATTGAACCAGCCAACGAGGCAGATAGATGTCGGCAGCAAAAAGCGTGAACGGTTACCTGATCAATAAAGCCAAAGACGGTCAATGGTGGGTCGACAGCGCCGGTGGCGAAAACATCGCCGGGCCTTTCCCCACTGAAGCCATGGCCATTGAAGTGGCGTCGGTGCTGCAAGACACCCCGCCCGCTCCCAAGCGTCGCGGGTCCAAGCCCGAGTAAGGTGCCTGGTCAAACAGCCCTGCCCTGTGCAGGGCTTTTTTGTGTTTGTCTGTACCGAAATGGCCATTCGCTATAACCTCCCGCTACCAGGCCTTCTCTGCGCCTGACGCCCCTCCCCCCTGATGGCAACGATCCGATGAAAATAACCCTGGCTGTGATGGCGGTACTGGTCTTGAGCGGTTGTGCCACGGCGTCCAAGACGTATCTGGACGATGGCCAGCAAGGCTTGTCGATCGATTGTTCGGGCGAAGCCAATTCCTGGGCCACCTGCTACGAAAAAGCCGATGCGTCCTGCGCCGGTACTGGCTACAAGATTGTCGGCACAGAGGGTACACCAGCGCTCAAGGAAAGCGACAAGACCCTGGGCGCGGATGTTGGCAACTTCAAGAGTCGCAGCGTAGTGGTGGTGTGTAACTAGGCTCTGGGCCGTTACATGTGAATTTCCGCGAACTTGATGCCCAGGCCGCGTACGGTCTCGACCAGGTCATCCAGATGGGTGAAGGACTCGACCTCGTCGTTGTCGTCCACCAGGAAAAAACTGCGTCCTGCACTTTTCTTGAAAAACACGATCCATTCCCCCGGGGTCGCCGGATTCTGGATCACATGGGTGGCAGAGATGTGACCCTCTGCATGCCGCTCTCGGACTTGCTCACGCTTCATTGCCTGCTCCATTGATGCCAATGCCGCCCAGGGCCCGATGCTGTTCAGTGTGTCTGGTTGAACAGCCGCGGGCCCGGGACGGCACTGTGTCGATGCAGACAGTTTACCGGATGCCTTGGCCAATCAGTACGCCATCAACGGTTTGCCCATACAAATTGACCCCATCGTTGGCATGGAACTTCACTCGGGTCTTCTCTACGGAGCCGTCGATCAGCCGTGGGTCCTGAGGCCGTTCATGGCTGTTGATGAACGCCGCCACGTCCCACGCCTGCTGATCGCTGAGGCTCTGCGCCTTGCCCAGGGGCATGTTGTATTGAATGAACGACGCCGCGGTATTGATGCGGTGCATGCCCGCTCCCCAGTTGTAGGAGTCCTTACCCCAGAGCGGCGGCATCACGTAGTCCTCGCCGACTTTCTGTCCCTGGCCGCTGTCACCGTGGCACACCGCACACTGGGCCTTGTAGACCTGTGCGCCCTGGGCGATGTCGTAGCCCTTGGCCGGTTGCTTGACCTCCGGATAACCGCGCCCGGGCAGTTCGACGCCAATCGGTGCCTTGGTCGCGAGCCAGTAGGCATAAGCCGACAACGCGCTGATTTCCGGGCCGTCGGCCGCTGGCGGCTTGCCGTTCATGCTGAACTCGAAACAGCCTTGCAGGCGCTCGGCGAAGGTATTGACCTTGTCGTTTTTCTTGCGATACGCCGGGTACATCGGGTAAGCCCCCCACAACGGCGCAGAGTTGGGTAACCGGCCCTGGTCCAAGTGGCAGTTGCTGCAATTGAGGCCATTGCCGACATACGCCGGGGCCTGGCGCTTGGTGTCGACAAACAGGCTGTGGCCCTGGCGCACCAGCTTGCCAAAGGCGTTGTCCGGCAACTCATGCTCGGCCGGTGCCTGGAAATACTCGACTTTTGCGCTAGTGGCTGCCGGGATCTTCAGTTCGGACTGATCGTCCATCACGGTCTGGGCGGCATACCCGTTGAGACTGGCCAGTGCCAGGGCCAATGGGGCGAAGGATAGGAATTTCATGGCTTGGCCTCCTGGCTGCCCAGTGTCGCAAAGTAGTCGGCGACCGCCTTGATTTCGTCCGGGGTCAGGGATTTGGCGATATGCCCCATTAGATCATTGGGGTCGTTGTGCCGGGTGCCGTCACGCCAAGCGTTCAATTGCCCGACCAGGTAACTGGCCGACTGCCCGGCCAGTGGCGGAAACGCCGTGCCCACGCCCACCCCACCGGGGCCGTGACACATCACGCACTCGGGAATCTGCCGGTCCCAGGCACCGCGCAAGGCCAGCCGCGCGCCCGGTTCTGTCGGCGTGGTGTTGCGTGTCACTTGCGGGGTGGCCGGCGCGGGCATGGCCGCCAGGGTGCTGGTAACCGCCTGGATCTCGCCTTCGCTCAGCGCCTTGGCCAACGGTTGCATCACCGGGCTGACCCGCGAACCACTGCGAAAGTCCGCCAGTTGTTTACTCAGGTACCCCGCCGACAAACCGGCCAGCCGGGGAAATCCGGCGGCTGGCATGCCCATGCCATCGGCACCATGGCAGGCAAAGCAGGCAGTAGCGGCAGGCAACGCACCACCCTGGGTATAGATTTTCTGTCCGTCGTCGGCATTCACGACGCTGACAGCAATGAGCATCAGGCTGCCCAATACGGTCGGTTTGAAATCCATCTCTAACCCTCTTTTTCTAGTTATAAGCTTAGACTTAGTTTGCATAAGCATATAAAGAGTAAGTGATTGTGACGGCTATCTCAACCGCCCAGACGATGTGCGTCATCGTTGACGATCATCGCGAGCAGCCTCATTCCACAGGGTGTTCGGTGTCCCTCAATTATGTCCGGGCATAAAAAAGCCCGAGCCGGGAGGGTCCGGGTCGGGCTTGTGGGTGGCATGGCCGCTGGCTGTCCGGTCTTAGCCGGAAATGCACTCGTTGGCGGCAACACCGATGTCACCCGGACGCATCGGCACATTGGACAGACTCTCGTGCAACTTGATGCTGCTGCCGCCGGAACGCTCTTCGATGTCGAACACCGCTGCCGGGTCGGTTGACAGTTTGCCGGGGACGATGACCCGCACCCCATCCTTGTGCGGTTCCATTTGCACCGCGCCCCGGCTCTTGGCCAGCTTCTCGGCGACACAGTTGGCATATTCCTGCGGCTTCTTCCCTGAAATCACGTTCATGGTGGGCGGGGTCTGATTGATGTCCGAGACTGTCGCACATCCACTCATCACCAATGCCAGCAACAAAACGCCCTGCTTCATACAAATCCTCCAATAAAGACCCTCGGACAGCGCAAATGCGCTTTTTCTCCGGCCTGCCGTGCTTTATGGCGCAAATAATTGCGGATAACTGTTTTTAATTGTCAAACCGGCTCTCAGCGGTCCGCTTTTGCACAGCCTTCGCTGATAAACTGGGCCATCGTCCATGCTATCGTTTTGATTTGCTAGAAAAAGCCCTTCTGGAGGCGCCCATGAAATTTATCCACCAGCGCGAGCACCTCAACGAAGATGACATCGTCGTCATTCAATGCTCGCAAACCTGCAACATCCGCCTGATGAGCGACGCCAACTTCCGCAGCTTCAAGAACGGCGGTCGTCACTCTTACCACGGCGGCGCATTCGACACCTTCCCGGCGAGAATCACCGCACCCAGCACCGGTTTCTGGAACATCACCATCGACACGGTCACCAGCCGGGCGATCAGCGTGACCCGTAAGCCAACGCTGACCCACTCGATCAAGATCGTTCGCCGGTCCAGCTCCAAGTTCAGCTGACACCCCGCCCGCTCCGCGACAGACAGGTACACCCGTGACTCCAACGACCAAGTACGTCATCAAGTACAAACTCAACGGCGAGCGTCGCTTCGAGTTCGCCCAACTGGTAAATGGCACCGAAGACGAGGCCAAGGCCGCGCTGGCCGCGATCCATGGCGACAGCCCGGACGTGATCAGCGATATCAGCGTGAGCAAGGCGCTGTAAGCCGCCCGGCGCTCGGCAAAACCTGCACAATTTGACCGCAAGCTGCGGAGTGTTGCCTCGTGTCGAGCGGCCCAGACTGGCCCTCCTCGACCTAGGCCCTGGAGCCGGCAATGCGCGCCTCTTCCCTGCATCCCCCTTTGCCCAACGACCTCGCCGCAGCGCACCAACCGTCGCTGCTCGAACGTATCGACAACCTACCCTGGCCCTCACTGGAGCACCGCCTCGATCAGGACGGCTGTGCCATCGTCCCCGGCCTGCTGGGTACCCGGGAATGCCAGGGCCTGCAGGCGATGTAC
Source organism: Pseudomonas sp. NPDC087626 (assembly GCF_044743405.1). Taxonomy (NCBI): domain Bacteria; kingdom Pseudomonadati; phylum Pseudomonadota; class Gammaproteobacteria; order Pseudomonadales; family Pseudomonadaceae; genus Pseudomonas; species Pseudomonas sp. NPDC087626. The sequence continues at coordinate 4,602 of NZ_JBIUWJ010000047.1, forward strand.
GACAAGCCCGGGTTGTTTCGCTCCCGGGTGGTGATGGCCAGGCACGGTTTCGGCCGTGGCGAGTATCAATACTTCGACTACCCGTTGCCCGAGCCGGTGCAGCCATTGCGCAGCGCCCTGTATGCGCGACTGGTGCCTTTGGCCAATCGCTGGCAGGCGCGCATGGGCTTGCCCGGCCGCTTTCCCCAGGCACATCCGGCCTTCCTGCAACGCTGCCATGACGCCGGCCAACAGCGCCCGACACCGCTGTTGCTGCAATACGCTGCGGGGGACTACAACTGTTTGCACCAGGACCTGTACGGCGAGCATGTATTTCCCCTGCAAGTGGCGATTCTGCTGTCAGCGCCCGAGTTAGACTTCACGGGAGGTGAGTTGGTGCTCACTGAACAACGCCCGCGGATGCAGTCACGCCCCATGGTGATGCACCTGGAACAAGGTGATGCGCTGATTTTTGCGGTGCATCAGCGCCCGGTGGCCGGGGTGCGCGGCGACTACCGGGTCAACCTGCGCCATGGCGTCAGTCGCCTGCACAGCGGTCAACGACATACCTTGGGAGTGATCTTCCACGATGCACAGTGAGCCCTTGGGCCCGACCACCCTCGACCTGTTTGCCGACGCCGACCAGCAACCGGCGCGAACCGAACAGCTCGGCTCCCAGGCATTCGTGCTGCGCGGCTTCGCCCTGCCCTGGGTGCCGCGGCTGCTCGCGGCACTGGAGCAAACGCTGAAGGCAGCGCCGTTTCGCAACATGCTCACCCCCGGCGGCTTCACCATGTCGGTCGGCTTGAGCAATTGCGGCGCACTGGGCTGGACCACCGATCGCAGCGGCTACCGCTACACCCCGCTCGACCCTGTCAGCGGCCGGCCCTGGCCACCGATGCCGGAGGTGTTCCGGGAGTTGGCACAATGCGCCGCGAGCGAGGCCGGTTTTGCCGATTTTGCCCCCGATGCCTGCCTGATCAACCGCTACCTGCCAGGGGCGAAGATGTCGTTGCATCAGGACCGTAACGAAGCTTCCTACGAGCCGCCCATCGTCTCGATCTCCCTGGGCCTGCCGGCGATGTTCCTGTTCGGCGGCATGCAACGCAGCGACAGGAGCCAGCGGGTGCCGTTGTTTCACGGCGACATTGTGGTCTGGGGCGGCGTCGATCGTTTGCGTTATCACGGGGTGCTGCCGCTCAAGGACGGACTGCATCCGCAACTGGGTGCCCAGCGCATCAACTTCACCCTGCGCACTGCCGGCTGAAACCGCGAATTCGAGCGCAAGCCGCCGGGTGCCCTGTGTCGTCGCAGCGGTTACCCTGAGGCAAATCTTCACAGGGTGGCGCGTGATGTCCCAAGCCAAACACAGTATCGAGCAAGACCCGCGCTGGGCAGCGGTCGTGGCCCGCGACCCGCGCGCCGACGGGCAGTTCGTCTACGGGGTCAAGACCACTGGGATCTACTGCCGCCCCAGCAGCCTGGCGCGCCTGCCCAAACCACAGAACGTGGTGTTCTTCGACACTGAGGAGCAAGCCCTGGCCGCGGGTTTTCGCGCCAGCAAGCGGGCCGCGGCGGACCAGTCCCTGGTCGCCACCCAGCATGCGACCCTGGTGGCTGCTGCGTGCCGGCAGATCGAGCAGGCCGAGAGCCCACCCAGCCTCGGCGAGCTGGCGGCCAGCGCAAACCTGAGCCCGTTTCATTTTCATCGGGTGTTCAAGGCCGTCACCGGTCTCACGCCCAAGGGCTACGCCACCGCCCAGCGTTCGCGGCGGGTGCGTGAACGGCTGGAGTCCGCCGACTCCGTGACCGCGGCGCTGTACGACGCCGGCTTCAACTCCAACAGCCGCTTTTATGAAACTGCCGACCATTTGCTCGGCATGAAACCCAGCGACTACCGCGCTTCGGGGCAGAACACCGAGATCCGCTTTGCCGTCGGCCAATGCTCCCTGGGAGCAATCCTGGTGGCGCGCAGTGAACGTGGGGTGTGTGCGATTCTCCTCGGCGACGACCCCAACGCACTGGTCGAAGACCTGCAGCAGCGCTTTAGCCAGGCAACGCTGATCGGCGCCGAGCCGGACTTCGAGCATTGGGTGGCCCAAGTCGTCGGGTTTATCGAAGCGCCCGCCCTCGGCCTGGACTTGCCGCTGGATGTGCGTGGCACGGCCTTTCAGGAGCGAGTATGGATGGCCCTGCGCGAGATTCCGCCGGGCAGTACCGCCAGCTACGCCGAAATCGCCCAGCGGATCGGAGCGCCCAAGGCCTTTCGCGCGGTGGCCCAGGCCTGCGGCGCCAACCACCTGGCGGTGGCGATTCCCTGCCACCGGGTGGTGCGCAGCGACGGCGAGCTCTCGGGCTACCGCTGGGGGGTGGAACGCAAGCGGCAATTGCTCGCGCGGGAAAACCAGCCCTAGAAAATCCCGATGTGCACCGCCACGCTGTCGGGACCGGTGTAGGCCTCGAAATCAGTGGCGAAGCGGCGCTTGATCTGTGGATGCGCCTCAAAGTACTCCCACACCCGGCCCCAGGCGTCGATCACTGCGCCCGGCATCGCACCCTGGGCATCGAACACCAGGTATTGCCCGCCTTGCACCTCGATGCTTGGGTATTCAGTCGCGGGCTCATTGACCCTGACCCCGGCCAGCACATCAAACGAGCCGCTCGCGTCCGACTCATAGTTGCTGTACACGCCATACACCAGGGAGTCGGGGGTTTTACCCGGTATTTTTTCGTACAGGCCTTCGCTAAAAAAACGCCCCCACATCGGTCCGATACGCGCAGTAGCCGTCTGTTGCTCGGCCGCGTTGAGCGTGCGCACACGCAAACCCGACACATTAAACGGCAGCACTTCCAGTTGTTTGATGCTCATGAACCCATCCTCCTTGATCAAACAGTTAAAAAATTCATCACCGACGTTACACGAGAAGTTTATGATTTTCGCCCTCGGCGACGGCTTCTACCCAAAGACCGCAAATGGCTGGCAGTTGAAGATGCCAAGCCCTCCCACCCGATTTTCAACCGGAGCGCACTGCTGATGAGCCAATGGCCAGACACTCGCATTCTTGACCTGCTCGGCATCGAGTTGCCGATCATCCAGGCCCCCATGGCCGGCGCGACCGGCTCGGCCATGGTCATCGAGGCCAGCAACGCCGGCGGTCTGGGCTCGATGCCGGCCGCGATGCTGAGTGTCGAGCAGTTGCGCGAAGAACTGACGATCATCGGCCAACACAGCCAGCGTCCGTTCAATGTGAACTTCTTCTGTCATCAACCGCCGGTAGCCGACGAGTTACGCGCGCAGCAATGGAAACAGCTGCTGGAACCCTACTACCGTGAACTCGGGGTGGATTTCGAGGCGCCGACGCCGGTCTCCAACCGCGCGCCCTTCGACGCTGCCGCGTGTGCGGTGGTCGAGGAATTTCGCCCGAAAGTGGTGAGCTTTCACTTCGGCCTGCCGGAAAAATCCCTGCTCGAACGGGTCAAGGCCACCGGCGCCAAGGTGCTGTCGTCGGCGACCACGGTCGATGAGGCAATCTGGCTGCAACAGCATGGCTGTGACGCGATCATCGCCATGGGCTACGAGGCCGGCGGCCATCGCGGGATGTTCCTCAGCGAGGACCTGAGCAGCCAGGTCGGTACCTTGGCCCTGGTGCCGCAGGTGGTCGACGCGGTCAGCGTGCCGGTGATCGCTGCCGGCGGCATTGGCGATGCCCGCGCGATTGCGGCGGCGTTCGCCCTCGGCGCCTCGGCCGTGCAACTGGGCACCGCCTACCTGTTCACCCCGCAAGCCAAGGTCAGCGCCTCGCACTACCGCGCCTTGCGGACCGCCAAGGACAGCGACACCGCGCTCACCAACATTTTCACCGGGCGCCCGGCCCGCGGCATTATCAATCGGGTGATGCGCGAACTCGGCCCCATCTGCGCTCAAGCCCCGGCCTTCCCGCTGGCCGGTGGCGCGTTGCTGCCGTTGCGCGCCCAGGGCGAAGCGGACTTCAGCAACCTGTGGGCCGGCCAAGCCGTGCACCTGGGCATCGAACTGCCCACCGGCGAACTGACCCGGCGCCTGGCCGAAGAAGCGTTGGCCCTGCTGACCCGCCGCTAAGGTCCCGTAGCAGCTGCCGCAGGCTGCGTTGGGTTGCGCAGCGACCCCCAGCGGGTATTGCCAACTCCAACGAACGGCCTGCGGCCGTTAACGCAGCCTCGCGGGCTCGGCAGCTGCTAAAGGCGCGGCGCGGCAAGAAAATTGTATACAACGTTGTGATCATCGCGCCTTGAAGAGTTCCGTTCGTCGTTGATTCGCTATATATTCCGCTATACAGCGTTTCACCACCCCCTCTCGGAGCCGCTTCATGACTATTCGTGTCTCACGTTTCGCACCTACTTGCCTGGCGTCCCTGATCGCCGTGTTGGCCCTGGGTTCGGCACACGCCGATGAGGTCCAGGTGGCGGTGGCGGCCAACTTCACCGCGCCGATCCAGGCAATTGCCGCCGACTTCGAGAAAGACACCGGGCACAAGCTGGTGGCCGCTTACGGCGCCACGGGCCAGTTCTATACCCAGATCAAGAACGGCGCGCCGTTTGAGGTGTTCCTGGCGGCGGACGACAGCACCCCGCAAAAACTCGAAAACGAAGGCGAAATCGTCAAGGGCTCGCGTTTCACCTACGCCATCGGCACCCTGGCGCTGTGGTCAGCCAAAGCGGGTTACGTCGACGCCAAGGGCCAGGTGCTCGCCGACAACCAGTACCAGCACCTATCCATCGCCAACCCGAAAGCCGCGCCCTACGGCCTGGCCGCGACCCAGGTCCTGGCCAAGCTGGGCCTGACCGACAAGGTCAAGGCCAAGATCGTCGAAGGCCAGAACATCACCCAGGCCTACCAGTTCGTCTCCACCGGCAATGCACAAATCGGCTTCGTCGCCTTGTCGCAGATCTATAAAGACGGCAAAGTCACCGGCGGTTCGGCGTGGATCGTGCCGGCCGAGATGCATGATCCGATCAAGCAGGACGCAGTCATCCTCAACAAAGGCAAGGACAACCCGGCCGCCAAGGCCCTGGTTGACTACCTCAAGGGCCCTAAAGCCGCGGCCATCATCCAGTCCTATGGTTACCAGCTCTAAATGACCTTATCGAGTGCCGATTTCGCCGCCATCTGGCTGACCTTCAAGCTGGCGTCCCTGACGACCGTGATTTTGCTGATCATCGGCACTCCCATCGCGTTATGGCTGTCGCGCACCCGCTCCTGGTTGCGCGGCCCGGTCGGGGCAATCGTCGCCCTGCCCCTGGTGCTGCCCCCCACCGTCATCGGCTTCTACCTGCTGCTGACCCTGGGCCCCAACGGCTTTCTCGGCCAGTTCACCCAGGCCCTGGGCCTGGGCACACTGACCTTCAGTTTTACCGGCCTGGTGATCGGCTCGGTGATCTACTCCATGCCTTTCGTGGTCCAGCCGCTGCAAAATGCCTTTTCAGCGATCGGCACTCGCCCGCTGGAGGTGGCGGCGACCTTGCGCGCCAACCCTTGGGATACCTTTTTCACGGTGATCCTACCCCTGGCGCGCCCCGGCTTCATCACCGCCGCAATTCTCGGTTTTGCCCACACCGTGGGTGAGTTCGGCGTGGTGCTGATGATCGGCGGCAACATCCCGGACAAGACCCGAGTGGTGTCGGTGCAGATCTATGACCACGTCGAGGCCATGGAGTATGCCCAGGCCCATTGGCTCGCCGGGGCAATGCTGGTGTTCTCGTTCCTGGTGTTGCTGGCGCTGTATTCCAGTCGCAAGACCAAAGCCGGCTGGAGCTGACCGATGAGCGACGCGATTCACGTACGCCTGCAACTGCACTACCCGGACTTTTCCCTGGATGTCGACCTCGACCTGCCCGGGCGCGGCGTGACTGCCCTGTATGGCCACTCGGGTTCCGGCAAGACCACCTGCCTGCGTTGCATCGCCGGGCTGGAACGCGCCGAACAGGGCTTTGTGCAGATCAACGACGAAGTCTGGCAAGACAGCCACAACCAACGGTTCGTGCCACCCCACAAGCGCGCGCTGGGTTATGTGTTCCAGGAAGCCAGCCTGTTTCCCCACCTGTCGGTGCTGGCCAACCTGGAGTTCGGCTGGCGGCGCATTCCTCGTGCGCAACGCCGGGTCGACATGGCCCACGCCACTGAGTTGCTGGGGATCGGCCACCTGCTCGATCGCCATCCGCAACACCTCTCCGGCGGTGAGCGCCAGCGCGTCGGCATCGCCCGGGCGTTGCTCACCAGCCCGCGGTTGCTGCTGATGGACGAGCCCCTGGCGGCCCTGGATTCCCAGCGCAAAAGCGAAATCCTGCCGTACCTCGAACGGCTGCACGACGAACTGGAAATCCCGGTGCTCTACGTCAGCCATTCCCAGGATGAGGTCGCGCGCCTGGCCGACCATATCGTCCTGCTCAGTGCCGGCAAGGCCCTGGCCAGTGGCCCTGTGGGCGAAACCCTGGCGCGGCTCGACCTGCCGCTGGCCCTGGGCGACGATGCCGGCGTGGTGATCGACGGCCAGGTCAGCGATTACAACCTCGACTATCAACTGCTGACCCTGCAACTGCCCAACAGTCAATTGAGCGTGCGCGTGGCCCATCTACCGCTGGCCCTGGGCAAGCAACTGCGCTTCAAGGTCCAGGCCCGCGACGTCAGCCTGAGCCTGCACGCCGGCGAACAGAGCAGCATCCTCAATCGCCTGCCGGTGACGGTGGTCAGCGAAATTGCCGCCGACAACGCCGCCCATGTGCTGGTGCGCCTGGACGTCGCCGGCACACCCCTGCTGGCGCGCATCACACGCTTTTCCCGGGACCACCTGCAGCTGCATCCCGGCCAGGCGTTGTGGGCGCAGATCAAGGCCGTGGCCGTACTGGCGTAAACCCTTTGGCACGACCGCCGACGCCTGCGGTCAATGGCTATACCAGCCCGCCCAAGGACCCTGCGCCATGCCGGATCTCACCCCAGCCGACTCGCTGCCACCGGACCTGCACTATGTCGATGACACGCAGCCGGGCATCCGCCGCAAAATCCTGCGCGGCAAGTTCTGTTATCTCGATGTGGCTGGCCAGCGCATTACCGACCCCGCGCAAATCAAGCGCCTCAACGCCCTCGCCGTGCCTCCCGCCTACACCGACGTGTGGATCTGTGCCGATCCCCAGGGCCATCTGCAGGCCACCGGCCGCGATGCACGGGGGCGCAAGCAATACCGCTATCACCCGCGCTGGCGCGAAGTGCGCGATGGCGACAAGTATTCGCGCCTGCTGGAGTTCGGCCTGGCACTGCCCAAGCTGCGCCGCCAGCTGGAGGCGCAACTGGCAAGCCCCGGCCATGGCCGCGACAAGGTCATGGCCACGGTCATCAGCCTGCTCGACACCACCCTGATCCGCGTCGGCAACAGCCAATATGCCCGGCAGAACCGCTCCTACGGCCTGACCACCATGCGCACCCGGCACGTGTCGCTGAACGGCAGCGCGATCGCCTTCCAGTTTCGCGGCAAGAGCGGCATCGAACACCAGATCACCGTCAAGGACCGGCGCCTGGCACGGATCATCAAGCGCTGCCTGGAACTCCCCGGGCAAGACCTGTTCCAGTACCTGGACGAACAGGGACAACGGCGCACCGTGACCTCCTCGGACATCAACGCCTACCTGCATCAACTGACAGCGGGCGACTTCACCGCCAAGGATTACCGCACCTGGGCCGGCAGCAGCCTGGCCCTGTCAGCGCTGCGCGAGTTGCCCTGGGAGTCGGCGACCGACGCCAAGCAACACATCGTAGAGATGGTCAAGCGCATCGCCAAGGAGCTGGGCAACACCCCAGCCGTGTGCCGCAAGTGCTACATCCACCCCGCCGTGCTCGACAGTTTCTTGCTCGGCACCCTGGCGCAACTGCCCAAGCCGCGCCAACGCAAGCGCCTGAGCCGCGAAGAGGTCGGGCTGATGATGTTCCTGCAAACCCTCTCGCAAAAGCCACAAGACTTGTAAGGCCTTGCCGATCTACGCTAGGCTGGCCACCTTTCCTACAGCAGGACGATCGTTCGCCGTGAACAACTAAGCCTTTCAAAAATGTATGCGCAACAAGCCGCCTCGGGCACTTGTTGGCCTTTTTCGACATTTTTTGGAGGTGCTATGACTCACGTCACGCGTCTGCCTGCACTCGTTAGCCTGAACCAACTCAGCTTCCAGTTCGCCGATGGCGAGCACCTGTTCGACGCCCTGGATTTATCCCTCGACCAACGCCCGACGGCCATTGTCGGCCGTAACGGCAGCGGCAAATCGGTACTCGCCCGATTAATCAGCGGCCTGCTGCAACCCAGCGCCGGAACCTTGAACTGCCACGCCAGCGTCGCCTATGTGGCGCAGGAACCCCTGTACGTCGACGGCCAGACCGTCGCCCAAGCAGCAGGCATCGCCAGTACACTCGATGCGCTGGCCCGCCTGGCTGCCGGCAATGCCTGCGCCCAGGACCTGGACGACGTCGCCGAGCGCTGGGACCTGGCCGAGCGCTTTGCCTCCATGCTCGCCCAGGCCGGCCTCACCGGGCTGACTGCGCAGCAGCCGATGGCCGCCCTCAGTGGTGGTCAACGTGCACGGATCGCCCTGATCGGCGCCTTGGTCAGCCAGGCCGAGTTGTTGGTGCTGGATGAACCGAGCAACCACCTGGACGCTTCCGGACGGCGCTGGTTGATGGCGCAACTGGCGGCCTGGCGCGGCGGCCTGATCCTGGTCAGTCACGACCGAAGCCTGCTCGACAGCGTGCAACGCATCGTCGAACTGTCGCCCTTGGGGGTACAGGTATTCAGTGGCAACTACACGGCCTACCTGCAACAGCGCACGGTGGTGCAAGCGGCGGCGCACGCGGCACTGGAGCACAGTCGCAACCAGCGCCGCCGAGAACTGCAACGCCTGCAGCGCGAACACGACACGATTTCGCGGCACGCCGCCGGGTCGCGCAAGCATGCGCAGACCGCCAACGTCTCACGCTTCGAACGGGCCACCATGAAAGGCCGTGCCAGCGAGATCATGGGCCATGTGCGACAGGCCCACCAAGCCTGCAAAACCGAGCTCAACGCGCAGGTCCGCGAGGCCCATGCCCGAGTGATTGACGATGAACCAGTGCTGATCCCCTTGCCGGGCACCGCGCTGCCCAACAGCCGGCGAGTCATTACCCTGGTGGCTGCGCAGTTGCCATGGTTACCCCGGCAAACGCCGGGCAGCCGGCTCGACCTGACGCTGGCAGGGCCGGTGCGGGTGGCGCTCAGTGGCCCCAACGGTTGCGGTAAATCGACCCTGCTGAAAATGCTCGCCGGTCACTGCGCCGCCGTCAGCGGCGAGTGCCAGACCCACGTACCCAGCGCCTACCTGGATCAACACCTGGCGTTGCTGGATCCCGAGCGCTCGGTGGTCGAGCAGTTGAATCTGCTGGACACCCCGCTGTCCGAAGGGGCGGTGCGCAGCCGCCTGGCTCACTTGCAGCTGGATGCCCGACGCGTGCACCTGCCCACGGGCCAGCTCAGCGGTGGCGAGCGCCTCAAGGCCGCCCTGGCGATCGCGTCGTGGGGCAATACCCCCGCGCAATTGCTGCTGCTCGACGAACCCACCAATCACCTCGACCTGGACTCCGTGCAGGCCTTGGAACAGGCCTTGCGCGGTTTTGTCGGAGCGCTCATCGCCGCCTCCCATGACGCCGGGTTTCTCCAGGCCCTGCAACCCACCCACCACCTGCACTGGACCGCGCACGGCTGGCAGTTGCAAGACGGCGGCCCGGTGCTGCCGGGCTGAATCAGGCGACGAACAGCACGTGGGGTTTTTGCAGGTTTGGCAACCGGATCTATAGTTGATGGGGGGCAACGATCCAGTTCCAGGGCGGGGTCTATACTTGGAGCGATGAGCCCGAGAACAACGCGGTTGATCAAGCCCCGCGCGTTATCGTTGACGTCCATCGCGAGCAGGCTCGCTCCCACAAGGTTATGCACCTGGCGAGCGTTGTGTTGTCCTTTGCCACGCTTCTCGACTAATGGAGGTGTTTTCCATGTCCGAAAAAGAGTCCATCACCACCCTGCTAACGTTGCTCGACTCGCGCCAAACGCGCCTGACGGCGGCGTGCAAGGAAATCGCCGATTGGGTCGACAAACATGACGGCCATCCGACGGCGATGAAAATCCGCGACCGCCTGCAAGATATCGAGAAGGACGCGCCGCTGATCCAGAACGCGCTGACCTCGCTCAAACCGCTGGATCGGCCCCTGCCACGCTTCCGCTGAGCCGAGCGCTTTGAGGGCCGTGTGTCGTTGGCTGACTGCCCTGGATCAGAGTTGATCGCGGGCAATACCGCTGCGAATCCGCAGAATGTCGGCCAGCACCGCCAAGGCGATCTCCGCCGGAGTCTTGCTGCCCAGGTTCAGGCCGATGGGTGCGTGAATCCGCGCCAGCTCGGCCTCCCCCAGACCACCGATCCGGCGCAGGCGCTCGAAGCGTTTCTGCGAGGTTTGCAGGGAACCCATGACCCCGATGTAAAACGCCTCGGTGCGTACGGCTTCCATCATGGCCAGGTCGTCGATACGCGGATCATGGGTCAAGGCGACCACCGCCGTGTCGCTGTGGCAACCGCCCTGGGCAATGAACACCGATGGCAACTGACGGCGAATCTCCACATGCTCCAGCACCACTCCCTCCAGCACTTCCTCGCGCGGATCACAGAGGATCACCTCGAATCCCAGGCCGACCCCGAACTCGGCGCACGCATGCGCGACGCTCGAGTAACCGGCGAGCAGCAGCCGTTGAGCCGCCCCGACACGCAACCGCACCCGATCGATTTCGCGCTCGATGCGTGGCCCGTGCTCGCGGTCGACCAACAGGCCGCGGGCACCACTTTGCAGGTCGACTTCACGGATCAGCCGGCGCTGGCCCAATAGCGCGGATTCCAGTTCACGCAGGTGCGCCTGGACTTCGCAATCGGGTTCGAGCCTTTCCACCAGTACATCCAGCAGTCCGCCACAGGGCAGTTTGACCTGGGAGCGCGGATCATCGCCCTCGCCGTAGCGCACCACGCTCACGGCCTCGGCAAACAAGCCTTCGGCCATGCGCTCGAGAAAATCGTCCTCGACGCAGCCACCGGACAGCGAACCGATCCAGTGCCCGCTGTCGTTGACCGCCAGCATCGAGCCCGGCGCGCGAGGCGCCGAACCGTAGGTGCTGAGCACACTGCACAACCACACACGCTGGCCCGCGCTGGACCAGGCCAGCGCGCGCCGTATCACTTGCAGGTCAAGATGCTGCATGTCAGTGCGCCTTGTGCTCCGCGGGAGCCTCTGCCTTCAGTTGTTCGATCTGGCTGATCAGCAGGTCAGCCGGTTGCCCGCCCCAGGCCTGACGCAGGTAGTTGATCAGGTCGGTGGATTGCTGCGTGCTCAACTTGTCGGCAAAGCCCGGCATCGGCTGCATGCGCTCGAAACCCGAGAACTGCTGCTCGCCAATCCCATCCTCGATCACCCGCAACAGGTTGCGTGGATCTTCCAGGCGCAAGGTGGTGTTGCCTTGCATCGCCACGGCGATGTGCGGCTTGCCTTCACCATTACCGCCGTGGCAGCCGGCGCAGACGTTCAGGTAGTCCTGGCGACCGCGCTGGGCGCTGGCAGTGAGCTGGTCCGGCGTGACCTCGCTGAGCACCTTGGGTTGCGGTGGCAACTCGCCCAGCAGGAAGGTGGCCATGGCCTTCAGGTCCGGGTCGCTGAGGTGCTGGGTGCTGTTGTGGAACACCGGGAACATCTCGTTGAACATCGTGCCCTGGGCGCTCATGCCGTGCTTGAGGAACGAGCTCAGGTCCTGGTGGTTCCAGCCGCGAGCCGCCAGGTCATCGGCCAGCAGGCTCGGCGCCAGGTAGCCGTTGAGCAGGCCGCCGGTCATGCGTTTGTCCTGCTGCATGGCGCCGGGCAAGCCGCGCGGGGTGTGGCATTCGCCACAGTGACCGAGCACGTCGACCATGTACTGGCCGCGCTGCCACGCCTCGCCCTTGCCTTCGGCCGGGGCCAACTTGACGTCCTTGCCATAGAGCATGTTCCAGCCCATCAGGCCCAGGCGCACGTTGAACGGGAAGCTCAGGCTGGTAACCGGTGCTGCGCGATTGATCGGCGCGATGGTCTTGAGGTACGCGTGGATCGCGTCGGAATCGGCACGGGGCATCAGGTGATAGGAGGTGTACGGCATCGCCGGGTACAGATTGGCGCCATCGCGCCGCTTGCCTTCGGTCAAGGCGGCGAAGAACTCGTCATCGCTGTACAGGCCGATACCGTGCTCTTTGTCCGGCGTGATGTTGGTGCCATAAATGGTGCCGAACGGCGAGACGATTGGCAGGCCGCCGGCATACGGCGCGCCACCGGGTGCGGTGTGGCAGGCCATGCAGTCGGCCGCCCGCGCCAGGTATTCGCCCTGCTTGACCTGCTGTGGGTCTGCTGCCAGGACCGATTGGCTGGCCAGCAGCGCAACCGCCAGGCCCACGGCACTGGCAACGCCGCTAAGTAGTCGGTTCATGCTCAACCCTCCTTGACCAGGCCAAGATCGTTGAGCACGTTGCGCGTGGCGCTGTAATAGCGCACGTAGCCGGTGCAGCGGCAGATGTGGTGACCGAGGCTGTCCTCGATCACCGCTTCCAGCTGGCTTTGCTTGATCGGCTGGCGCTGCAGTTTTTCCACCAGCACTGTCGCGGCATTGACGAACCCCGGCGCGCAGTAGCTGCACTGGAACGCGAATTCGTCGACGAAGCGCTGCTGGATCGGGTTCAGCTCAGTGACCTTGCCCGCCTCGTCGCGGGTCGCATGGCCCTCGATAGTGCGGATCTTCTTACCCTCGAAGTAGTGCGCGCCGGTGATGCAGGTGCGCACTTCCTCGCTGGTGCCGTCGGGGTTGTCGACGATCACCACGCAGGCGTGGCAGATGCCCTGGCCGCAGCCCAGGCGCGAGCCGGTAAGGTTTCGGTATTCGTGCAGGTAGTCGATCATCGGCAGATCATCAGGGACCTCGACGGGACCGACGGTTTGACCATTGAGGGTCATTTGGAGCGGACGGTTAGCCATTGAGGGCCTCCTTGATGCGCGCTGGAGTGATAGGCAGGTCACGGACCCGTTTGCCGATGGCGTGGGCCACGGCGTTGGCGATGGCGCCCACTACCGGGATCATCACCACCTCGGCGATGCCCTTGGAGGGGTCGCTCGGCGACAACGGTGGGAGGATTTCCGAGGTCTGTTTCCACACCGCGACATCCTTGGCCCGCGGCAGACGGTAACGGTTGAAGTTCCAGTCACCCTCCCCTGGCCCACCTTCGTACAACGGCATTTCTTCCAGCAACGCGTGGCCGATGCCCATGGCGATCCCGCCCTCGAGCTGGCCCTTGACCAGTTCTGGCACCAGCACCCGGCCGCATTCCAGCCAGGAGTGATGGTTGAGCACTTGCACCTCGCCCGAACCTTTGTTGACTTTCAGCTCGACGATGGTCGCCACCGGGCTGTAATAGGTAACGGCGGCGTTGTTCAATTGCGTGGCCGGGTAGACCACGTTCTGACGGTCCAGCAGATGGAAACCGGCGGTCTTCATCTGCGCCTTGATCGCCTGCGGCGCACCATCGCCGTACTTCACGGCCAGCGCATCGAGCGGCAGGCGTTCGCGCACACCGTTGATGTTGTACTCGGCCTCGGCCCAGCTCCAGCGGTTGAAACCATGCACCGTGGCCCCGGTCACCAGCCCACGTTCATGGGCACGCTTGGCCAGCACTGCCAATGGCAGCGGTTCCATGCCGTTGGCCGTCAGCTTGCCGTCGACCCAATGGGCATCTTCACGGCGTACCACGTAGGGATTGGCCTGGCCGCCAAACGGTCCCTGGCGCCAGATTTCCACAGCGGCGGGCCACAGGCCGTGGTTGAACAGCACGCGCGCCGCTTCGCGGGTGGCGTGGCTGAAGTAGTAGGCCGAGTTGGTGGCCGACGATGCCGAGGCAATCTTGCCAACCCAGCGTGGGTTGCGCAGCACGCTATCCTGCTCGGCCTGGCTCATGATGTAGGGGTTGCCGCTGCTGGTCAGCTGCAGCTCGTCCCACTCGGTTTCACCGGTCTTCACTTCGCTGGCCGGGCTGCCGAGGAAGTCGGCGACCACCAGGGCCTGGGAGGTGGACATGCCAGTGCCGATCTCGATGCCGATGTGGCGCAGGGTGATATGCCCTTGGGCGGTGAACTCGATGCTGGCCATCGGCGCTTCCGAACCGGTGCCGAAGTCTTTCTGGCAGATGGCAAAGCCGATCCCGTACCAGTTGTCAGGGTCCTTGGCGTCTTCGGCCAGTTTCAAGGCCTTGCGGTTTTTCCACAGGTCGAAACCGGCAGCCTTCTCGAGAATCTCGTGCAGGCGCAAGGCCCCGGCCGGCACTGCGCCCTGGGTGTTTTTCATGCCCGAGAGCAACACGTTTTTCTTGCGCAGGTCGATGGCATCGATGCCGAGGCGATCGGCGATTTCGTCGACCATCATTTCGGTCGCGGCCATGCTCTGCAAGGTGCCGTAGCCGCGCATGGAACCGGCTTCAACGCCGCGCGAGTGGTAGGCAGTCACTTGCAGGTCGTTCTGTGGCATGTAATAGATCGACTGCGCCGCCGTGGCACCGACTGCCGCCACTGAAGGGCTGTAGTTGATCCGACCGCCACCGTCGACGGTCATGTCGGCGCGGAAAATCTTGAAGCTGTGATCCTGCTTGTCGACCGCCAGTTGGTAGCGGATGTCGAACGGGTGGCGCTTGATCCCGCTCTGGAACTGCTCGTAGCGGTCGTTTGCCAGGCGCACCGGCACACCGTTGCCATACAACGCTGCCAGGGCCGCGTAGTAGACAAAGATGTTGTGGTCCTTGGAGCCATAACCCACGGTGTAGCCGGGGTGCATGTTCAGCGCGGCAAGGCCGAAACGCGACGGCGCGATCATCTTCGCGGTTTCCGAGGCGGCTTCCAGTGGGCACTGGGTCGCGACCACAAAATGCAGGGTCTTGGTCGCCGGGTCGTACCAGCCGTTGCCGTTGTCCGGTTCCAGGGCCGCAGGCTCGATGGACGGCGTCTTGTAGCGCTCGTCAAAGACCATCCAGCCGTCCGGCGGGGTTTGCAGTTGCTGCTGCATGCGGTCGGCATAAAACAGCCCGCGCTCGGTCAGGTTGCCGTGCACGTTGGGCTGGGCATTCCATACCGGGCGGCGTTCGCGAATCATCGGGAACAGGATCGAGTCCTTGAGGCTGGCGAATTCGTCTTCGTCGGCCGAAGTCGCACCGCCCACCCGCACGTAGCGGAAGCTGCCATAGGGGTCGCGGGTATAAAGCGGCGCCTGGGCACCGTAGCGGATTGCTTTGTCATTGAACTTGAGCTTGTTCTTGGCCTGGCGGAAACGCTCGAAGTCGTTCCAGATCAGAATCGCCACCGGATGGCCGATGAACATCGGCACCTTGCCCGTCGGCAACAATGGATCGGGGGCGTGGTCTTCCGGGAAGACAATGCCGTCCTGCTCCAGGTCCTGGGCGGTGACGATACGATCGGGTTGCAGGTCGGCGCCCAGCAGCGCCAGGTCGAACCCTTCATAGATGCGGTCGGCACGAATGGTCTTGAGCAGCATCGCGTGGCCCTGCTGCTGGGGCCAGCCCGGCATGTCCTTGGCACGGATGTCGCGGGCAAAAACCTTGCTGCCGCAGACCTTGGACAGCGAGTCGTTGCGCATGCGGGCCTTGCCGTTATTGCCAAGCCATTGCTCGGACGGCACGGTCACGCTGTTTTCCATCAAGGCAGCCAGCGCCTGGGAGCTGAGCGGTGTCAGCGTCACGCTGACGCCAGCGATCAACCCGCCCTGCAGGAAGGAGCGCCGGGATATGTCACGGTTGGACATGGATCATCCTCTGGACGGCTATGAAATCCGTCCATGTCGTTATGGTGTTCTGGAAAATTCAGGTCATACAGAAACCCTTCCTGAAGATGCGAAGGGCCGACAAACCGAAAAAGTTGACCTAATGGTTAACTTTATCGAATTTGTCCGGCCTGGGCAAAAGTAATAGTAGTTGCAAGCTGAAATTTGTCCGGGCGTGGGACATGGGGGAGCAGTCGGCCGCCGCAAGCGGGCACCGCAAGCAGGCACCGCAAGCGGGGGACCACTCCTGCGGGGGAAGTCTCAGTCTTGACTGATGGTGCTGGCGGCCTGGTCGATCAACGCGGCTACTTCGACTGGCATCGAGGCCAGCGAGGCGTGACTGGCCTTGAGGGTGATCACTGCCTTGGCGTTCAAACGCGCCGCCATGCGCGTCTGGTTTTGCGGCGAGATCATCCGGTCCTCGCTGGAAATCTGATACCACGAGGGTTTGTGTTGCCAGGCCGGATCAGTGACGGTGTCGCCGAAGGTACTGGCCAACGGGGCCTTCTGCGTGATGCCCATGACCAGGCCTTCGCTGGCCGGCAGGTCCTGGCAGAAGCTCTGGTGATACAGCTCAGGCTTGACCCACAGGTAGCCATCGCTGTCGGGGGCCAGGTTGGCCGCAGCCTCTGGCAAGTGTTCCTGGGTGATGCCGCCGGGGCTCTCACCCGCCTGCGGGGCAAAGGCGGCGATAAACACCAGGCCGGCGACATTCGGCTGGTTGCCCGCCTGGGAAATCACTGCGCCGCCGTAGGAGTGACCCACCAGCAACACCGGTCCCGGCTCCTGCGCGATCATCTTGCGAGTGCGCTCGGCATCGTCGGCCAGTGACGTCAGCGGCAGTTCCACCGCGCGAATCCGCGTATGCCCCAGGCGCAACAGCTCGCCAATGACTTTGTTCCAATGTGCCGCACCACCCCAAAAACCATGGACCAGCACAATCGTCGGTTTAGCGCTCATCAGGTAACCCCCGCTCAGGTGCTCAGATTGATTTTGTGAGCCTTGACTTCATTGGCGTAGCTGACGAGCCGCGCCTCGGTTTTCTCGAATACCTCGCACATCCTCAGCAACGCCTGCGCATCCACCGGGTTGCCGGCCTGGTGCAGTCGCTCGGCAATGGCCTTGATGTCCACCGCTGACCAGCGCAGGTCCGATGCAATGCCTTGCAGGTCGCGCCGCAGTTGCTGTTCCGGCTTGTTGAGTAACATGACAATGACCTCCGTCTCTGGGTACGACTGGATAAGGTGCACGGGAAAACTGTAGCACCTTAATCGCCCGACTTGATCGCGGCTGGATACGCGTGTCATTGCGCTTGGATTCGGAAATCGCGGAACAACTCTTCCTTGATGATCAACAGGGCATCCTCGTAGTACCGCTCGCCGCGGGCTTCGCTCAAGGGTACGCGCCTGATGCTCATCTCAGCACCGGCGGGCCGGTGCTCGCAGGTGAGGAAGAACTGCGCAGTCTGCGGGTCGAATTCCAGGTAATAGAACAGCTCGCGCCCTTCCCGGTGCCAATAGCCAATTTCTCTGCGCATCAATGACCCATCCACCTGTTCAAGTGCGGTCATTCTAACGGGAGAGCTGGCTGAGGAAGGGCGACGGGAGAGAAAGTGATCAATGAGCCCTTTGCGCGTTGCGCGAGCAGTTGGCCAGAGGCGCAGCAATTGACCCGAAGGGTGGCATCGGACTCATTGATCGTTGCCCAGCACAATGTTGGGCGATTTCCATTTGAGCAAATGGACATGCAGTGCACGTCGCGACGTCGACCCACTGTGTGCGGGGCGACTGCCGTGCAGCTACTTTTTTAGCAGAGGGCCATGGGACGGTCTAATAACCTTTTGTCCTGGCCTTATGGAGCCTGGGAATATCAACCACCGGGTTTGAAGGTCAAATTTCAGGCAAAAAAAAGCCCAAGTAGCTGATGGAAACTTGGGGCTTAAAAATGCATAAACCGTGGTGGTGAACGCGGGGCAATATTAACCCGACCTGACGACTTGTAACAAGATATTTACATGTAGAAAAATGAAATAATTTTTAGCTAAGTGCTTAAATAACCACACTTTTTTTACGTAAAAGACGGATTGCCGATCGTCAAAAATGCCAGGGACACGCAACGCCGGGCAGCGGCTCGGCGGTCAAGACAAGACCGCGGCCACGGCTGTACGCCGAACCCAACGAACTACTGGATAGAATGTCTCGGTGTTGTTACCGGATGGCCGTTGGACTCTTCCAGATAGTCTTTTATGAGCTTACGAATGACTTGCGAAGTGGTCAGGTCAGAGAGCGCAGCAAGATCTTCAAGTTCTTTCTTGGTCGGCTGGTCAATCAATATGGTCAGGCGTGCAGTTCTATTGGGCATTTTACGATCCTTGTGACCTGCGCAGCGATGTGAAGGCCGCGAGCGGAATTCCAGTTCCTGGTTTAAATGATAAATACAATATTCTTAAGCCCAGTGGACCATAGTCCAAACCTCGGGTATTGCCCAACTTTCTGCGCGAAACACCGGACCGGTGCCCGCCCCCTCAGACGCGCTGTGGCTTCAACGCTTGGTGCAGATCGGACTGTTGGCGTGAGTCATCGCGCGTTCGGCACCCATGCTGTAGTAATGCATGGGACCTGCGCTGCAGAGCGTTTCCGGCAGGCCCCAAGGGTCTTCAGTGATACGGCTTTCGACCACCAGGCAGCCAGTGGCTTCGTAGGTCCCGACAAAAACCACCTCGACTTTGCCCTCGCGCTTGCCAGAGGCAATTTCCGAAACACGGCCATTTTCATGGTAAACCGTCACAAAATGCGCATCCGGGTATTGCTGCATGAACAGCTGATACACATTGGATCTTATATACATCTAACAACTCCTGGCTCAAGCACCCACTAGTTGCCAACAGTAGCGCGACTTCGCGGTTAATTTCCACCCACTAACTTTGCTACTAACTGACAAAGTAGAGTAACCAGGCATTATTCAACCAAAACAGCATCATACCCACAGGGTATGGTACTGCACCCATTTGATATTAGACGCCCGCCCCCTCGGGCTTTAGCGTGACGCTCAGCAGGTGCGCCTGAAAAAACTACAACTAGAAAGCACTCGGAGCCCCCCATGAGCAGTCACTACTCAATACCCGAACTGATCGATGACTCGCGCCTCAGCGCCTTTCAGTGGCGGATTTTCACCCTGTGCTTCCTGGTGGCGATCCTCGATGGATTTGATACCCAGGCCATTGCCTTCACCGGGCCGTCGATTATCCAGGCCTTTGGGCTAGGTCCCGGGGCCCTGGCGCCGATTCTCACCGCGGGCATCGTCGGCATGGTGCTGGGCGCCATGTCGCTGGGGCTGCTCGGCGACAAGCTGGGCCGACGCCCGACCATCATCGGCGCCGTGGCGCTCTTTGGCTGCGCCACCCTGGCAACCGCATTTGCGCAAACCACCGAGCAGATCCTGGTCCTGCGCTTTATCGCCGGTCTCGGCATGGGCGGGGCAACCCCGGTGGTGCTGTCGCTGGCGGCGGAATACGGGCCGGCGAAAAACCGCGGCACCATCATGACCACCGTCCTGCTCGGCCTGCCTGCCGGCGCGATTCTCGGTGGATTGCTCGCGGCCAAAATGCTCCCGGTGATTGGCTGGCAGGGGATTTTCCTGGTCGGTGGAATCACCCCGCTGGTGCTGCTGGCAGTACTGATGATCTGGCTGCCGGAGTCGCTGCACTTTCTCACCCGCCATCGCCTTGGCAGCCAGCGCGCGCGGATCGAACGTATTGTCGCCACCATCAGCGGACGTCAAACACCGGCAGACAGCACCTTCAGCGTGCCCGAAGTCGAGGTCAAGACCAGCGTCAACTCATTGTTCAGCGGCGGCCTGGCGCGCACCACCTGCGGCATCTGGACCATCTACCTGTTCAACTGGGTCGCCTGGTTCATGTTCCTGTCCTGGTTGCCGACCGTGCTCAAGGCCACCGGACTCCCCGCCGAACAGGCGCCCATGGGCACTGTGGCGGTGAACACGGTGTTCGTGGTCTGCGCGATTCCGCTGGCGATCATCCTGCCGAAAATCAACGCTCGCCTGTTGCTGCTGGCGCTGTTCCTGTTCGGCATCGCCATCAGTTGGGGCCTTGCCAATAGCGGCACCAACTGGTCGCTGGTGTTCATCCTCGCCGGCGCCGCGGGCCTGGGCATCGGCGGGCAGCAGATCGTGCTCAACTACATGGTCGCCCAGGCCTACCCCACCGCCTTGCGGGCCACCGCCACCGGCTGGGCGATTGCCTTGGGTCGGGTCGGCGCCATCATTGGCTCGGCGAGTGGCGGCTGGTTTCTCGAACATGGCGGCCCATCGGGCTACTACAGTGCGCTGATCGTGCCACTGGTGATCGCAACCGCCGGGTTGCTGATCATCCGCAGCCAACCCCAGGCCGTGCCCGCGCACTCGCCAGTGTCACACTGACTGACGTAGGGCTTGTCGAACATCCAGTCCCAGACGACAGGTGGGCTATTTGCATGGCGAAACCCACTATTTCGTGCAAGCTGCATGGCATCACGCGCCCAGCCGACACATATACCTTTGATTTTACATGACTAATTAAATCATCCCGCTGGCACAGGCCCTGCAACCTCTATTGGGAGTTTGCGCGCTAGGCACAGACCTACCGCAATGCCCCCGTGACCAAAGAGGTGACCTGCATGAACGCCATTGACCTGTTGCAAGCTGACCACGAACGCGTCAAAGCCATTCTCACCCAACTCAGTGAGTCGACCGATCGCGCCGTGAAAAAACGCACCGAACTGGTGGCCAAGCTGGAGATGGAGATCGCCATCCACACCCGCCTGGAAGAGGAGATCCTGTACCCCGCGTTCAAGAAAGCCGGGGGCAAGGAGCAGGACGAAATGTACTACGAAGCCAAGGAAGAACACCGCACAGTCGATTCCCTGGTATTGCCCGACCTCAAGCTGACCGACCCGACCACCCCGGAATTCGCCGGCCGGGCCAAGGTGGTCAAGGAGCTGCTGGAGCATCACATCGAGGAGGAAGAAACCGAGATGTTTCCCCAGGCGAAAAAACTCTTGGGCAAGGCCAGACTCGAAGAACTGGGTAAACAGATGGAAGCCATGAAGGCCCAGTACAAAAAAGACCTAAGCGCCGGCAAAATTGCCGCCTGACCGCCGGCAGTGCTGGCCCAGCCGTCATGCGCTGGGCCAGACTGCCCCTCTGTGCGCGAACAGTTAATAGGGTCGCATGCAATTCAGTCACAATTGTTTAACGCAACTCCCCCACCATTCGTCGCGTAGCGATAAGTCGTGGGGTTAGCCCTATACTGTCTGGCTTAGGGATTGCACAGGCCCGCACTAGCGCCGCACAACGTCGAAATTCTGACGCGCAGGGCTAATTCAATCTAACGTTCAAGGACACCAGCGAAACGCTTGGTCAGTCATCGGAGATGTATCGTGTCAACTCTTTCTGAAATCGCAGCGAACCACGCGAAAATGGCCAAGGAACTGGAACAAGAGTCGACCCGACTGAGTGAGCGCGCGCCCCAGGTGGTGGGCAATCTGGAAATTACCTGCACCGATGAGCAACCACCGATGCCGCTGCACCTCATGGCCGGCGCACAGGACAACACGCTCGGTCAGGCCGCCAGCTACTGACGCACAGGCGTCAGCAATCAGGTGCTTTTCAGTCCTGATCCCAACCCCCCATGCATTGCGCGGTGCTGGCAAAGGAAGTGCCCGCCTGCTGGACTAAAGCACGCCACTCATCACTGCTGATCAGTTGGGTGCGCTCCATGTGGTCGGCGGCGAGCAGCAGTTTGTCGTAACGATCCTCGGCGTTGATCAGGCTTGGCGGCATCAGGAACAACCTGCGCCAATTGGTCAGCGCCTGGTTCCTCAGGTCATCTTTCATAGGCTCCCCTAAATTGCCTGTACCGGTCGCGACTAGCCGAAAGTCAGCATGCTGAACAGATTGAAAACCGTATAGGCCGTGGCAGCCATCAAGATCAATGCCGCGAAGATTTTTTGTTTTATCAAGTGCAAACATCCCTGTCCCGACGGCGTGGTGGCACGCTGATGTGCCGCTCGAGAGTATGCCGACAGCAATATCAATACGCTATCACCCTCGACAAAAAAACCTGCCCGCCCGCACTCAGCCTCGCAACACCGCCTTGAGCAACGGATCATTCAGATACGCAACGTTCAATCGGGTCCATGGATTGATGCGCGACTGCTCAGCGGAAAAAATGTGCCCCGGGGCGATCATGAAGCCCTTGGGCAGCAGTTGCCGAGTCAACTCCCGGGCGTCCTCGATGTGGGGAAACCTGACCCACAGATACAGGCTCTGCTCTGGGCAGACGAAGACCTCGGCGCCGATCTCCTCCAGCATCTGCAAGCCCGCAGCGGTGGCGTTTTTCAAGCGTTCCTGGAGTCGAATCAGATGCCGCAGGAAATGCCCTTCCGTCAGGATCACGTCGACGGTGCGCTCACACAGCTCCGAAGTGCTGGTGTGCAGGAGCATTTTCAGGTCGCCCAGTTCGTCGATCATCTCTTTGCTGCCGGCGATAAAGCCAACCCTCAATGCCGCCGATACCGACTTGGAAAAGCTGCCCACGTACAACGAGCGTTGCAACTGATCCAGCGCAGACACCCGGATCGCCGACGCCGGTTTGAAGTCGGCCAGGGCGTCGTCGTCCACCAGAATAAACTGGTGTTGTTGCGCCAGCTGCACCAGCCGATGAGCCTTGCCAGGGGAAATATCGGAGCCAGTGGGGTTGTGCCCAAGCGACTGGATGAAAAACAACTTGGGCTTGTGCAGGAGCAGGTGTTGCTCCAGCACGTCCATGTCCGGCCCATCCGCCAACCTGGGCACCGATAACATCCGCGCGCCTTGCAACTGCAGCTTGCCGAACAGCGGGTAGTAGCCTGGGTCCTCGACCAGCACGCCATCGCCCGGGGCAATGAAGCGGCGGATGATCAGGTCCAGTGCGTGATTGGCGCCGTGGGTGGTGACAATCTGCCGCGCACTGGCGCCGATCGAATAGCTCGCCAGCTTCTGCACCAGGTGCTGGCGCAGACTGGCATTACCCAGGCGGTTGCCATAGCGAAACAGCGTGGTGACTCCGGTGCGCATGATTTGCCGGGTGAACTTGTCCAGGCGCATGTCCATCAACCACTCCACCGGTGGAAACCCCTCACCCAGCGGTGAGTGTCCCGGTTCCCGCACGAACTGCTGGCGCATCAGCCAGATGGTGTCCATCGCCCGCGTGAACGGCAGGGGTTCTTCCGGCTCGCTGCTGCTGGTTGCGCCCTGTTTGACGAAAAACCCCTGGCCATGCCGGGCCTCGACCAAGCCTTGCGAGGCCAGCGCTTCATAGGCGTTGATCACCGTGTTTTTCGAATGACCGAACAAGCGCATGCACTCGCGCAGCGAAGGCAAGCGATCCCCCTCGCGGTAGGTGCCATTGCCGATCTGCTCGACCAGCGATGCGCTCAGTTGTTCAGCCAGTGTCAGTCGCGCCATAGTCGCTCATCCGCCATCAATGATCACCGAGGGTACAGCTTAGGTACTGTCTGTCCAAACTGTACCTTTTTTACCGGAACACATGCGCTTAGGGTGACGGCAACTTAAAAACAATAACTGCAAGAGGCCTCCTCCCATGAGTATCGACTCCCGTCTCCCCATGTTCCGCAGCATGTCGCCGGCCGCGCGCCTGGAGCATTTGCAAGAGCTGCTCGGGCTTGGCGAGGATGATGTGACCCTGCTGCGCGATGCCGGCGCCCTGCCCCTGGACATCGCCGACGGCATGATCGAAAACGTGATCGGCAAGTTCGAACTGCCCTACGCCGTGGCGAGCAATTTCCAGATCAATGGCCGCGACGTGATAGTGCCGCTGGTGGTGGAAGAGCCTTCGGTGGTCGCCGCCGCATCGTTCATGGCCAAGCTGGCCCGCGAGGCCGGTGGATTCCAGACCTCCAGTTCGCTGCCGCTGATGCGCGCCCAGGTGCAGATCGTCGACATCGCCGATCCGTTCAACGCCCGCCTGAGCCTGTTGCGCCACAAAGAGCAAATCATCGAGCTGGCCAACCGCAAGGACCAACTGCTCAACCAGCTCGGTGGCGGCTGCCGCGACATTGAAGTGCACACCTTCGCCCAGAGCCCACGCGGGCCGATGCTGGTGGCGCACCTGATTGTCGACGTGCGCGATGCCATGGGGGCCAACACCGTCAACACCATGGCCGAGGCGGTGGCGCCGCTGCTGGAAGAAATCACCGGCGGCAAGGTGCGCCTGCGGATTCTCTCCAACCTGGCGGACCTGCGCCTGGCCCGGGCCCAGGTGCGCATTGCCCCCGAACTGCTGACAACCGCCGCCTATCAGGGCGAGGAAGTCATCGAAGGCATTCTCGACGCTTACAACTTCGCCGTGATCGATCCCTACCGCGCCGCCACCCACAATAAAGGCATCATGAATGGCATCGACCCGCTGATCGTCGCCACCGGCAACGACTGGCGCGCCGTGGAAGCCGGGGCTCACGCCTATGCCTGCCGTAACGGCCATTACGGCTCCCTGACCACCTGGGAAAAAGACCGCCAGGGCCATCTGGTCGGGACCCTGGAAATGCCGATGCCGGTCGGACT
Organism: Pseudomonas sp. NPDC087626; assembly: GCF_044743405.1. Taxonomy (NCBI): domain Bacteria; kingdom Pseudomonadati; phylum Pseudomonadota; class Gammaproteobacteria; order Pseudomonadales; family Pseudomonadaceae; genus Pseudomonas; species Pseudomonas sp. NPDC087626. The sequence goes on from NZ_JBIUWJ010000047.1 coordinate 29,120, forward strand.
GGTCGGCGGCGCCACCAAGACTCACCCGCTGGCACAACTGTCGCTGCGCATCCTCGGTGTGAAGACCGCCCAGGAGCTGGCGGAGATCGCCGTCGCCGTTGGCCTGGCGCAAAATCTGGGAGCGCTGCGGGCGTTGTCCACCGAGGGCATTCAACGCGGCCACATGGCCCTGCATGCCCGCAACATTGCACTCTCGGCAGGCGCCAAGGGCGAGGAAGTCAGCTGGCTGGTCAAGCAAATGGTCGAGTCCCGCGATGTGCGTGCCGACAACGCGGCGCGCCTGCTCGAACAAAAGCGTGGGCAGTGCTGAGCATGCCCTTGGATCATGTACGCCTGGTGGAAGTCGGCGCCAGGGACGGCCTGCAGAATGAGCGACGCACTTTGCCGGCGTCGGTCCGGGTGCAGTTGCTGGAGCGCCTGGCCGACGCTGGTTTGCGGACCCTGGAAGCCGGCGCGTTTGTATCAACGCGCTGGGTACCGCAGATGGCGGGCACCGACCAGGTGCTCAAGGCCCTGCCTTCGCGCGCCGGTGTCAGCTGGACCGCGCTGGTGCCCAACGTCCAGGGGCTGGAAGCCGCCATCGCCGCAGGCTGTCGCGAAGTCGCAGTGTTCGCTGCGGCTTCAGAGGCGTTCTCGCAGCAGAACATCAACTGTTCTATCGAGCAAAGCCTGCGCCGTTATCAGGAAGTGATCGTGCGTGCCCGGGATGCCGGCATCCGGGTCCGCGGCTACGTGTCGTGTGTCATGGGCTGCCCTTTCACTGGCCAGGTCAAACCCGAGGCTGTCGCGGCCGTCAGCGCGGCACTGTTTGGCATGGGCTGTTATGAGATCAGCCTGGGCGACACTATCGGTACCGGCACGCCCGCGGCGACAACTCGCTTGATCGAAGCCTGTAGCCAGGTGGTGCCGGTCAGCGCGCTGGCCGGGCACTTTCATGACACCTATGGCATGGCGATCGCCAATATCCATGCGGCACTGGCAAGCGGAGTCCGGACATTCGACAGCTCGGTTGCCGGCCTGGGTGGCTGTCCGTACTCGCCAGGGGCCACCGGCAATGTGGCGACCGAGGACGTGATTTACCTGCTGGACGGCCTGGGCATGAGCCATGGCGTCGATCTGGATGCGCTGATCGAAGTCGGTGAATTCATCAATGCCGAGCTCGGCCGGGATACCGCGTCTCGCGTGTCCCGCGCGCTGCTGGCGAAGCGTGGCAGGTTGCACATCCAGTAAGCCGCATCTCTTCACGTTCATAACAATAAAAGCCCGCAAGGGTAGTGGGAGAACCTCCATGAAACAAGAGCTCTACGAAGTCTGGGGCGACACGGTCGACGCCCGTCACCTGGTCTACGCCATTGGCATTGGCGCCACCGTCAGCCTCGGCACCTTCTTCATCGCGCAACACCTGCTGGTGGGCTGGGTCGAGTCGGCACAGATGGCCCGCGCCTACGCGATGCTGGTGGGGATCCTTGGCTGCCTGGCCGGTGGCGCTATCAGCGCGCGGCTGTTCAAGCCCAAGCGGCATGTGATCGAGCACGTGGCGGATCCGGCATGGCGAGCAAAAATCCTCATTGAATTGCAGAACGAGTACGGCCCCCTCGGCCGCCTGTCCGACCTGCCGCCGGCGACGATCGCGGAACTGCGGGAAATGGACCTCTACGAGTTGTTTGCCGATTACGAGAAAGGCCTTGCCGCGCCAGATGTCCCGGCAGCCCCCGGCGCATCCATCAGCGCAGTACGCAGCCATGGGGGTCGGTCATGATCGCTCCCCTGTTGGATCAGATTCTCATCGCCTTGGGCATGGGCATCCTCGGCGCAGTGATTTTTGCCGGGATCGGACTCATCTCCGGCAGCGATGAAACCACTACCCTCGCACCCTTGACCTTGCTGGTGGTGCTGCTGGGCGTGCCCGCCGCCGGGGTGCTGACCTTCTTCCTCGCGGGAGCGGTGGCCAAGCACATGACCCATGCCGTGCCCACGGCGCTGCTGGGGATTCCGGGCGACACCATGGCCACGCCACTGATGCGCGAAGCCAACTTCCTGCGCAACCTGGGCGTTCCGCACATTGCCCTGCGCAAGATGATTTCCGGGGCAGTGATTGCGGCGTTGATCGCGGTGCCGATGGCCGTGCTGTTCGCCCTGATGCTCGCGCCCTTCGGTGACATGATCAAGCATGCCGCCCCCTGGGTATTCCTGCTGGCGGCAATCGCCATCGCCTGGTTCTCCAAAGGTCGGCTGGCGGCCGTGCTGACGCTGATCCCCTTCGTCATGGTGATTGTCGGCCTGCAAAGCATTACCGGGCAGTACGGGGTCAAGCTCAGCGTCAGTTACTTCCTGGGCATAGCCATCGGGCCGCTGATCGCCGCGCTGTTCTCCATGCTCGCACCGGCCGAGCGGGCGACCATGCGCCGTGAGGAAGTGCGCACGTTCTCGCTGTCGCCCGACGTCAAAAGCTGGGGCGGGTTTTTCCCCAATCCTCTCAAGGTGCTGGACAGCAAGCAGAGCATGTGGACGGCGATTACCGCGGTCGTCTCCAGCGCCACCTTTGTGTTCAGCCCGGTGGCCATGACCGTGATCATGGGCGAGGTCGTCGGCTCGCGGATCAAGCACGTCTACCATCGCCTGACCACGGTCATTACCGCGCGCAACGGGGTGACCGAATCCACCTACCTCGCCGAGGCACTGATCCCGCTGATCGCCTTTGGCCTGCCCCTGAGTCCCGTCGCTGCGGGCCCGGCTGCGCCATTGTTCAATGCGCCTCCGCGTTTTAGCGTCGACACCGCAACGGGCCAGGTCAACAACCTGCACACCCTGCTCAACACCTGGGAGTTCCTCGGCTACGGCATGTTGGCGGTGGTGGTGGCGATCCTGATCGCTTACCCGTTCACCATGAATTACGCCCACAGGGCGGCGTCCTATGTGTCGCGCAAGATCAGCCACGAGGCAGTGATCTCGACCTTCGTCGGCCTGATCCTGGTGATCGGCATCTGGGAGGGCGGCCTCCTGGGCTTGGCGGTGATCGTCACCATCGGCCTGCTGGGCGGTTTTCTCTCACGCTTCCTGGGCTTCAACATCGGGGTGCAGTTCATGGGCTACTACACCGCCGTGCTCACGGTCCCGGCCCTGGTTGCCCTGTTGCACAGCTAGGGCTTGGCGGCACCTCGTCCCGTCGTAAGCCACCACTACTCAAACAGCGCAGTTTTTGCGCAGGCCTCGCCCTGCGGGGGAGTCCTGCGCTTTAAAAAAAGGAAATAACAATAATGAAGATCCTTGCACGCTCAAGCGCACCCCGCCTGGCCACCCTTTCGCGAGCTGCAGCGCTGGGGATTGTGTGCTCGACCGCTGCGGCCGGGGCATCGGCCGAAGGTTTTGTCGACGACGCCAGCGCCACCCTCAACCTGCGCAACTTCTACCACAACCGCAACTTTGTCGACCCGACCTATCCGCAAGGCAAAGCCGAAGAGTGGACGCAAAGTTTCATCCTCGACATGCGCTCAGGCTATACCGCCGGCGCAGTCGGCCTTGGGGTCGATGTGTTGGGCCTGTACTCGCTCAAGCTCGATGGCGGGCGCGGGACTGCCGGCACCCAATTGCTGCCGACCCATGACAGCGGCAGGCCCGCAGACGATTTCGGCCGCCTCGGCGTGGCGCTCAAAGCCAGGTTCTCCGCCACCGAACTGAAGGTCGGAGAATGGATGCCCCTGCTGCCGATCCTGCGCTCCGATGATGGCCGCTCCTTGCCCCAGACCTTTCGCGGCGCACAGCTGACTTCAAGGGAAATTACCGACCTGACCCTCTACACCGGGTATTTTCGCGGCAACAGCCCGCGCAACGACGCCAGCATGGAGCGCATGTTCATGGCCGGGCGGCCCAGCGCGACCTCGGATCGCTTCAACTTCGCCGGGGCTGAATACCAGTTCAATGACAAGGCCACCCAGGTGGGCCTGTGGCATGCCCAACTGGAGGATATCTACCAGCAGCAATACCTGAATGTGCTGCATAGCCAGGTGCTGGGAAATTGGAAATTGGGGGGTAACCTTGGGCTGTTCCTGGGCGACGAGGATGGCGCGGCCAAGGCCGGCGAGATGGACAACAAGACCGTGTCACTGCTGCTGTCCGCCAAGACCGGCGCCAACACCTTCTACCTGGGCCTGCAGCGAGTCTATGGCGAGACCGGCTGGATGCGGGTCAACGGCACCGCCGGCTACCCCTTGGCCAACGACACCTACAACTCAAGCTATGACAATGCCCGGGAGCGCTCCTGGCAACTGCGTCACGACTTCGATTTCGCGGCGCTGGGGGTACCAGGGCTGACGATGATGAATCGCTACCTGTCCGGCGACCATGTCCAGACCGCCAACACCCGCCAAGGCAAGGAATGGGGCAGAGAGTCCGAGCTAGCCTATGTCATCCAGAGCGGCCCGTTCAAGGACCTCTCCGTGCGCTGGCGCAACTCCACCCTGCGCCGGGACTTCAGCAACTACGACATTGATGAGAACCGCCTGATCTTCAACTACCCCATCAAGTTCCTGTAGTCGCGGGTCCCTGCGTCGGCAAGCCAACGCCTGCAATCGGCGCAGCGCAAAAAATTGCGCTGCGCCCCTGCCCACGCACACGCGTCCGGCCTCCTCCCGCTGATGTGGCTGCTACGCTGAAACCACCACGGAGGATTCACCATGCCCAATTCCGACCTGCTGCCTTCCCTGCTCTTCAAACTCAACGAAAACCAGCTCGCCCTCGAAGCGGCCATCCTCGAGCTGTCGAACTGGGTCGAACTGAGCGGCTCGGCCGAAGTCGCCGACCACGTGCGCAGCGCCCTGGACACCATCGACCACAACGAGGAATTCATCAGCCTGACGCTGGCGGTGCTGATGACGCCCGAGTGACCCAGTGCCTGCCCCCGGCACAGGTGCCGCTACCCGGCAAAATACTTCAACAACCACAACGCCCCCATCCCGACCGCCAACGTCAGGAGCGTGTTGCGCGTCTTCCAGGCGACCCAGGCCGCCAGGATGGCCGCGGGGATCTGCGCATTAGCCAGGACAAATTCACCCTGGCCACCGGGGTACACCACGGCGGGCAGCACCAGGGCCGCCAGCACACTCGCCGGCACGTAGAGCAAGGCTCGCCTGAGCAGCGCCGGGATACGCAAACGGCCATACAGTTCGACAAAGGAAAGACGCATCACGAACGTGCCCAGCCCGACCGCCAGGAACAGCCCCCACAAGCTCAGGTCGCTCATCGTGGTTGCCCCTCGGCATCAGCGACCGGCGCTTCGCTCGATGGCCGCTTGCGCATACTCTCGAGCAACACACCCGCCACCACACCACCAATGGATGCACTGACCAGCCCCAGGTTGTAGGGCATATCCACCGCAAACACCGCGATCAATCCGCCCACCGTGGCGGCACCCAGACTCGGTGCACTGCGTATACCGGGAACCAGCAGCGCGAGAAACGACAGCGGTATGGCAAAACTCAGCGACCAGCTTTCAGGGATATTGGCCCCCAGGTAAATGCCCGCCAATACCGACAGCTGCCATACCAGCCACATCGCGACGGCGGTGCCGGCATAGTAATACTGGGCAAACCTCCCGAGCTCACCGGAGGCCAGCTTGAGGCTGCAGAGGGCGTAAGACTGGTCGGAAAGCATGTACGACAATGGCCAGGTCCAGCGTCGGGGCAAATGATGCAGATGGGGCGCCAGTGACGCGCTGTACATGATGAAGCGCAAGTTGATCACCAGGGCTGTGACCACAATCGCCACCGGCATAACACCGGTATGCAGCAATTGCAGCGCGACCATCTGCGCCGATCCCGAGTAGAACAGCAGCGTCATGCCCATGGTCGTGCCGGGCGACAGGCCCAGGCTGATCGCCATGACCCCCGTCAACAAACCAAAGGGCACGACCCCGGGACTCAATGGCATGAGTGCCCGCACACCGTGCATGAACGCTTCCCTTGCTGTGCGGTAAGACATTTGGACTCCTTCTATTGTGTTCGCGCCGCCAGGTATCGAGACCATAAAGCTTACAAAGCCTTGCCGGGGGATTTATCGTGTGCGGATGGATTATTGAGTGAGAGGTGGGACCTGGTGCTGACCGTAACGTGGATAAGACATGGCGAGAGCGCCGCCAATGCTGGCGGAGCATCATCGGACCCGGCCCTGATTCCCCTCACCGAGCGCGGCAGAGCCCAGGCCCAGGCCATTGCCGAGTCTATTGAGGCCGCACCGGACTTGATCGTTATGTCGCCGTTTACCCGAGCCCAGGATACCGCGGCCCCCACCCTCCGGAAATTCCCGGCGACCCCGGTGCAGGTGTGGCCGGTCGAGGAATTCACCTACCTCTCGCCCGCGGACTGCATGAATACAACGGCGGCGCAAAGACGTCCATGGGTTCAGGCGTATTGGCACGCGGGTGATCCGGATCACAGCAACGGGCCCGGGACAGAGTCATTCCATGGCCTGGTGCTGCGCGCGCAAACAGCGCTGCAGCAACTGCAGGGCAAGACCGGCTCGGTACTGGTATTCGGCCATGGGCAATTCATGCAAGTCGTACGCTGGCTGATTCTGCTGGCGCCGCAGCGAATCGATGCAGCTGCCATGGGCTCGTTTCGCGGATTCGATGAGGTCAATCCCATCGTTAATGGTGAAGCGGTTTGCTTCACCTTTGATGGAATGCGCTGGTCGAGCACAGATGGACTTTGTAGGAGCGAGCTTGCTCGCGATGGCCTTCAACGATGACCCGCCACGCCTGACTCAACGCGGCGTCCTTACGTCCATCGCGAGCAAGCTCGCTCCTACAGAGAGAACCCGTACACACTACCGATCGTGCAGATGCTTTTTCAGGAATGACCGAGTCCGCTCGTGGACGGGGTTTTGCAGGATGTCCTGCGGCGCGCCCTCCTCCACTACCACTCCTCCGTCCATAAACACAATCCGATCCGCCACTTCGCCGGCAAACCGCATTTCGTGGGTGACGATCAACATGGTCATATGCTCGGCAGCGAGCTGCTTCATGACCTGGTTGACCTCTTCGACAAGCTCGGGGTCGAGTGCCGATGTCGCCTCATCGAAGAGCATCACCTTAGGCTGCATCGCCAGCGCCCTGGCAATCGCCACGCGCTGCTTCTGACCACCCGACAGCCGCGAAGGATACTCATCGAACTTGTTGGCCAAGCCCACTTTTGACAAATATTCCATTGCCAGTTCACGCGAGGCTTTTTTCGAAAGGCCTTTGAGCTTGATCGGGCCAAGGGCAATGTTTTCAAACACGGTCAGGTGCGGAAACAGATTGAAGTGCTGGAACACCATGCCCATCTGCTGGCGCACCGCGTTGATATGCTGCTCATAGGCGCGGCCTTTCAAGGGCCGATTGACTTGTTCACCCTCCAGCCAGATCTCGCCATCGTTAAGCACTTCCAACTGATTGATTGACCGCAACAGCGTGCTTTTACCCGAACCACTGGGGCCGATGATGGCGACGATTTGTCCGCGCGAGACCGAAAGATCGATGCCCTTGAGTACTTCGAGTGCGCCGTAAGCCTTACGTGCACCCTTGACCTCAACCATGAATTTTTCACTGTTCATCGTGACATCTCTACCTTTTTTTCGAGAAGGTGCAGGCCGACTTCCAGAACCAGATTGGCTGCATAGTAAATAACCGCAACAGTCAGATAGAACTCAAACGGGCTGTAGGTTTCACTCACGGCAAGCTGGGCGCTATACACCAACTCGGCAATACCGATGATGGAAACCAGCGACGTGTCCTTCAGCAGGACAATCAGGTTGTTGCCCAGGGGGGCAATGGTGCTGCGCAGCGCTTGTGGGACGATGACGTAACGCTGGGTCTGGCCACGGCTCAGGCCAATGGAGCGAGCCCCTTCGATCTGCCCAGGGTCCACTGACACCACGCCGGCGCGAATCACGTCGGCGTTGTAGACCGCAAAGTGCAGGCTTAAACCAATGATGCCCGCCCCCAATGCGGGAATGTCGATACCGACCTGCACCAGGCCGTAATAAATCACGTACAACTGCAGCAGCAGTGGCGTGCCCATCAATAGCCAGGTAATGAAACGCACAGGCAGCGCCATCAGTTTCGGCGCATACAGCACGATCAGCGCGAAGGCGATCCCCGCCAGCAAACTCAAGATGCTGGAACTGACGAACATCACGACCGTCCACCACAGACCCGTCGCCAGCAACTCGGAATAAGGTGTAACTATGCTTAGATCCAGACCTTGCATGGGTATGTACTCACCTTGCCGCGAAACGATTATCGAGATAGTCGACGACAAATCGAACCGAGTAGACCATCACGATGTACAGCAACGCTGACACCATGAAAATTTCAAAGGGTTTGTAGGTCGAGCTGATAAAACGTTGCGCGGTATAGGAAAGTTCAACCACCGAAATAGTCGATACCAGGGCCGAGCCTTTGATCAGTGCGACCGCGTTGACCCCCAGCGGGCGAATCATCAACTTGGCAGCCTGGGGCAGCGTGACCAGCCACAACGTCTGGCGGCGCCCGAACCCAATGGAGCGAGCGGCTTCTTCCTGGCCCGGGTCGACGTTGCTGATGGCGCCGCGAATGGACTCGGCCATGTAGGCCGCAATGTTCAGGCCCAGGCCAATCACCCCTGCGGCGAACGGCTCCAGCTCAAGGCCGATCTGCGGCCCGCCGAAGTAAATGATGAACAATTGAACCAGGCACGGCGTGCCGCGAAAAACGCTGACGTAGATTCTTGCCAGGCACCGGAACAGGAACACCGTGGACAACCGCGCAGCCACCAGCACGAAAGCCACCAGCAAACCCAGGAGCAGAGCCAGCACCGAGATTTGCACGGTAATCCACGCCGCTTCGAGGAAAAACGGGAATGTGCGCTGTATGAGTGTCAGATCCATGGGAACCCTCGGAAAAGTCGGATTGACTGGCCCGACCCGAGGTCGAGCCAGGCCTGCGATGAATCAGCGGATATCGTTGCCAATCCACTTCATCGAGATCTTTTCGTAGGTGCCGTCGGCGAGCATGTCCTGCAGGGCCTGCTGCATCGTCGCCTTGAGCTCAGGGTTGTTCTTGCGCAGCGCAATGCCCATGCCTTCAATGCCACCGTCGCTCTCGGGCGGGGTAATGATGCGCACCTTCTGCCCGGTTTCCTTGACGGCCACCAGCACCGGAACACTGTCCATCACCAGCGCGTTGATCCGCCCGGCCTCGAGGTCGACCAGCATTTCCGGCAGCCCTTTGTAGGTCCTGACCTTGAGGTTGCCACGCGCCCGGGCCCACTTGTCGTGGGCATCGCCGAGCGTGACGCCGACGGTCACATCCTTGAGGTCATCCAGGCTCTTGATGGGCGAGTCTTCCTTGACCACGATCGTGCGGCCCGCATGGTAATAGGGCCCGACAAAATCCACGGCCTTCTGGCGTTCCGGGGTAATGGTCATGGAGGCGATGATGGCGTCGTATTTCTTCGCCAGGAGACCGGCGATGATCCCGTCGAATGGCGTGGTGACGATTGTCACCTTGACCCCCATGCGCTCGGCCAGGGCCTCGCTGATGGAGGCGTCGAAGCCGACAATCTGGTTCTGTTCATTGGCAAAGCTGAAGGGAGAGTACTGACCGCTCATGGCGATCCGGATCTCCTTGGCCTCCTGGATCTTCTGCAGATCGTCAGCCAGAACAGAGGAGGTGGAAAGTAGCGCCGCGGCCGCCACGGTGGAAGCGACAATCAAGCCTTTGAGCTTTCTGGTTAGCATCGGTTGGCACCTTCGAAGAATTATTATTTATTTTTCAGGGGTTGTTCACCCAGCCTTCACGAAAAGTCTTGCATAGGCAATTTTGGAATGCACCAGGCAAGGTGTCAGCCTGCCTGACACATTGCCGGAGTTGGCCGACACTATGCCGGGTGGAGCGCGAAACGCTCGCTGCAAACCTCTGCCTCGCGCGCCATGGCACAGCACCTTGGCTGCCGAATGCGAGGTTGGCGCAGCGTTGCGCCGGGTTGAGAAATTCGGCGCCGGTACACTTCAAGAGTTTATGGAATGACCGCGGCATTTCTTTTCGCTTGTGGTAGCCAGGCGATCCTCGCTTTCATTGGAGAAAATCCATGCAGCCAGGGGCCACCCAATGACCGCGTCATCCATCAGCGAGTCCATCGCCATTGTCCACCCCATCACCTTGAGCCACGGTCTCAATGCCCATGTCTGGGACACGGACGGCAAGCGCTACATCGACTTCGTCGGTGGCATCGGCGTGCTCAACCTGGGCCATTGCAACCCACCGATTGTCGAGGCGGTGTGCACACAAGCCAGCCGGCTGACCCACTACGCCTTTAACGCCGCGCCGCACGAACCGTACAAGCAGTTCATGGAGCGCCTGGCCAGGTTCATCCCGGTGTCTTATGCGGTCAGCGGCATGTTGACCAACAGCGGCGCGGAGGCGGCAGAAAACGCGCTGAAAATCGTCCGCGCGGCGACCGGTCGTACGGCGGTCATAGCCTTTGATGGCGGCTTCCATGGACGGACCTTGGCCACCCTGAACCTGAACGGCAAAGTCGCGCCCTACAAACAGCGGGTCGGCACCTTGCCAGGCCCGGTCTATCACCTGCCCTACCCCAGTAAAGACAACGGGGTCACGACTGAGGAAGCACTCAAGGCCCTGGACCGGCTGTTCAGCGTCGAGATCGACGTTAATGAAGTGGCCTGTTTCATTCTCGAACCGGTGCAGGGCGAAGGTGGGTTCCTGGCGCTCGAGCCGCCCTTTGCACTAGCACTGCGCAAGTTTTGCGATGACCACGGCATCCTGCTCATCGCCGATGAAATCCAGTCTGGGTTCGGGCGTACCGGGCAACGTTTTGCCTTCACCCGACTGGGCATCGAACCGGATTTGATCCTGCTGGGCAAAAGCATTGCCGGCGGCCTGCCGCTGGGCGCGGTGGTGGGTAAAAAAGCACTGCTCGACACCTTGCCCAAAGGCGGACTGGGCGGCACTTACTCCGGCAACCCGATTGCCTGCGCAGCGGCGCTGGCCACCCTGGACCAGATGACCGATGCCAACCTGGCGGCCTGGGGCGAGTCGCAGGAACAGGCCATCCTCAGCCGCTATCAGGCCTGGCAGCAAGACAAGCTGTCGCCCTATCTCGGTAAGTTGACGGGTGTCGGGGCCATGCGCGGCATTGAGCTACTCACACCCGAAGGCGCGCCCGCCACCGCGGTATTGGCACAGCTACTGGAAAGCGCCAGGCAGCAGGGACTTTTGCTAATGCCCAGCGGAAAATCCCGGCACATCATCCGCCTGCTGCCACCGCTGACGATCGAACCGCAAGTCTTGGAAGCAGGCCTGGATATTTTCGAAAGCTGCCTGGCGGCCATTCGCTAAAACGCGCTGGCCGGCAAGGCCCAGGCACCTACCTGACCACGTGCGTGGATTCGGGTAGGTGCCTGGGCCCTGCATAGGTATCTACACAACTGTGGTGCGACGTTGCATTTGTTGGCCGACCGGGGTGTTGGATTAGACCGAGTACATATCCATTTTTGCGGTAACGGCCTCCTATGGTTCCGCCTGACGGCGGCTCACTTTTGAAAGCCCAAAAGTAAGCAAAAGGCTCTTACCCCACCACTCGGTGCCTCGCTTAGGCTCGGCATGCCCGTACTCCGACATTGATTTGGGGGGCCGCCG
>NZ_JBIUWJ010000048.1:0-37011 GCF_044743405.1 Pseudomonas sp. NPDC087626
TACCAAGGAGTTTTCCGTTTCGACTGCGCCGGAAGTGGGGCGAATTATAGACATATAGAATCTGCCGTCAACTGCTAATTTGGTTTTTCTATCAAAACACCGAAAACAGCCTGAATAAGCCCTGAAATCAGGTGCCTGGCCGCGACCGGCTTTCAAAACCTCTTCTATATAGAGAAGATGCTGCATCCCCTCCCCCGCAGGACAGCTCGTGCTTATTGTATTCAGCGGCCTACCCGGCACCGGAAAAACCACGATCGCCAAGCTCCTGGCCAATCGACTGCGAGCGGTCTACCTACGGATCGATACCATCGAACAAGCCATCCGCAACGCCTGCGTCCTCGTACAGGACGTAGGCACCAGCGGCTACCTCGTGGCCAACGAGCTTGCCCTGAGCAATCTGCGTCTTGGTCACACCGTCATCGTCGACTGCGTCAACCCGGTATCGGCAAGTCGCAACACCTGGCACGCCACCGCAACCAGCGCCGGCGCAGAGCTACTGGATATAGAGGTGATTTGCTCCGACACAGAAGAACATCGCCGACGCGTCGAGACCCGCACGACCGACATCCCCGGCCTGACACCTCCAACCTGGGCGTCAGTGCTGGCACATGACTATGAACCGTGGAATCCACCGCCCTTCTATACAGATACAGCCCAGCTCTCACCGGACGACGCCGTATCCCAAATCATCAGTCGCCTGCACTCCATCTGAAATGAAATGTGAGTGGTCCCTCGGCCACGTTGCCACAATAACGCTCGCCAACAATGAGCACGTGCCGAGCGAACCAGCGCAACTACATGGCGCTTCATGACCTATGAGAGCGGGATTGCTCGCGATGCCACTGGTGTACAGAAGAGGTGCCATCGCGAGCACGTACACATTTTCAGCTGGGCGATCGGGCCACCTGAACCCGCTTTCCTGACTCGTGCCCCGCTCTTGCCGAGCGAATCAGCATCAGCGTACCGATCAGGGCGGTCGCCGCCAGGAAGTACATCCCCGCGTGGGCGTTATTGAAGTACTGCTCGGCCCAGGTTTTGACCGTTGGCGCCAGGAAGCCGCCTAGATTACCCAATGCGCCAATCACCGCAATCCCGCTGGCCGCTGCGGCACCGCCCAGGAAGCGAGTAGGTAAGGTCCAGAACAGCGGCTGCACGGTGATGAACCCGGCGGCGGCAACGCAGAACGACAGCATCACCAGCGGCAGACTACCGCTCAAGGTCGAGCCCACCATTCCCACTGCTGCCAATGCCAGCATCAAGGCTGCAAAACGAGCCTGCTGGCCTTTTCGGTCGGCGTAACGGGTGACCACATACAGCACGCAAACGGTGGCAATCCAGGGAATGGCGGTCAACATGCCGACTTTCAGGCCGATGCCGGTGGCGAGCAGTTCCGCGATTCGTGTGGGCAGGTAAAACAGTACGCCGTAGACACTGACCTGAATCGTGAAATAGATCAGGGTGAAGTACAGAACCTTAGGGTTGATCAATGCCGCACGCCATGTCGATGGGCCACTATTGGCTTTCAACAGCTGATCTTTTTCCAGTTCGTGCTCAATCGCAGCTTTTTCTTCAGCACTCAACCACTTGGCATCTCGCGGTTTGTCGGTCAGGTAAAAGAACGCAAACACGCCGATGATCGAGGCGGCGAGGCCTTCGGTGACAAACATCCATTGCCAACCGGCCAGACCGAACTGGGCGGTTTCCAGCAGCCATCCCGACACCGGCCCGCCTACAATCAAAGACACTGGCACACCAAAATAGTAGATGCCGTAGGCCGAACCGCGCTGGTTCTGCGGGAACCAATAGGTCAGGTACAGCACCACGCCCGGCGAAAGACCGGCCTCGGCCACGCCCAGCAAAAAGCGGAGGATGTAGAAGCTGGTTTCGTCGTGGGCAAACATCATCGCAGCCGAAACCAACCCCCAGGTGACCATGATCCGGCTCAACCAAATACGCGCGCCGATCTTGTGCAGCATCAGGTTGCTGGGCACCTCAAACACGGCGTAGCCGATAAAGAAAATGCCCGCACCAAGCGCAAAAGCGGCGTTGCTGAGGCCGGTGTCAGCCTGAAAGGCGTGTTTGGCAAAACCGATGTTGGAACGGTCAATGATTGCCATCGCAAACATCAATGCAACAAAGGGCAAGATGCGCCAGCGGATTTTGCTGAGCGCCTGCTTCAACGCGGGGTTAGACATGACGTCCTCCGATTATTGTTTTTGTGGAGTGCAGCAACATCAATACAGCGCTTACAGCTTTTTCAAGGCGCCACGGACATAAGCCGCGACCACCAAGAACGGCCCATCGGCAAAAGATACGCCACAGCTGTGGAGGCGTTATCAGCCACCAGGCCCATCACGTACCCGATAGGCCGTGGCGTCATAGCGACTGGAGTGCTGGTGAGCATTCAGCCGAAGTGGGTGCGAGGATCGCATGGCGGTTAGCCCCGATACTGGTACTGCTCTCGAGAGGCGGCCTTCATCTGGATCGAGAAGCCCGGCGCCTGCGGTGGCATGTAGGCCGCATTACGAATTACGCACGGGTCTACGAAGTGTTCGTGCAGATGGTCGACAAACTCCACTACGCGACCTTCATGGGTGCCGGCGATGCACAGGTAATCGATCATTGACAGGTGCTGTACGTACTCGCACAAGCCCACGCCGCCTGCGTGTGGGCATACCGGCAAGTTGTATTTGGCGGCCATCAGCATCACCGCCAGCACCTCATTGACCCCGCCCAGTCGGCAGGCGTCGATCTGCACCACATCAATCGCTTCACGCATGATCAATTGTTTAAACACGATGCGGTTCTGGCACATCTCCCCCGTGGCGACTTTGACCGGAGCGACACCCAGACGAATCTTGCGATGGCCTTCGACGTCATCCGGGCTGGTGGGCTCTTCAATGAACCATGGATTGGCGAAGGAGAGCTCGCGGACCCAGTTGATGGCCGTGTCGACTTCCCACACCTGGTTGGCGTCGATCATCAACTGACGATCCGGGCCCAGCACTTCACGGGCAATACGCACGCGGCGGATGTCGTCCTTCAGGTCGTGGCCGACTTTGAGTTTGACGTGGGAGAAACCGGCGTCGACCGCTTCCTGACACAAACGGCGCAGCTTGTCGTCGGCATACCCCAGCCACCCGGCTGAAGTGGTGTAGCACGGGTAACCTTGCTCTTCGAGCAGCGCAACGCGCTCGGCTTTACCCCGGGCGCGTTCGCGCAGCAACGTCAGGGCTTCTGCCGGGGTGATGCAATCGGTGATGTAGCGAAAATCAATACAGCGCACCAACTGCTCGGGGCTCATGTCCGCCACCAGGCGCCAGACCGGCTTGCGCTCTGCCTTGGCCCACAAGTCCCAGGCAGCGTTGACCACCGCCCCGGTGGCCAGGTGAATGGCGCCTTTATCCGGGCCGATCCAGCGCAATTGGCTGTCACTGGTGACGTGATGCCAGAAACGGCCCATGTCTTGGGCAATCCATTCCAGCTTCAACCCCACCAGCAGACCGGCCAACGCCTTGATCGAGGCGCAGCAAATCTCGTTGCCGCGGCCGATGGTAAAGGTCAGCCCATGGCCTTCCAGGCCCGGGGTATCGGTTTCGAGAATGACATAGGCCGCGGAGTAATCCGGGTCCGGGTTCATCGCATCCGAACCATCGAGAGATTGCGAAGTAGGGAAGCGGATGTCTTCAACGCGTACAGCGGTAATCGTGGTCATGGCGTAGCTACCTGTCACTGGGCATTCACGGTGCGTTGGTTTTGTTCGCCGAGGCCGGCGATGCCCAGACGGATTTGTTGACCTGCGCGCAGGTACACCGGCTCAGGCTTGATACCCAGACCGACGCCCGGGGGAGTACCGGTGGAGATCACATCACCGGGTTGCAGGCTCATGAATTGGCTGAGGTAGCTGATGATTTTTGGGATCTGGAAAATCATCGTCCGGGTGTTGCCGTTCTGGTAACGCTTGCCGTCGACTTCCAGCCACAGATCGAGCTGATGCGGGTCAGCGACTTCATCGCGGGTCACCAGCCAAGGGCCGAGCGGGCCGAAAGTGTCACAGCCCTTGCCTTTGTCCCAAGTGCCGCCCAGTTCCAGCTGGAACTCGCGCTCGGACACGTCATTGATTACGCAATAACCGGCCACGTGTTCGAGAGCATCGCTTTCGCTGATGTAGCGGCCGCCTTTGCCGATGACCACGCCAAGCTCGACTTCCCAGTCGGTTTTGCGTGAGTTGCGCGGTATCTCGATGTCGTCATTCGGGCCGACAATGGCGCTGGTCCACTTGCTGAACACCACCGGTTCGGCCGGGATTGCGGCGCCAGTTTCGGCGGCGTGATCGGCATAGTTGAGGCCGATGCAGATGAACTTGCCGACTTCACCAACGCAAGCGCCGAGGCGTGGCGAGCCTTCAACCAGCGGCAAGCTGGACGGGTCGATATCTTGCAGGCGGGCGATGCTTTGCGGGCTCAGCGCGTCGCCCGTGATATCAACGACCACTTCGGACAAGTCGCGCAATTGACCGTTGTTATCAAGCAACGCAGGACGTTCCTGGCCTTTTTCGCCGTAGCGCAGCAGCTTCATATTATTTCCTTTGTTAGTTAGAGCTAAGGGGGTACGCAGGTCTAATGGCGGCGCGGGACTCAGTTACTCCAGCCGCCATCAATAATTTGCGCAGTTCCGGTGGTGAACCCGCTGGCACTTGAGCCCAGGTACAGCGCCAGTTGCGCTATTTCCTCAGCAGTGCCGATGCGGCCCATCGGTTGGCGGGCAGCGAAGGCGGCGTAGACCTCAGCGATGCTGCGACCTTCACTTTGGGCTTGTTCACTGATGCGTTGACGCAAGGAGGGGGAGTCAACGGTGCCGGGGCAAATGGCGTTGCAGCGGATGTTCTGACTGACGAAATCAGCCGCCACTGAACGTGTCAGGCCAATTACCGCACCTTTGCTGGCGCAGTAGGCAAAACGATTTGGAACGCCTTTAACGCTGGAAGCCACCGAGGCCATATTGATGATCGAGCCGCCACCGTTCGCCAACATGCCCGGCAAGAAAGCTCGGATCATGCGGTACATGGCGGTAACGTTTAGGTCCAGGGCGAAGGCCCAGTCGTTTTCGCTGCACTCAAGAATGTTGCCGCTGTGAACCACGCCTGCGCAGTTGAACAGAACATCTAGCGGACCAAGCTCTTGGGCTAGGTGCTGGATGGCGCTTGCATCGGTGACGTCTAGGATATGGGTATGTGCACCTTCAACTGCTTCGAGGGCGCCAGCATTGATGTCGGCGGCGAAGACTTCAGCGCCAGCAGCGAGATACGCCTGGACACTGGCTAGGCCAATACCCTGAGCGCCCGCCGTGATCAGCACGCGTTTGCCGGAAAGATTCATAAGTGCTCCGTGACGCTAATTTTTTATTGTTTTCGCGAAGATTGGCCCAATGGTCAGGCCATTGGAGGCGCATCAATTGGCAGACCGACTCAAGCGTCAGAATAAAGTTTGCTATGATCACTTCACGTTATGGGTTCAATGGTCAGACCATTAGGCCTTTTATAGCATTCGCCTCGACCATCAACAAGCGTCTTTTCCACCGGCGTGCTTGTCGAATGCTGTCCAAACCAGAGTTTAATTTTCAATGCCATTTCAAGTTATTGATAACCAAAGACTTTACCGGCAGATCGCCGACCAGCTGCGAGCCTTGATCGACAGCGGAGAGTTTCCGCCGGGCAGCCGTTTGCCGGCCGAGCGAGAGCTAGCCAAGTTGCTAGGTGTGAGCCGAGCCTCTGTGCGTGAGGCAATGATTGCGCTAGAAGTGATCGGCTTGGTGGATGTGCGCGTCGGTAACGGGGTGCTGGTCTGCGAGCCTTCAGTGCAAGCGGTATCGAATGAGCCAGTCATGGCTCAAGTCACGCGCAATCAATGGAAAGAGCTGGACCCTGAGCTGGGGATCGAGATTGATTTCAGCGCTGAAATCCCGCCCTTCGCCTTGCTTCAGGCCCGCCGTCTGATCGAGCCCGAAGCCGCCGCGCTGGCGGCCGTGAACGCTAGCGATGAAGAACTGGCAGGCATCCGCGAGGCATTCGAGCGCAACGTGCAGGACAACCGTGAAGATTCACACACCCACCCCGGCGACCGCCTATTCCATATCCGCATCGCCCAGGCCTCGGACAACCCGGCCTACGCGCTGATGATTCAACACCTGTTAGGCCATCGATACGGCAGCATGTTCCAGCGTCTACAAAGCCATTACAGCTCGGGCGACATGCCCCATCGTTCGGAAGATGAACACCGGCGTGTGCTGCAAGCGTTGGAACAACACGACCCCGACGCAGCGCGTCAGGCAATGGCCGAGCATCTGAGTGAAGTGATCAGGATTTTCAGCCGTAGCGCCCAGTAAGCATCTATCCGTAGCCGGGACGCTTAGGGGAGTGGCTGATGGATGAACGATGACAGTTCTGTTACGGGGGCGTTCTTATTTAAGGAGGCCGTGTAAAGCGGGCTTGCAAGATGTCTGGAGAATCCGGGGCGCATCAATCCCAGAGTTTGAGAGGGTCGGCCGCGGCGCGCCCAAGATGGCAACGTTTTAATTTCTTCCCTGAGCCACACCAGCAAAGTTCGTTTCTACCCGTCGTCATAAAGCCTGCTGCTTTCGTTATTAATTATTTCAGCCAAAAAAAACCCCGCAAGACTGACCTATGCGGGGTTTATTTTCGCCTTTTGCTGCCACCCTGCTGTCACGGAAAAAGTGAGCTGTCAGGATGACGGGTTAAAAGGCTCTATTTATATGGTGTCCCAGGCGGGGTTCGAACCTGCAACCTTCCCCTTAGGAGGGGGATGCTCTATCCAATTGAGCTACTGAGACACAGACCGGCCGCAAGGAGCTGCGGCGCGATGGACGGCGAGCATGTTAACGGGCAGCCCCGCGTTTGTCATGTCGTCTGTACGGCTTATTAAGTGTAGGCAATGGCCCGCTCACGCCGAACGGGGTTTTTCCACGATACCTTCATTGCCAAGCAACGCCAGCAAGCGAGCCAGGGTTGTCGACAACTCGGCGGAATTATCCAGTAGGAAAATACCGCCAGACTCGTCCTCCGCCGTACCACGGGCAAACAAGGCATTACGCGCCAACCTGGTCTCGATCTCTTTGCTGCTTTCACGCCCCCTGCGCTGAAGGCGCTCACGCAGGACATCGGTATTCACCGTCAACAGGATGGGCAACAACTGCGGGTAGCGCTCTTTCACTAGAGGCAAGTGCCCCCTGGAACCGTTGACTAGCACATGCAGCCCTTGCGCCAGCCACTGATCGATCTGCACCGGAATTCCGTAATCCAGCCCGTTGGCATGCCAACTCAGGGCAAAACCGCCCTCACGCGCCAATTCGGCAAATGCCTGGGGCGTGAGCCCCAGGGCAGCCTCCCCGACTGACTCTGCCGAGCGGGTAATTACCCGGCGCGCCACCACGCAGTCGAGTTGCGCCAGAGCATCGCGGGCCGCATCGATCAGGCTGTCCTTGCCAGAGCCCGAGGGGCCCATGAGATAAACCAGTCTGCCACTCACCCGCAATATCCCCTCATGATGTATTCACCCCTAGTAAATCGGCCATTTGCCACTACGCTGTATACGTAGAGGAGTGGCGTGCAAGCGTACACGGCTTGCACACAAGGACGCGCAGCCCCCTGTCCACTGGGCAAAAGGGCGAGGCCATGCACCCGGAGCGGATTTAAGTTTTCAAACCAGTCCGCATTTCTGATAATTGGTGCTGGCATAACGCCTGCCTCAGGCTCAATATTTGTCACAGAATTGGCGCCAAGGATCTGGCTTGCTTGAGGCATGATGCGGGCCTCTTATCAATTCAGGTTGAACATTTGGCTGCCTTGCTTGTCCTAAAGACATCCTGCGGCCAATTCCGAGAACCGCTCCCCTGAACTAACCGGTTAAATATATGCGCCCATTGAAACAGGCAATTTATTCCAGCCGTACGGCTGACAAGTTCGTCGTACGCCTGCCAGACGGAATGCGTGAACGCATTGCCGAGGTGGCACGCAACCATCATCGCAGCATGAACTCCGAAATCATCGCGCGCCTGGAGCAGAGTCTTATTCAGGAAGGCGCGCTGGGCGAAGAGTTGAGCATGCGCCTGGACAGCCCCGAGCTGTCGCTGCACGAACGTGAATTGCTGCAACGCTTCCGCCAGCTATCCCACCGCCAGCAAAATGCACTGGTGTCGTTGATTGCCCATGACGCTGAAATGGCCGCAAACCCGTCCTGATTACACCCCGAAAGTTCAAGCCAGCCTCGCGCTGGCTTTTTTTTGCCTGAAACAGTCCGCCCAGGCATCTTCGCGATGATTCGCACGCAGGCCATCGACATCAGACAGTTTGATTAATCCCAGATGCGCGACGCGGCCATTGGGCCAGGTCGCGCAGCACAGGCCTAGAGCAGGAAGATCGTGGCAAGGCCAAGGAAGATGAAGAAGCCGCCGCTATCGGTTACGGCCGTGATCATCACGCTCGCACCCATTGCCGGGTCACGCCCGACGCGCGCCAGGGTCATCGGGATCAGCACCCCCATCAGCGCCGCCAGCAGCAGGTTCAGGGTCATGGCGGCCGTCATCACGACGCCGAGCGACCAACTGCCATACAGCAGGAAGGCCACTACGCCAATCACTCCACCCCACACCAGGCCATTGATCAGGCCCACGGCCAGCTCCTTGCGCATCAGGCGCGAGGTATTGCCGGTACTG
This sequence comes from Pseudomonas sp. NPDC087626, assembly GCF_044743405.1. Classification (NCBI taxonomy): domain Bacteria; kingdom Pseudomonadati; phylum Pseudomonadota; class Gammaproteobacteria; order Pseudomonadales; family Pseudomonadaceae; genus Pseudomonas; species Pseudomonas sp. NPDC087626. The sequence continues at coordinate 8,731 of NZ_JBIUWJ010000048.1, forward strand.
ACCTGGTCCAGCGCCATGGCGCGCACGATCATGGTGATGGTCTGGTTACCGGAGTTGCCACCAATGCCGGCAACAATCGGCATCAGCGCCGCCAGGGCCACCAGCTTCTCGATAGACCCCTCGAACAGGCCGATCACCCGCGAGGCAACGAAGGCGGTAATCAGGTTGATGGCCAACCACGCCCAACGGTTACGCAGGGACTTCCACACCGAAGCGAAAATATCTTCCTCTTCACGCAGACCCGCCATGTTGAGGACTTCGTTTTCGCTCTCTTCACGAATCAGGTCGACCATCTCGTCGATGGTCAGACGGCCGATGAGCTTGTCGTTTTTGTCGACCACCGGGGCCGAGATCAAGTCATAACGCTCGAACGCCTGCGCCGCGTCATAGGCATCTTCGTCCGGGTGAAAGCTCACCGGGTCGCTGGCCATGACTTCCGAGACCTGCTTGTCCGGATCGTTGACCAACAGGCGCTTGATCGGCAGGACGCCCTTGAGCACACCGTCGTAGTCGACCACGAACAATTTGTCGGTATGGCCCGGCAGCTCCTTGAGGCGCCGCAGGTAGCGCAAGACCACCTCGAGGCTGACGTCCTCACGGATCGTCACCATCTCGAAGTCCATCAATGCACCGACCTGCTCCTCGTCATAGGACAACGCGGAGCGCACGCGCTCACGCTGCTGGCCATCGAGGGTCTCCATCAGCTCATGGACGACGTCTCGCGGCAGCTCAGGGGCCAGGTCAGCAAGTTCGTCGGCGTCCATCTCCTTGGCGGCTGCCAGGAGCTCGTGATCGTCCATGTCGGCGATCAGGGTTTCACGGACGGAGTCAGACACTTCAAGCAGAATGTCGCCGTCACGCTCGGCCTTGACCAACTGCCAGACCGTCAGGCGATCGTTCAGCGGCAATGCTTCAAGGATGTAGGCAACGTCAGCGGAGTGCAGGTCATCGAGCTTGCGTTGCAACTCGACGAGGTTCTGCCGGTGGACCAGGTTCTCGACCCGGTCGTGATGAGGACCTTCCTGACGGTGAGTCAGGTCTTCGACCACCCGCTGGCGCTGCAGCAGCTCAATGACTTGAGCAAGGCGGTCCTGCAAGCTTTCTTGAGTCTTTTTTACTTCTACTTCAGTCATAGGCGAACTCCACTCCCAGCAGCGGGGCACGCCGGAAGGATCAATCAGTCAATTCATGATTGGAAAAACGGGGTACTGAGTAACTACTGGGTAAGTCCATGGAGGTATTCCACAAGCCCCGGCGGGGCTGACGGGCGCAATGATACACCGCCTGACGCTTTTAAACGTTAAAAATCGCGGCTGAAACAAGCGCTTGCACGACAAACCTGAGCGCTGTCCTGATCCATGAGAGTGCGACGACTTATCCCGAAAAGAAAACACAGGGCCATCGCAAAATGTCCGACTAACCTTCAAATGGATCGCCAGGGAGGGCGCTGAATGCCATCGCGGATACGCTGTTTGTTACTGACCACCCTGCTCTGCCCAGCGGCCAGCGCGCAAGTAATGACTGTGCAGCGTTGTGAGGCAGCCAACGGTCGCATCACATTCACCAGCACGGCCTGCAAGACCGGAGAGCGTCCGAGCCTGCAGCAAGTCCGCACCTACCTGCCCGGTAGCAACACCGAGGTATACGCCGACACGGCAGTCCTGCCCGAAGCCGAACACCTGCAAGCAGCCGATCGGGCAATCAAGGCAAAGAAGATGAAAAGCGCGCCGAGCAGATTTGACGAGCAAAGACGGGTTCGGCAGAAAGCCAAATCCCAGACAGCAAAAAGCCCGCGTTAGACGCAGGCTTTTTGGTGTTTGGTGCACTCGACAGGATTCGAACCTGTGACCGCTCGGTTCGTAGCCGAGTACTCTATCCAGCTGAGCTACGAGTGCAATTGTACTTTTAGACCAGATCACAACTGGTTGAAGCCAGGTTACCTGCATGACTGCAAACAACCCTTAAATGGTGCACTCGACAGGATTCGAACCTGTGACCGCTCGGTTCGTAGCCGAGTACTCTATCCAGCTGAGCTACGAGTGCAATGTGTGCTTTTAAACCAGATCACAACTGATTGAAACAAGGTTGCTTGAATCACTTCAAACAACCCTTAATTGGTGCACTCGACAGGATTCGAACCTGTGACCGCTCGGTTCGTAGCCGAGTACTCTATCCAGCTGAGCTACGAGTGCATTTGTTGCCGCGCATTATAGTTCGTCGAATCTTTTTTCCAAGCACTTTTTCTAGTAATTTCAATCACTTACCGAAAAAGCCTGATTACAACGCTCTACACAAATAATGGCGGAGAACGGGGGATTCGAACCCCCGACACCCTTTTGAGGTGTACTCCCTTAGCAGGGGAGCGCCTTCGGCCACTCGGCCAGCTCTCCGCAACACGGGGCGTATCTTAACCAACCTTTTCCCCGTTTGCAAACATAAAAAGCGATAAAAATTAATGGCTTGGTTCTTCGTCCTTCTCTTTCTTTATACGCAGGTAGATTTCCTCACGGTGTACAGCTACCTCCTTGGGTGCGTTAACGCCTATGCGCACCTGATTTCCTTTGACGCCGAGCACGGTTACGGTGATTTCGCCATCACCGATAATCAGGCTTTCTGCACACCGACGAGTCAGAATCAGCATACCTTTCTCCTTACGCATTTCAGTTCAGGGACAACAGTCTGCAAAAAAAAAGCGCTCGAACGGCGACCGGAACGATCGCAGCTCTACACGCTTAAGTATTGACCAGCGCATGCAAAAGAACAGCCTTGCCCACGCCACTCAAAAAATAAAGGGCGCGGTCAGACCGCGCCCCTCGGGACCACATCACTCGCCTTGGCGAGCCGGTGCGTCCAGTTCGAACGCCGTGTGCAGTGCGCGCACAGCCAGTTCCAGGTACTTCTCTTCGATCACCACCGACACCTTGATCTCCGAAGTGGAGATCATCTGGATATTGATGGTTTCCTTGGCCAGGGCTTCGAACATGCGGCTGGCAACACCTGCGTGAGAACGCATGCCAACGCCGACGATCGAGACCTTGGCGATCTTGGTGTCACCCACCACCTCACGGGCACCGATCTCGCGAGCGGTGTTTTCCAGCACGGTCTGGGCCGCCTGGTAGTCATTGCGGTGGACGGTGAAGGTGAAGTCGGTGGTGTTATCGTGCGCAACGTTCTGCACGATCATGTCGACTTCGATATTGCCGGCACTGATCGGGCCGAGAATCTTGAATGCCACGCCCGGGGTGTCTGGCACGCCACGGATGGTCAGCTTGGCTTCATCGCGATTGAAAGCGATGCCGGAAATGATCGGCTGTTCCATGGTTTCCTCTTCATCAATAGTAATGAGGGTGCCTGGCCCCTCCTTGAAGCTGTGCAGTACGCGCAGCGGGACGTTGTACTTGCCGGCGAACTCGACCGCACGGATCTGCAGCACCTTGGAACCGAGGCTGGCCATTTCCAGCATCTCTTCGAAGGTGATCTTGTCCAGGCGCTGGGCCACGGACACCACGCGTGGGTCAGTGGTGTACACCCCGTCCACGTCGGTATAGATCTGACATTCATCGGCCTTCAGGGCCGCTGCCAGCGCCACGCCAGTGGTGTCGGAGCCGCCACGGCCCAGGGTGGTGATGTTGCCGTGCTCGTCGACGCCCTGGAAACCGGCCACCACAACCACGCGGCCAGCCTTCAGGTCACCGCGAATCTTCTGGTCATCGATCTGCAGGATACGCGCTTTATTGTGCGCGCTGTCCGTCAGGATCCGCACCTGGTTGCCGGTGTACGACACCGCAGGCACGCCGCGCTTGATCAACGCCATGGCCAGCAATGCAATCGTCACCTGCTCGCCGGTGGAGACAATCACATCCAGTTCACGCGGAACCGGTTGCTCATCGCCACTGATTTGCTTGGCCAGATCGATCAGACGGTTGGTTTCGCCGCTCATTGCAGACAGCACGACCACCAGGTCATCGCCGGCATCGCGGAATTTCTTAACCTTGTCGGCGACCTGCTCGATTCTCTCGACAGTGCCGACCGAGGTGCCTCCAAATTTCTGTACGATCAAAGCCATTTCAAAGCCGCCTCTGCCCATGAAGGGCGCCCATTAGTCACTCAAACAGCAGCCGGACCTACCACTAGACGAGAGGCCCGGCATACAGCCTTAAATACCCTGTTCGACAAACGGTACGGTCAGGGCCAGGGCCGCGTCCAGTGCGCCAGCGTCAATACCACCGCCTTGCGCCATGTCCGGACGACCACCGCCCTTCCCGCCCACTGCCGCAGCGGCTTGCTTCATCAAATCACCGGCTTTGAGTTGGCCAGTCAGGTCTTTGGTCACACCGGCAACCAGCACGACCTTTTCCTCATGGACACTGCCGAGCAGGATCACTGCGCGGCCGAGTTTGTTCTTCAACTGATCGACCAGCGCCAGCAGCGCCTTGCCATCCTGACCGTCGAGACGCACGGCCAGCACCTTCACGCCCTTGACGTCCTGGGCCTGGGCCGACAGGTCGTCACCCGCCGCACTGGCAGCCTTGGCTTGCAACTGCTCGAGTTGCTTTTCCAGCAGACGGTTGCGCTCAAGCACAGCCGACAGCTTGTCGATCAGGTTGTCGCGGCTGCCCTTGACCAGGCTGGCCGCTTCCTTGAGTTGCTCTTCTGCCGCGTTAAGGTAGGCCAGCGCTGCTGCGCCAGTCACTGCCTCGATACGCCGTACGCCCGAAGCCACACCGCCTTCGCTGATGATCTTCAGCAGGCCGATGTCGCCAGTACGGTTGGCGTGGATACCGCCGCACAGCTCGACGGAGAAATCACCGCCCATGCTCAGCACGCGCACACTGTCGCCATACTTTTCGCCGAACAGCGCCATGGCGCCTTTTTGCTTGGCGGTGTCGATGTCGGTTTCTTCAGTCTCTACCGCCGAGTTCTGGCGAATCTGCGCGTTGACGATTTCTTCCAACGCCTTGATCTGCTCAGGCTTGATGGCTTCGAAGTGGCTGAAGTCAAAGCGCAGGCGCTGACTGTCGACCAACGAACCCTTCTGCTGGACGTGCTCGCCCAGCACCTGGCGCAAGGCTGCGTGCAGCAAGTGGGTCGCCGAGTGGTTCAACGCAGTAGCGTGACGCACCTCGGCATCCACCTGGGCCTCAACCGGCGCACCAACGATCAGGCTACCCGATGCCAGCACACCGTGGTGCAGGAAGGCACCACCGGTCTTGGTGGTATCGCGCACGTCGAAACGTGCAGTACCGGCCTGCAGATAACCGCAGTCACCGACCTGGCCACCGGACTCGGCGTAGAACGGGGTCTGGTTGAGAACGATCACGCCCTCGTCGCCTTCGCTCAATACGTCGACCGACTGGCCGTTCTTGTACAGGGCAACGATTTTCGCCGAACCGCGAGTATCGGTGTAGCCGGTGAACTCGGTGGCCACGTCGACTTTGACCAGGGTGTTGTAGTCCAGGCCAAACGAACTGGCCGAACGTGCACGCACGCGCTGGGCTTCCATTTCGCGCTCGAAACCGGCTTCGTCGATGGTCAGCTCGCGCTCGCGGGCGATGTCGGCGGTCAGGTCCATCGGGAAACCATAGGTGTCATACAGCTTGAACACCACGTCGCCCGGCACTACGGTGCCTTTGAGTTCGGCCAGGTCCTGCTCGAGAATCTTCAGGCCGTGCTCCAGAGTCTTGGAGAACTGCTCTTCCTCGGCCTTGAGCACGCGCTCGATATTGGCCTGCTGCTGCTTGAGTTCCGGGAAGGCTTCACCCATCTCGGCCACCAGCGCCGCGACGATCTTGTAGAAGAAGCTGCCAGCGGCGCCCAGCTTGTTACCGTGGCGGCAGGCGCGACGGATGATCCGGCGCAGCACGTAGCCACGGCCTTCGTTGGACGGCAGCACGCCATCGGCAATCAGGAAACCGCAGGAACGGATGTGATCGGAAACCACTTTGAGCGAAGACTGATCGCCATTTTCGCAGCCGATTGCTTCAGCCGAGGCTTTGAGCAGGTTCTTGAACAGGTCAATGTCATAGTTGGAGTTGACGTGCTGCATCACCGCACTGATCCGCTCCAGGCCCATGCCGGTATCCACCGACGGCGCTGGCAACGGATGCAACACGCCATCGGCGGTGCGGTTGAACTGCATGAAGACGTTGTTCCAGATCTCGATGTAACGGTCGCCGTCTTCTTCCGGCGAACCCGGTGGGCCACCCCAGATGTGGTCGCCGTGATCGTAGAAAATCTCGGTGCATGGGCCGCACGGGCCGGTATCGCCCATGGTCCAGAAGTTGTCGGAAGCGTAAGGCGCGCCCTTGTTGTCGCCGATGCGGATCATGCGCTCGACCGGCACACCGATCTGCTGGGTCCAGATGTCATACGCTTCATCGTCGGAGGCGTAGACGGTAACCCAGAGTTTTTCCTTCGGCAGCTGCAGGACACCGGTCAGGAAGGTCCAGGCGAAGGTAATTGCGTCGTGTTTGAAATAGTCGCCGAAGCTGAAGTTACCCAGCATCTCGAAGAACGTGTGGTGACGCGCGGTGTAACCGACGTTTTCCAGGTCGCTGTTCTTGCCGCCGGCGCGTACGCACTTCTGGCTGCTGGTGGCGCGGGTATACGCGCGCTTTTCCTGGCCCAGGAAGCAGTCCTTGAACTGGTTCATCCCCGCGTTAGTGAACAGCAGGGTTGGGTCGTTGCCCGGAATCAAAGAGCTGGAGGCTACACGGGTGTGGCCTTGCTCTTCGAAGAAGCGAAGGAAGGCTTCACGGATTTCTGCGCTTTTCATTAGGTTCTTCCACGGAGGCTGCGGCCAAAGGCCTGTGCGATTCGTCAACGGACGAAGCGACGGCAAAGGGCCGCATTATATCGGCCCTGCGCGCGCGGTACAGCGTGTTTATACGATAGAAACCGTCAATTGGACGGCCTGCAAGATCATTTAGCGGAAAACTCGACGAATGTCGCGATTACCTGGTCGATCTGGGCCCGACCGACATCCATGTGGGTAACCATGCGCAAACGGGCAGCGGCGGTGAGCTTGACGCCCCGCTCTGCAGCAAAAGCCTTAATTGCGTCGGCTTTGTCGCCGATCTGCAGGTAAACCATGTTGGTATGCACCGGCTCGACAGTAAAACCCGCCGCTCGCAGACCTTGCGCCAGGTACTCGGCGTTGGCATGGTCCTCGGCCAGGCGTTGCACATGATGATCCAGCGCATACAGGCCGGCCGCCGCCAGATAGCCGGCCTGGCGCATGCCGCCACCGACCATCTTGCGCAATCGCCGCGCCTTGCCGATCAACTCCACCGAACCACAGAGCACCGAGCCCACTGGCGCGCCCAGGCCTTTGGACAGGCACACTGATACCGAGTCGAAATGCTTGGTGATCACCCGTGCATCCACCCCCAGCTTGACCGCCGCGTTGTACAACCGCGCGCCATCCAGGTGCAACTGCAAGCCATGCGCCTGGGTAAAGCTTCGCGCCTGGGCCAGGTACTCCAGCGGCAGCACTTTGCCTTGCATGGTGTTTTCCAGGGCCAGCAGGCGAGTACGGGCGAAGTGGAAGTCATCCGGCTTGATCGCCGCCGCCACCTGCGCCAGGTCCAGCGAACCGTCAGCCTGGACCTCCAGTGGCTGCGGCTGGATCGAGCCCAGCACCGCGGCGCCACCGCCTTCGTATTTGTAGGTGTGCGCCTGTTGGCCGACGATGTACTCCTCACCGCGCTCGCAGTGGGCCATCAAGCCCAGCAGGTTGCTCATGGTGCCCGTCGGCACGAACAGTGCAGCGGCAAATCCCAGGCGCCCGGCCAGCTCGGCCTCGAGTCGATTGACCGTAGGATCCTCACCATAGACATCGTCACCGGTGGCCGCCCTGGCCATTGCGTCGAGCATCCCTGCGGTTGGTTGGGTGACGGTGTCGCTGCGAAGATCGATAACGCTCATGAATCAGGCCTCGGTAGACAGGGGAGAATCCCTTACAGGTGTGAATTACTGCGGGCATGCCGGGCAATAATCAACCCTTGCGCCAGGAAAAGGCGGCAGGCGCCCGATAAAAAGTCGATGACAATCAGCAGATAGCAGCAATGCACAGCTGTGAAATATGTGTTAAAAACGCTGCGCCGCCAGACAATCTGTCGGCAAAACGTTCTCAGGGCGGGGTGCAACTCCCCACCGGCGGTAATTGCGCGCAATGCGCATAGCCCGCGAGCGCTTGGTGTCACCGCAGCCGCTGGTTGTGAATGATGGCAAGGTCAGCAGACCCGGTGTGATCCCGGGGCCGACGGTCATAGTCCGGATGAAGAGAGAACGGGATTGGCGCCAAAGGGCCGTCCACGGGAGAGGTGCAGTCAATGCACGCTTACCCGTTGCGCACCCTTAAATCCCATTCGATTCATAACGCCCTGTTTTTCACACAAACAGGAGTCAGAACAGATGCAACCCACCGCAATCGACAGCAAAAGCAAAAACCATCAGGGCGAGCGCGTAGCGTTTATCCAGGCCTGCTGGCACAAGGATATTGTTGACCAGAGCCGTAAGGGCTTCGTCAGCGAGATGATCGCCCAGGGCTATCAGGAATCGGAGATCGACTTTTTTGAAGTCGGCGGTGCCTTTGAAATCCCGCTGCACGCCAAGCTGCTGGCCAAGTCCGGCCGTTATGCCGGCATCGTCGCGGCCGCCTTGGTGGTCGATGGCGGCATCTACCGTCACGAGTTCGTCGCCCAAGCAGTTGTCAGTGGCCTGATGCAGGTCCAGCTCGAAACCGAAGTGCCGGTGTTCTCGGTCTCCCTGACGCCCCATCACTTCCATGCCGGCGAAGAACACCAGAAGTTCTTCTTCGAGCACTTTGTGCACAAGGGCCAGGAAGCGGCGAAGACCTGTGCCGATACCCTGCACAAGATCCGCGCACTGCGTCGTAACGAGCCTCGCGCGGTAGCCGTTTAAGCCAGGCAAAAACCTGTGGGGGTAGCGTTGCTTCCACAGGTTTTAGAAGTTGAATCAGGCCAGGTTTTCACCCGTGGTTGGCACAATCAAGATGCCGGCCCGCAAGCCATTCTTCACCTTGGGGTTGGGGAAGATGATTCTCGCACCCTCCTCCTCGATGACCCAGCGCGTCTGCGCGATGTCTTCAGCCAGCACATAACCCACGTCCAGCGGTGAGAAGTTCTCGATGTCCGCCGGCAAGTTCAGCGTGAAGCTATCGCTGTGCTTGATGATTTCCCGCGCCACGCTGAACAGTTGCAGGCCGTCCAGGCCGGCGTCTGCCAAGGGCGGCTCGCTGCCCTCGATGATCTGCTTCAGGCGGGTTTCCAGGCGTGAAACATTGACCCCATCGTTCTGCCCAAATGGCCGGGCCTTGCCCAGCTCCAGGGTGAAGGCCTCAGCGCCCAGCTTGTCGTAGGTGTAGGAACTGAACACGATCGACGGCTTGCTCTGCAACAGCACCGCCTCCATGCCTGCCGCCCGTAGCCGGGCCAGTTCGCGACGCGAGTGCTGGCGGCCTTCTTTCCAGGGGTACAGGGCAAACTGTTCGATCTTCGAACCACGAATAGCGGTATGCAGGTCGTAGTGCAGGCGCTCACGGTCCGGCAAGCTGAAAAAACTCGCTGCCAGGCGCTCCAGTTCACAGGCGCGCAGCGCCTCGCAGCCACTGCTCAATTCATGCCGGCCGTTGAACAGCCGATTGACGTCCTGCTCGACAAAACGCTCGCCGCGGCGCATGGCCTCGGGGTTGCCGAACAGGAACAGAATGCGTGCGCACGGCTTCAAGTCACCGCGAGCAATGTCGTGCAACAGGCGATCGAGCAACTCGATCGGCGCTGTTTCGTTGCCGTGGATGCCGGCCGACAACAGCAAGTCCAGGCCGTTGTCGCGAGCTTGCGGTGGCCGGACTTCCAGCGCACCTTCACTCAGCCAGCGCATCCGCACGCCTTCGACAGTCAGTTGAGTCTTCTCCGCCGGTTCACGGCCGGCGAGGGTCAGTTCAAGCAGTTTGCCGAGGGCGAGCATAGAACGATTTCCTTAATGGTCGTGATTGCAATCCGGGCCATGCACGTGGTCTTCGTCGCCGACTTCAGCCGGTTCCATTTCCAGTTGCAGGCTTACCAGATTAGTCGCCAATGGGCGCAGCAGCAGGTTGGCGTATTCGGCATCGCCTTCTTCGACGTCAACGCCGATCAGCAGTTGGCCACGGCCGTCGTGCTGGATCCACAGTTCCTTGCCCTGCCAGATCACCGCTACGCGAGTGCAGGAGGTTTCCAGTTGAGTGCCGTCGGTGTCTTCAAGGATCAGCTGCAGGGTATCGCTCATTTTTTCGCTCTCATCTGGAGATAAAGCAGCACGCCCGACTCATCAGGAGCCGGTCGCGGGTTTTCAATTGATCTGGAATGGATAAACCGCGCCCAGTTTAAGGATTTGCGTCAGTTCATCCAGTGCCGCCCGGCACTCAAGCAACAATTGTGGGTCCGCCAGATCGTTTTCGGTCATGCGGTCACGGTAGTGCTTTTCAACCCACTGGGTCAGCGTGCCATACAACGGCGCGGTCATGATAACCCCTGGATTGACAGCCGCCAGCTCGGTTTCATTCAACGCCACGCGCAGACGCAGGCACGCCGGGCCACCACCGTTCTGCATGCTCTGCTTGAGGTCGAAGACTTTGACCTCGCGGATCAGCCCACCGGAACTGGTCAGGGTCTGCAGGTACTGCCAGACGCGTTCGTTGTTCTGGCACTCTTGCGGCACGATCAGCAACATCGAACCGTCCGCCTGCGACAGCAGTTGGCTGTTGAACAGGTAGGAACGCACGGCGTCCTCGACCGAAACCTGCGCACGCGGCACGCAGATCGCCTTGAACTGACCACCCCGCTTGGCGAGCTTGGCCGACAGTTCAGCCAGCATCTGCTCGGTGTCGAGGAAGGCGTCCTCGTGATAGAACAGCGCCTCACCGTTACCCACCGCTATCACGTCGTTGTGGAACACGCCCTGATCGATCACCGCAGGGTTCTGCTGAGCATAGACCACGCAGTCATCACTCAGGCCGTGCAAACGTGCGACCGCTTGCGAGGCTTCCAGGGTCTGGCGCGCCGGGTACTTCTGGGGCGCCGGGTAACGGGGGTCGAACGCACTGCGACCGAACACAAAGAACTCGACCCCGGCTTCGCCGTAGTCACGGCAGAAACGGGTGTGGTTGGCCGCGCCTTCGTCACCGAACTGCGCCACGGCCGGCAAGGCCGCGTGATGGGCGAAGTGCTTCTGGTCGGCGAACATCGCCCCCAGCACACGGCTGGTGGTCGGGTGCTCGATGCTGCGGTGGTACTTGCAGTTGAGGTTGGCGGCGGTGAAGTGCACACGGCCGTCGGCGGTGTCGGCGCTCGGGCTGACAGTGGCGGCGTTGGCCACCCACATGCTCGACGCCGAGCAACTGGCGACCAACAGTGGCATGGCCTCTTTGGCGGCCTGCTCGATCACTTGGGCATCGGTGCCGCTAAAGCCCAGGCTGCGCAATGCGCCGACATCCGGACGTTCCTGGGGCGCCAGCACGCCCTGGACAAAACCCATGTCCATCAGCGCTTTCATTTTCGCCAGGCCTTGCAGCGCCGCTTCCTTGGGGTTGGAAGACTGCTGGCTGTTGCTCTGGGACGCAACGTTGCCGAAGGACAGACCGCCGTAGTTATGGGTCGGCCCCACTAGACCGTCGAAATTGACTTCATAGGATTTCATCAGCGAGGCTCCACGAGAATCTGTTGTTATAGGCTCAGGTAACAATTCTTTTAGGCTGCGGTGCGGCCATCGCGGGCAAGCCCGCTCCCACAGGCTCAGCAGTGATCACAAGTTTTTGTGATCGACGCAGTACCCTGTGGGAGCTGGCTTGCCAGCGATAGGCATCACGCCATCTTCACGCCCGGCGTCAGGGTCGCCGGCAAGACCAGGCTCGGTGTTTCCAGCGAGGCCACCGGGTACGCGCAGTAATCTGCTGCGTAGTAAGCGCTGGCGCGGTGGTTGCCCGATGCGCCGACGCCGCCGAAGGGCGCGCTGCTCGCAGCACCTGTCAGTTGCTTGTTCCAGTTGACGATACCGGCACGGCTCTGCAGCCAGAACTGCTGGTAGCGCGCCTCGGAGTCCGACAGCAAGCCGGCGGCCAGGCCGTACTGGGTGTTGTTGGCCTCGCTGATCGCCGACTCGAAATCGCTGTAGCGAATCACTTGCAGCAGTGGCCCGAACAGCTCTTCGTCAGGACGATCCGCCACGGCGCTGACATCCAGGATGCCCGGGGTGAGCAATGCCGCATTGGCCTGTGGCTGGGTCATCTCCAGCAAGCTCACCGCGCCATTGGCCAGCAGGTGTTCCTGGGCGTCCATCAAGGCTTTGGCGGCGGCCAGGGAAACCACCGAGCCCATGAACGGTGCCGGCTGTTGATCGAACGCGCCGACCTCGATGGTCGCGCTGACCGCCACCAGGCGCGCCAGCAGCGTGTCGCCCCAGGCGCCTTGCGGCACCAGCAGGCGGCGCGCGCAAGTGCAGCGTTGACCGGCAGAAATGAAGGTCGACTGAATAATGGTGTAGACCGCCGCGTCGAGGTCGGCGACCTGATCGACCACCAGCGGGTTGTTGCCGCCCATTTCCAGCGCGAGAATCTTGTCCGGGCGCCCGGAGAACTGCGCATGCAGGTGGTTGCCGGTGCGGCTGGAACCGGTGAAGAACAGACCGTCGATCCCCGGGTTGGCGGCCAACGCGATCCCGGTTTCACGGGCGCCTTGCAGCAGGTTCAACACACCCGCCGGCAGGCCGGCTTCGATCCAGCAACGGACCGTCAATTCGGCGACTTTCGGGGTCAGTTCGCTAGGCTTGAACAGCACGCTGTTACCGGCCAGCAGGGCCGGAACAATGTGCCCATTGGGTAAGTGACCCGGGAAGTTGTAAGGCCCGAAGACCGCAACCACGCCATGGGGTTTGTGCCGCAATACGGCGGTGGCGTCGCCCAGCGGGCCGCTCTTTTCGCCGGTACGCTCGCGGTAGCTCTGCACCGAGATGGCGATCTTGTTGACCATGCTGGTCACTTCAGTCGCCGCTTCCCACAGCGGTTTGCCGGTTTCTTCACCGATGCAGTGCGCCAACTCGTCGGCGTGGGACTTGAGGCTAGCGGCAAAGGCCTCCAGCACGCTGATGCGCTCTTCCAGGGTACGCTGGGCCCAGGCCGGGAACGCCTGGCGCGCAGCCTGCACGGCGCTTTCAACCTGGGCGGTGGTAGCGCCCTGCCCCGACCACAGCACGTGCTGGGTCACCGGGTTCAGCGATTCAAAGGCATCGCCCTGACCCGCCAGCCACTCACCTGCGATGTATAGCGAATTCATTATTTCGACTCCCGGGCAGCAGACAACGGCACGGCGCGCACTTGATCACCGGCATTGAGTTGAAGACGTTTGGCGGTCAGTGGATCGACCACCAGGGTACCGGCGGCAAAACGTGCGGGCGCGGCAGTTATGCGGCAGTCTTCGCGCTTACGGTTGTGAATCAGGAACGGCGTGGCGTCATCCCCCGGGGTGCCGATGGCCAGCACCAGCGCCTGGCTGTCACGCACCGCGCGGATCTTGCCGGTTTCGCATTCCACTGCCGGGCCGGCGTCGAAAATATCGACGTAGCCCTGGTAGCTGAAACCCTCGCTCTTGAGCATCGCCAGCGCCGGCTCGGTGTCCGGGTGAACCTGGCCGATGACATTGCGCGCGTCTTCGGAAAGGAAGCAGGTGTAGAGCGGAAACTTGGGCATCAACTCGGCAATGAACGCCTTGTTGCCCACGCCAGTCAGGTAATCGGCCTGACTGAACTCCATCTTGAAGAAGTGCCGGCCCAGGCTTTCCCAGAACGGCGAACGGCCAGCCGTGTCGGAGACGCCACGCATCTCGGCGATGATCTTGTTGCCAAACAGCTGCGGGAATTCGGCGATGAACAACATCCGCGCCTTGGCCAGCATGCGGCCGTTGAGGCCGGTGCGATAATCGGCATGCAGGAACAACGAGCACAGCTCGGAGTTGCCGGTCAGGTCGTTGGCCAGGAACAGCGTCGGAATTTCGCGGTAGATGTTCAGCTCTTGCGAAGCGCTGACCGTCAAGCCAACCCGGAAGTTGTACCAGGGCTCACGCAGACCCACGGCGCCGGCAATTGCGGAAATTCCCACCACGCGGCCGTCGTCATCCTCGAGCACGAACAGGTAATCGGCGTCGCCGCGCCCCGCTTCGCCACGGAAGGTCTTTTCGGCCCAGCCAACCCGGTGCGACAGGCGCTCTTCGTTGGCCGGCAAGGTGGTCAGGCCGGTGCCAGTGCTGCGGGCCAGCTCGATCAGAGCGGGTAAATCGCTGCTGCGTACGGGACGAACGATCATGCTATCTCCTCAAACGGACGGCCGGTAACGGCCCCCCGCAAAACTCGCTGCTCTGCAGCCTTTATCAGGCGTAAAAGCGTTAAACCGCCACCAGGCGCACGCTGGCACCCTCGCCGACGCCCAGGGCCTCGGCGGCTTCCAGATCCAGGACCACCGGTTTGCCCGGCGCGTAGTCCAGCTCCAGCATGACCGCGCGGTAATCCTGCAACTGGGCATTGGCCACCAGGTACTGCCGGCCTGCGCCCTTGACCGGCTCGCCGATCTTCACCGGCACCACACGGCTCTGGGCAATCGAGCGGATCCCCGAGACACGCGCGTGCAGGGTCGGGCCACCGTCGAAGATGTCGATGTAATGATCGGTCTCGAAGCCTTCGCGCATCAGGATGTCGAAGGTGATCTGCGCCCGCGGGTGCACCTGGCCCATCGCTTCTTGAGCGGAGTCCGGCAGCAGGGGGACATAGATCGGGTAATGCGGCATCAGCTCGGCCAGGAACGTGCGGCTCTTGAGTCCGCACAGGCGTTCGGCGGCGGCGTAGTTGAGGTCAAAGAAATTACGGCCGATGGCGTCCCAGAACGGTGAGTCACCCTGTTCATCGCTGTAGCCGACGATCTCGGTCACCACCGAATCGGCGAACCGCTCGGGGTGGCTGGCGACGAACAGCAAGCGTCCGCGGGAGTTGAGCTCCGACCAGGCCGAACCCACCAGCTCCGGCAGCACGTAGAAGCTGGTCAGCAAGCTGTTGCCGGTCAGGTCATGGCACTGGGAGAGCACGTGGATCTTGTTGTGGATCTTCAGCTCGCGGGAGGCGTGGACGAAGGTTTCATTGCGAAAGCTGTAGAAAGGTTCCGAATAACCGGCCGAGGCAACGATGGCCGAGCAGCCCACCAGCTTGCCGGTGGTGCTGTCTTCGAGCACGAAGAAATAGCTCTCCTCACCGTTGAAGCTGACTTCGGCGGCGAACGAGGCTTCGCTCGCGGCGATCTTGTCGCTCAGGCGTTCAACGTCATCCGGCAGGGAAGTGACACCAATCGGGCTGTCCGCAGCCAGACGCTGTACCTCGCCCAGATCAGCCATTTGCGCAGGGCGCATCACCAGCATGGTGTCACTCCTTTCTTGAAAACTCTTTGAGGAAAATAGCCGGCCCCTTGTAGGAGCGAGCCTGCTCGCGATGGTGGATCAGCAACAATGATGTCGCCTGACACACCATCGCGAGCAGGCTCGCTCCTACAGAAAAGCAGGACCGGAACAAAAATTGGGTTCGACACCTGAATGATCAGGCGCCGAAGGGTCTATCAGGCTTGTGTCAGTTTGGCGGCAGCGCGTTCGAAGCGGTCCAGACCGGCATCGATATCCGCGTCTTCAACCACCAGGCTCGGCGCAAAACGAATCACGTCCGGGCCGGCTTGCAGGATCATCAGGCCTTCTTTTTCAGCGGCGTTGAAGATGTCCTTGGCCTTGCCTTTCCAGGCATCGCTCAGCACGCAACCGATCAGCAGACCCAAACCACGGACCTGAGTGAACAGACCGTACTTCTCGCCGATCTGCTCCAGGCGCGCCTTGAACTTGTCGTGCTTGGCATTCACCCCATTGAGCACTTCAGGGGTGTTGATCACGTCGATCACCGCTTCGGCCACTGCACACGCCAGCGGGTTGCCACCGTAAGTGGTGCCGTGGGTGCCGACGACCAGGTGCTTGGCCAGGTCTTCGGTGGTCAGCATGGCGGCGATCGGGAAACCACCGCCCAGGCTCTTGGCGCTGGTCAGGATGTCCGGCGTCACACCGTAGTGCTGGTAGGCGAACAGCTTGCCGCTGCGGCCCATACCGGTTTGCACTTCGTCGAACACCAGCAGGGCGTTGTGCGCGTTGCACAGTTCACGGGCCCCTTGCAGGTACGCCAGCTCGGCCGGCAATACCCCGCCCTCGCCCTGGATCGGCTCCAGCACGACGGCGCAGGTCTTGTCGGAAATCGCGGCTTTCAGCGCGGCCAGGTCGTTGTACGGCACGTGGCTGATGCCGGTGATCTTCGGACCAAATCCATCGGAGTACTTGGACTGGCCACCAACGTTGACGGTAAACAGCGTACGGCCGTGGAAGCTGTTGAGCGCGGCGATGATTTCGTACTTCTCAGGACCGAAACGATCATGGGCGACCCGACGGGCCAGCTTGAAGGCGGCCTCGTTGGCTTCAGCGCCGGAGTTGCAGAAGAACACGCGCTCGGCAAAGGTCGCGTCGATCAGCTTATGGGCCAGGCGCAGGGCCGGCTCATTGGTGAACACGTTGGACACGTGCCACAGCTTGTTCGCTTGCTCGGTCAAGGCACCGACCAGTGCCGGGTGGGCGTGACCCAATACGTTGACGGCAATCCCGCCGGCGAAGTCGATCAGCTCGCGACCGGACTGGTCCCAAACGCGGGAACCTTCACCACGCACTGGGATGAAAGCGGCAGGCGCATAGTTGGGAACCATAACTTGGTCAAAATCGGCGCGTTGTACCGCAGCGTGCTCAACGGACATCGGAGTCTCCTGATGAGAAACACCCGCCTGGAACTGGCGAGCTTGGTGAGGATTGTAAGGACAGTTTCCGGCTTGGCCTTGCCGCCAAGCGACAACTTCTTATAGCGCAAAACCCGCTTTTGACCGGGTTTACGGCAATGCGACAAATAGCGTCGCAAAGGCGCAGTTTAAACTGCCTGCGCAGGTTAGAGGCAGGATTACCGGGATTTGATTTCGAGCCGTGTGTCCGCCCGTAATTATGTAGCGCACCCTGGCCGTTGCCCTCTGATCTGCTTGGCATTCTTTAGACAGCCAAGGATGAACACGATGTCATTACCTGAAGGACACCCCCCCGCAACCACACTCAACACCCACCACTCAGAACACCCCGACAGCCACTATCTGCCCCTCAGAAACGCCGTTCCCGACTGGCTCGCCAAGGCATCACCCGCCAGGCGCCAGGCCCTCAAACGCACACGACCACAGTTGCCCGACCGCTTGACCACGGCACCGGCCGACCAGCATACCGAGCTCAACACTCTCAACGCCGCTCACTGGAGCGCACAAAATGCTGTGGACCTGGCGCTGGAACGCCTGCAAGACGTCAACAGCTTCGCCGAAGCCTTACTCAGGAATGCGCTGAAAACCCGCTTCAACCTGGAGGTGGACGTCAAGAAAACCTTCTTGCGTCTGTATATCCCCGCGACAATCCCCTGGCTCCCGATTAAGTCTGGAGCCGCCCGGACCTGGACGGTTTCGTTGCTGGACGCGGCGCTGCACAACTTTGAAAGCAAAGAAACCGAAGCCGACGCCTACGCACCTGACTCAACTTTCATCACTGAACCCTCGGCCATCGGGCAATTCACCATCCTGCCCGCACTCAAGGCAACGATCGGTATCCCGGCATTTACCCGACTGTGTCGGGAACTGGATATTGGCGCCCAATACAAGACTTACCTCGAAGACAACCTGGGCGTCTCCAACCCGGTTGTCACCACCCTCCTCCAGCCCAAAGTCATCCAGAGCCAGAAAGCCGCACTAAAGGCGGCGCTGAAATTTGCACAGATGAACGGCAATATTCAGGCAGATTATTTTCTGTTGATTCAGGGGCTGCTCGAGGGCTTGCAAGGCATGAGGCTGGACGGTGAAACGTTGCTTTGTCACGACCTCAGCATCATGTCCTCCGAGCTCACCGGCATCGTGCTGTTTGCCCCCAACCTTGAGCAGAGCCGCAGGCCGGTGCGAGTGGTGGCCTATGTCCCGGATGATCCCAATCACCCGATCAGGGAGTACCCGTCGACCGCTGATTTCATGTGTACGCTGACTGAACAACTGCGCGATGCCAACTATCAGACATTCTTCAGCCGGTTCGTTGCCCACGAATATCGAGGCTATTTCTTTAGCAATCTCGCCAATCGGCTCACGCAAGTCACCTGGCATCAACACCAACAGGGTGACCCGCTGGCTTCATGGCGCGAATCCGCCATCGACAACCCCGACCTGCAGTTCTCTTCTACCCCCATCAGACGCACGCTGTGGCAGCACCTCTACCAGGAAAAACTGAACAAAATCCTCAATGATGCACGGGTCATCGCCGTATCGACCGCAACAGCTGATCAGAACGCCCGCTGGGCGCTGTGGGACTCTTTCGTCAACATCGCGACATCGATCCTCGAGATCGCAGTGCTCGTGATAACCCCCTTCGTACCTTTTGCCGGGGAATTGATGATGGCCTACATGGCCTATCAGTTACTGGACGAGACATTCGAAAGTATCGTTGACTTGGCCCAAGGCCTGAAAAGTGAAGCCTTTGAGCATTTCATGGGCGCGGTCGAGTCGGTCATCCAAATGGGCACCTTTGCCGCCGGTGGCATGGTCGCGGCGAGCGAATTCCGCACTCTGCTGCCCAAGGAAATTGTCGCCTTCATCGATCAATTCAAAACGGTCTCGGCACACGGTGGCAAAACCCGGTACTGGCAACCGGACCTCAGCGCCTACGAGCAGAAAGTCGAGTTGCCAGCAGGCTTCAAGCCCGACGCCCAGGGCATCTATCGGCATCAAGGCAAACGCATTGTGCAGATCGAGGACAAATACTACGCCGTGCAGACAGCGAGCAGCGCGGACAGCCATTACCTGCAACACCCCAACAGACCTGACGCCTATCAGTCACCGCTGAAACACAATGGCTCAGGCGCATGGAAAACCGAGCTTGACCAACCGCTGCATTGGGACAAGACAAAGCTGGCGCGCCGTCTCGGCTACAAGGTTGATGCCTTCACCGATCTTGAACTTGACCAGGCCCTGCACATCAGCAACACCCATGAAGACGTTCTGCGCAAGATGCATGTCCATAGCGAGTCTGAACCGCCCCTGCTGACAGACACCCTTGAACGTATGCGAATTGAAAAAGATATTCAGAACCTGATCGATCAGCTCAACAGCGACGACCCTCTGGAATATCGCAAAGCCGATCCGCAAGCCCAGTTGCAATTGCTGACGAGCTACGGTCTTTGGCCAGAAACCAAAGCGCTACGCTTTCTCAATACAGAGGGAGAGTCGGTCTGGGAATTCTCCGCGAAGGAACACCTGCCAGTCGTACAGATACACGAGGCCCAACTGCGTAATGGCGATTTGCTTAAAACCATACTGGAGACCCTTGACCAGAGTGAGATCAAGACCGTATTCGGTGAAAGCTTCGGCGATCCGACAATCAACATCGATGTTCGCGTCAGAAACCTGAGCAAAAAACTCGGGCAAATCGCCGAAGACAAACGCGCCTCGCTTTTCGAGTCACGCTATAGCGGACAGGCGGCCACACAGCCGCCTCATGTCCAGACAATCATCAAGGCGGCACCGGAGCTTCCCCTGAGCGTTGCCCGGGAACTACTGAGCCGGGCCAGCGGCGATGAGCTTAAAGAAATCGATCGCGGGCATCTGCCAAAGCGTCTGGTGGACCTTGCACACCAGGCCAATGAAGAGGTGCGAGTGACGCGCGCGTATGAAGGGCTTTATCTGGATTCGCCAGACTCGGCAGACACCAAAACGCTGGCGCTGCGCTCGCTCGAACGATTACCCGGCTGGTCTACCGAGGTGCGGATCGACGTTCATGACCAAACCTTTGACGGCCCACAGGTCGACAGCATAGGTGACGTCCAGGCCCCAATCCGCAAAGTACTGGTGCTGACCAGCGATGGCCGCTACCAGGCCTACGACACCGAAGGCCTGGAACTGTCTGGTGCCATCGACCTTTACTCCGCCACATTGCAAGCCTTGCCGGACGCCCAGCGAAACAGCCTGAGCATTCATATTGGCCAAAACACCAAACTGAAGCAGGCAATCCGAGACAATCCCCTGGAACGAGCCGAATTTCGAACAGTCCTTTCACTCCCGCCCGCACCCGAACCGATCATTGAAACCCTGCGCTTGCTAGGGGCCGAAGGGTATAGCCGCAGTTCCGGCGGGCAGCCACGCACACTTGAAGATCGAGCACGGGAGCTTTATCCCAACCTTTCCCCGGAAGCTATCCAGACCCTGCTTCAACGACTGCAAAGCCACCCCAATGGCCCGCGCGCGGAACTCTCACGCCTGCGCAACGAGTATTACCAACTACAGGATGACCTGCATATCTGGGCCAATAACCCGCCCGCCGTGCACCCGATAACCAACGTTGCACTCAGTGAACAGGAATTACTGATAGAAACACAAAACCGCCGATTGCTCAGGGAGCAAATACTCCGCTGCTGGCGCCGGGAGACTGCGCTCTTTGATGACGCATTGGGAGCCGAGGGCGGGCATGTCTTCGAGTTTTCCCAGCCGATCATCGGCGATCTCCCCATCCTGAGCGCCGACTTCAGCCATGTTTCCTCCATTTCGCTCCAGAACAGCGCGAGCGCACACTCCATTGGCCCTTTCCTGGAACGCTTCCCGGGTCTGCGCCAGCTGGAACTGCGCAACTTTACCCTGCTGGAACTACCGCAGCCGATCAATGCGCTGCCGGAACTCGAGGAACTGGTACTGAGCGATTGCGGCCTTGTACTCACCGCCGAAAGCCAGGCAACACTGTCATCGCTGAGCAAGCTTTCCGTTCTGGACCTGTACAACAATCCATTGGGGCTCACACCCAATCTGGCCACCATGCCTGAGCTGACCTACATCGACCTTTCCAACACCGGAATTTCCAGCATTCCAGACGGGCTGGTGAATCACCCTCACATTCGAACAGCCATTTTCAATAACAACCAGATCACCGAATTACCCGCTGCCCTCTTCGACCTTCCCGGCAACATCAGTGAGGGATTTGATTTTGGCAACAACCCACTGTCCCCGCTCACCCGTGAACGTGTAAAGATTCACTACAGCCGGACCGAGAAAGACTTTGGGGTCTATGCCGAACAGGCCGATATCGATCGAGCCAAAGCCCTGTATCCCAGCCTGGACAATGAAGAAGCCAGTGATTTCATCTATCGCTTACCCGGAACACTGACAGACGGTCGAGCCGACCTGACACGCCGCGAAGTTGAGCTCACCAGACTCCGTAACGACCTGAGTCTATGGACGGCCAATGTGCCGGACACCCACGCCGTTACTGGCGCCCCCATGACGGCCGACGAGCTGTTTGCCGAGCACGTCAAAAGAGATGAATTCAAGCAAAAGCTGGAACAGTGCTGGCGCCAGATACCAATCGAGAGCGTAGCCGTCAGCGAATATGGCTTCACCTCACACCTGACAATCATGGGCGACTTGCCGGTGCTAACAGCGGACTTCGGACATGTGCCAGAAATATACCTGACGAGCGCAGGAGGCATTGCCCCGCGAATCAGCCGATTCCTGGAAGCTTTTCCGAACCTGGACAGCCTGACCGTGCGCGGATACCAGCTGGATAATATCCCCGATAGCGTCTTCAGAATGAGCAGGCTGACGGCACTGATCCTGCCTGAGTGCAGGATCACCCTGACCCAGGAAATCGTCGATGCATTGGCGAGCATGAATCGTCTTGACCACTTGAATCTGCGGGACAATCCGCTAGGCCTTAGCCCCGACCTCAGCCAGATGACGGATATCTCCTCATTGGACCTTAGCCATACAGGCATCACCGAGATCCCTAGAGGAGTGTTGAGCATCAACTCCTGGACGGATGTCGACCTGAGCTACAACGCCATTACCGAGATGCCCGTCGAGCTCATGGAGGTCGATCCCGATGTCGGTGAAAGCTTTGACTTCAGTGGCAATCCATTCACCGAGCAAAGCATGCAACGCATCGCCGCTTACTACCACGCAACCGAAAATGACCTGGGGTTCGAGCAAACCGACCTACCCGCCCCCATTGATCCGGCGCCTGATACAGATATTGAAACCTGAGTACTCGCTATTGAGTCAGGCCATGGGGAGCTCGCGCTCCCTGTGGCTAACCGCGGTCTAGCCGCGTTCCGAAGGCACGGACGATAGTTCGAACGGGCTGCTGCTGCGCCGCTGGTTACGGTCTTCACGCGGTGTGGCGCCGAAGAAGTTACGGTAGGCGCTGGAGAAGTGCGGGCCCGAGGAGAAACCACAGGACAGGCCGATCTGGATGATCGACTTGCTGGTCTGCATCAACATCTGCCGCGCCTTGTTCAGGCGCAGCTCGAGGTAATACTGGCTCGGCACGCGGTTGAGGTACTGCTTGAAAATCCGCTCCAACTGCCGACGGGACACGCACACATGCTGGGCGATTTCGTCGGTGGTCAGCGGCTCTTCGATGTTGGCTTCCATCAGCAACACGGCTTGCGTGAGTTTTGGATGGCTGGAGCCGAGGCGATTCTGCAAGGGAATGCGCTGACGCTCACCTCCTTCACGAATCCGCTCGACCACCAACTCTTCCGACACTGCTCCGGCCAGCTCGGCCCCATGGTCTCGCGCCAAAACTGCCAGCAACAGGTCAAGCACCGACATCCCGCCGCACGCCGTCAGGCGATCGCGATCCCAATCGAACAGATGACTGGTGGCAATCACCTTGGGGAAGCGCTCGGCAAAATCGTCCTGCCAACGCCAGTGCACCGCAGCGCGGTAACCGTCGAGCAGACCCAATTGCGCCAGGGGATAGACACCAGCCGACAGACCGCCAATCACACAACCGGCGCGCACCAACTGCTTGAGCGCACTGCTCAGGGCCGGTGCCAGCGCGGAGGGAGGCTCGTCGGCGAGCAGGAACAGCTTCTGGAAGTTTTCCAGCTTGCCGCTCCAGGCCTCGCCAGGCAATTGCCAGGCCCCCTCGCTCGGGGGTTCGGCCTGCAGGAACACCAGTTCGTAAACCACTTCCGGATGCACGCGCTGAGCAACACGCAAGGCCTCCTCGGCCAGCGCCAGCGTCAAGGCTTTAGTGCTGGGCCAAATCAGGAAACCAATTTTGTGGGCGGTCATGGAATGCTATCCGAAGCCAGTAACAGTAATGAAGACAAAGGCCAATGCTAGCCCGTAAACCAACACAAATCTCAAAAAACGATGAAGACCCGCTCCTCTGTAGGAGCGAGCTTGCTCGCGAAAAACCTGAGAACGCCACGGAGCATCAGGCTTCCCGCGTTATCGTTGACGATCTTCGCGAGCAAGCTCGCTCCTACAGGGCGAGACAGCAGCCTTGACTATTTCAAGCTGCCGGAGAGGAATTGCTGCAGGCGTTCGGACTGTGGATTGACCAGCACTTCGCGCGGGTTACCACTTTCCTCGACCACACCTTTGTGCAGGAACACCAACTGGTTCGAGACTTCCCGGGCAAAACCCATTTCGTGGGTCACCACCACCATGGTCCGGCCTTCCTGGGCCAGGGCCTGCATGACCTTGAGCACGTCGCCAACCAGCTCCGGGTCGAGCGCCGAAGTCGGTTCATCGAACAGCATCACCTCAGGCTCCATCGCCAGCGCCCGGGCAATCGCCACGCGCTGTTGCTCGCCACCGGACATATGGCCCGGGTAGGCGTCCTTGCGATGGGACACGCCGACCTTGGCCAGGTACATCTCGGCCTTTTCCCGCGCCTGGGCCTTGGACATGCCCAACACGTGCACGGGCGCTTCCATGATGTTTTCCAGCGCGGTCATGTGCGACCACAGGTTGAAATGCTGGAACACCATCGACAGGCGCGAACGCATGCGTTGCAGTTGCTTGGGGTCGGCCGCCTTCATCGCGCCGTCCTTGCCGGCCACCAGCTTCAACTCTTCGTTGTTGAGCAGGATCTTGCCCGCGTGCGGCTGCTCCAGCAGGTTGATGCAGCGCAGGAAGGTACTTTTGCCGGAGCCACTGGAGCCGATGATGCTGATCACATCGCCTGCCGCTGCCTTCAGGGACACGCCCTTGAGCACTTCGTGACTGCCATAGCGTTTATGCAGGTCTTGGACTTCAAGTTTGTACATGCTGTCGGTTCTCACAAAAACAGTCAGTCGTTGAGCAAGCGCCCGTGACGCAGCGCTTCGCGCCCCGCCACCTTGGCCAGCCAGAAACCGGGTTGGGCATACCGCAGCCGTTCAACGGCAAACAGCACGCCGGCCGTACCAGCACACACGGTGCTGACCCGATCAGCCAAAGGATCAATCACTTCAAAAATCTGCTCACCGGCCTCGACCCACTCGCCCGGCTCACGCAAGAAACTCACCACACCCGGATGCGGCGCAAACAGCAGCTCGGTGCCTTCGAACGGCAGCCCTTCGCAGGCTTCGTGCAATGGGGCCGGCCATTGGCCCTTGATCAGGCCCTGCTCGGCAAGGAACGCCAGGATGCCCTCGGCGTGAGCTTCGGCCTGGGCACGCCCAGTGTCTGCCTGACCGCCCAGCTCGATGGTGGTCGCCAGGCATGCCAGGGGAATCTGCGCCTGGGGAAACTGCCGGGCCAAACGCAGCCACGGCAACGAGCAGGCTTCATCAAAGGAGCTGCCGCCGGAGTCTTCCGCCAGCAACCCGACCCGCACATTCAAGTGCGCGGCCAGCGAACGCCACTGCGGCCAGTGCTGCGGCAAGGCATACATGTGCAGCGCGGCTTCGGCGTCGCAATGCAGGTCCAGCACCACGTCGGCGGTGCAGGCATGGCTCAGCAAGATCCGCTGCATGCCCTGCAATTGACTGCTGGGCGCGGGCAATGCGGCCAGCGCATCACTCATGGCCTGGCGGATCAACTGGACATTGGCGTGCGGATCATCCCCCAGGCGACCTTCGAGCTGCGCGGCCACCGGCGCACTCAACTCGACGAAATCACGGTTGAAATTCTTGCCGCTGCCCGCCTCGAAACGACCTTGGTGGTTGCCCTGGAGCAACTGCCCAAGGCCCAGCGGGTTGGCCACCGGTACCAGCTCGATCACCCCGTTGAGGGCACCTTGGGCTTCGAGTTCGCCCAAGCGCTTTTTCAGCTCCCAGGCCGTGCGCATCCCCGGCAATTCGTCGGCGTGCAGGCTGGCCTGGATATAGGCCTTGCGCTCGCCAGCGCCGAAGCGGAACACCGAAACATGGCGCTCGCTACCCAGGTGGCTCCACGGCAACTGATGGTCAATACGTTCCATATCAGTGCTTCCGTGGGGCCATGTAGCCCAGCCAGCGGCGCTCGGCCATCTTGAACAGGCGCACCAGGATAAACGTCAGGCACAGGTAGAACACGCCGGCGGTGATGTAGGCTTCGAACGGCAGGTAGTACTGGGCGTTGACGGTACGCGCGGCACCGGTGATGTCGATCAGGGTGACGATGGACGCCAGACTGGTGGTCTGCAGCATCATGATCACTTCGTTGCTGTACTGCGGCAGCGCCCGGCGCAAGGCCGATGGCAGCAGGATGCGCTTGTACATCTTGAAGCGCGACATGCCCATGGCCTTGGCTGCCTCGATCTCGCCATTGGGCGTGGCCCGCAGGCTGCCGGCGATGATTTCGGCGGTGTAGGCGCTGGTGTTGACGGCAAAGGCCAGGCACGCGCAGAAGGTCGCGCTCGACAACCATGGCCAGAGGAAGCTCTCGCGCACGGCTTCGAACTGGGCCAGGCCGTAGTAGATCAGGAACAGCTGCACCAGCATCGGCGTGCCGCGGATCACGTAGGTGTAGAGCCAGGCGGTCATGTTGATGACCGGCTGCTTGGACACCCGCATCAAGCCCAGGGGCAAGGCGCACAGCAGGCCGAAGAACAGCGACAGCCCGAGCAGTTTCAAAGTGGTCAGCAGGCCGCCGAGGTACAGCGGCAGTGCCTCCCAGATGACGTTGTAGTCGAAGATCATAGATCAGCCGCCCTTACGCCTACCGAGTAGCGCTTCTCAAGGTGACGCAATGCCAGCAACGAGACACTGGTGATCACCAGGTACATTGCCGCCACCGCGAGGAAGAAGGTGAAAGGCTCGCGGGTGGCATCTGCCGCCTGCTTGGCCTTGAACATCATGTCTTGCAGACCCACCACCGAAATCAGCGCAGTGGCCTTGGTCAATACCAGCCAGTTGTTGGTAAAGCCGGGAATCGCCAGGCGAATCATCTGTGGTACCAGGACTCGGAAGAACACCTGGAAGCTGCTCATGCCGTAGGCCATGCCCGCTTCGGCCTGCCCCTTGGGGATCGCCATGAAGGCACCACGGAAAGTTTCCGACAGGTACGCACCGAAGATGAAACCCAGGGTGCCGATACCGGCGACCAGCGGATTCAGGTCGATGTAGTCGTCATAACCAAGCAACGGCGCCACGCGGTTGAGCAGGTCCTGACCGCCGTAGAAAATCAGCAGGATCAGTACCAGGTCGGGAATACCGCGGATCACCGTGGAGTACAGATCGCCCAGCCAGGCCAGCCAGCGTACCGGCGACAGGCGCAATGCGACCCCGATCAGACCCAGAACAATGGCCAAGGCCATGGACGACAAGGCGAGCTGAAGCGTCAGCCATGCGCCATCGAGGATGACAGCCCCGTAGCCTTTCAACATGATTCAGGTCCTCGAAAATTGGGATGAAAAAATGGCGCAAACCTCAGAGATCCTGTTGCTTGCGCCATTTCGGACTTGTCGCTGCGACGATTTACTTGCCGTAAATGTCGAAGTCGAAGTACTTGTCCTGGATTTGCTTGTACTTGCCATTCTCGCGAATGCCAGTGATCGCGGTGTTGATCTTGTCTTTCAACGCATCACCCTTGCGTACTGCGATACCCACGCCGTCGCCGAAGTATTTGACATCGGTGAAGGCCGGGCCAACAAACGCGAAGCCTTTGCCAGCGTCGGTTTTCAGGAAGCCATCATTCAACAGGGTAGCGTCTGCCACGGTGCCGTCGAGGCGACCGGCAGCCACGTCCAGGTAGATCTCGTTCTGCGAACCGTATGGCTTGATTTCCGCACCCAGCGGGGCCAGGACTTCACGAGCGAAACGCTCGTGAATCGAACCGCGCTGCACACCGATGTTCTTGCCCTTGAGCTCGGCCAGGTTGTCGCCAACCTGAGTGCCGGCCTTCATCACCAGGCGTGCCGGGGTGTTGTAGTACTTGTTGGTGAAGTCCACGGACTTCTTGCGATCTTCGGTGATCGACATGGACGACAGGATGGCGTCGATCTTGCGCACCTTGAGTGCCGGGATCAGGCCGTCGAACTCTTGCTCGACCCAAACGCACTTGACCTTCATCTCTTCGCACAAGGCGTTGCCGATGTCGTAGTCGAAACCAACGATGCTGCCGTCCGGCGACTTGGACGCGAACGGAGGGTAAGCCGCCTCGATACCAATTTTCAGAGGCTTTTCATCGGCGAACGTTGGCAGGGACAGCACGGACAGTGCCAGGGCGCCAAGAAGCACGAGTTTCTTCATCTTAGGACTCCATCGGTAAAGGGCGAAAACGGCAGAGTGAGCATCAGCCCAATATGCGAATGGGTTAAACGTAAAAAACGTTGCTGCGTCCTGGTCGGCGCGCGTTGTTTTCAACGCGGACAACGACGAGCGAGTGATCGGCATTCTAACGACAGGCCCGAAGTCGATATTTCTTCAATGCGACAACAAATTACAGAAGCACCGAGAAACAGGTTTGAGCACATTGACAGCCCTTGAAGTTTATGCAAGAGCAAAAGACATTGAACCGATCTATGTTGCAAATTGCGGGCCTATTATTGGCAAACCCTTCTAATCCGGCAAGCGCAGCGTAATGTCATATTTTTCATACCCGCTTCAAAGGCCCTAAAACGGGGCCTTTCGTTTCCCATCGCCCCGAAATTCAGCCAGCGGTTACACATTTCAGCGCCGAGGTAACGCCCGGAAACGCCCCACAGGCAGGTCGATATTTATTCGCCCGGTGCTTGCACAGGCGTTTATCGGTCGAGCGCTCCGAGTTCACAACGCAAATGTGTAAACGCCCACACCTACGAAAAAGCCCCGCTCGGCGCAATGCCGGCGGGGCTTTTGGTGACTCGAGAACCGCGCTTACGCGACGTTCATGGTCTTGTGAGTATCGATCAAATGCTGCACCACACCCGGGTCGGC